>JBDNHZ010000198.1:0-27602 GCA_041688515.1 Verrucomicrobiota bacterium
GAGCGGGCGGCCCTCCAGCGCAAGCTGAAGATCATCCAACGTGCCGACGAGCGATATGAACTCACCCGAGTGAAGCGGCGGGAACAAATGGTCCAACGCCACGCCGTGCTTAAAACGGTGGGGAGCGACATCGAGGCCACCTTCAAGCTCAGCTCGACTTTTTTTGCCATGGGTGTGACGCAGTCTAGTCCGCCTGAACCGGCGAACTGAAGATTTCAGTTGGAGGATTCAAGGCGTCGCGGGGATGACGGACCCGCGGAGCTCATCCCTTGTTCCTCATCGCCCCCCATCGGCGACCCGATCCAGGGCGGCGAGGACGGCCATGCCGGTGCGCTGTTCCATGTTCCAGCCACCATGGGTCTGGATCTGCTGTTTCACTGCCGGCACGGCATTGGCCGGTGCGACGAGGTAACGGGCCACGCGGGGCACGAGCATCGACAGATCGTTCAGGTGATCGCCGGCGGCGAGGGTGTGTTCCGGGCTGATTCCCAGGATTCGCTGCATTTCTGCCAGCGCCGTGCCCTTGCTGTAACCGATATGACTGAATCGCACGTACACATCGTTGCGGACGACCGCCATTTCCGGCCACCCCCCGGCAAACGCCGAAAGTTCCGCCTCGATCGCGTCCATCTGCGGATTGGTGCGGGCGATGGCGCAGAGGGGTGACCACGGATCGTTGTAGAAAGTCGCGTCGTAGCGCGACTGCAACCCC
The DNA here is from genome assembly GCA_041688515.1 of Verrucomicrobiota bacterium. Classification (GTDB taxonomy): domain Bacteria; phylum Verrucomicrobiota; class Verrucomicrobiia; order Limisphaerales; family UBA9464; genus UBA6176. The sequence continues at coordinate 713 of JBDNHZ010000198.1, forward strand.
TCCAGCAGATCCGGCAACTCCACGGCCAGGTCGGCGAAAAGCCGTGCGTGATCCTGGTTGCACCGGGTATTCCACGGTTCCACCGGCACGTAGTGCCCGCGGTCATTCCGGAAGATCTCCCGTTCGACCAGGATCAGGTAGTCCGGTCGGATCTGAACGTGCGAACGCGCCAGCGATTCCATCAGGCTGGCCATCTCACGGCCGGTGTTGATCACCCAGATCACGCCGGACGCCTGCAACTCGCCCAGACGTCGTTCGAGGGCTACCGGAATGGGTGCATCGGCAAAGTCCTCGTGAATCGTTCCGTCAAAATCCGTGGATATCAGCTTCAGTGTGCCCCCGCTCATTCCCCCCAGTGTTGCCCGGGATGGATCCAGATGCCAGTTCCCTGCGGGCGCTGGAGGGACTCCGCGAGTCCGAAACCCTCTTGGGGCCGCGGGCGTCCTCGCCCGCCGCTTCCCTCCCTGCCCCCAAGCGGCCGGGGCACTGGCATCTGGGCGCTGGCATCTTCCGGCGTCCCGGCCCGATACTTCCACCCGAATGAAACACTCCGTGTGGCTCCGTCGCGCGACTCCGACAAGGCAGGCTCCGTGACGGCCACCGTCGCGATCGCCGTCTCGGGGCTGGGTCGCATCCGACGTGGATCGGAGACCTGGGCCACGGACCTCGCGGAGGCCCTTCATCGTCGTGGACAGCCGGTTCGGTTGTATGGATCGGATGTGGTCCCGACGCGGGCACCCCTGACCCGTTTGTGGGCGATTTCACGGACTTCGCCGCTGATCCGATGGCTGTCCCCGCGACATCGATACCTGATCGAGCAACGCACCTTTGCACGTTCCCTGATCCGGAAGTTGCGCCGTGAACGGCCGGCCATCGTCCATTTGACGGATCCGCAGGTGGCCTGGTGGGTCCGCCAGGCTTTCCGCGGTCAGCATCCCGCGGTCTTCTACATGGACGGCCTGATGCTCGGGCCGGACTGGAACTGGCGTTTCGACCACGCCCAGGTCCTCGCCCCCGAATACCTCCGTGCGGCTCAGGAAGCGGGCTGCGAGACCCAAGGCTGGCGGGTGATCCCACATTTCATCGAGCCTTCCCAGTTTCAGGGGACCGCCGACCGCAGGGCGGATCGGGCCCGCTACCTCGGCGACGTTCCCCCAACGACCCCGGTGGTGCTGGCGGTGGGGGACTTCGCCCGGGGCAGCTCCAAGCGGCTGCATTTCATCGTCGGCGAAATCGCCCGGATTCCCGTCGAACGACGGCCGCACCTGCTGCTGGTGGGCAACGCCACCCCGGCGGAACACCAGGAGATGACCCGATTCTCCGAGAGCCATCTCGGGGCTGGCGTCCGGCTCCATGCCTCCCTGCCGCGGACCGAGATGGCCGCGATCTACCGGGCGGCGGACCTCTTCGTGCATGCCGCGTTGAAGGAACCGTTTGGGATCGTCCTGCTGGAGGCGATGGCCACGGGACTGCCGGTGATTGGGCATCGATTTCCCGTGACGTCGTGGATCATCGGGGACGGCGGAGCGACCGGCGATCTCAGTGAGGAAGGGCAGCTCGCCAATCTGCTGATGCCGTTGGCGGCGGATGCGGAACGGATCCGGACCCTCGGAGCCCAGGCGCGGCGGCGGGTGAGTGAGCATTTTTCCACGGCGGCCGTGCTTCCGCTCTACCAGGAGGCCTACGCCGGGATTGCGAAGACGGGGAGTTGAAGGCGGGCGGGGACGCCCGCGGTCCCGGGCGCTCCCGGGGCTCGCAGCCGCCTTGCCGACCGCTGCCTTTGCCCGCACCCTCCGCCCCAGCACGATTCACTCATGTCCGCCCCCGATCCCCAAGAGCAGTACGACGACGCGATGTTCGACTACACCACCGGCGACTACGACACCGCGCTCGGCAAGTTGCAGGAGTTGGTGGACGTCGATCCGGCGAACTTCGACGCCCAACTGGCCGTTGCCATGTGCCACTATCGCAAGGGCGACTACGCCACGGCGATCGCCGAGGGACACAAGGCCGAGCGCCTGCGCCCGAATGAACAGTTGGTGCACACCAACCTGTCCCTTTTCTACATGCGGTCCGGCGACAAGACGACGGCCGAGAAGCACGGGCTTCAGGCGCGCATTGCCAGTTGGAAGCAGGACATGCAGGCCCCGGGGGCCAAGCCGGACGCCGCGGCCGTCTCGGAATCGGAGCTTCAGATGGCCCAGGCCAAGCCGAAGGCCTTCAAGCTGCCCGAGAAATTCCCGGAGATGCCGTGGAAGAAGCAGGCCAAGGTCGGACCCCCGCCGGAGAACCCGCCCGCCGCATGAAGGTTGAACTCTTCTGCCTCTGCGATGCCGCCACCGAGGCCGGTGGAAAGCTCAATGTTCTGGGCGCATTTGACCGCATCTGGGCCCGAGAAGCCCCGGTGAGCATCACCCATTGCGCCGTGGCCGCGCGGATCCGCTTTTCCCGGGTCGAAGAGGGCGCCCACCGCCTGCGGATCACCTTCGCCGACGATGACGGGAAGCTGGTGCTGCCGCCGATGGAATCCACCATTGAACTGCGCTTCGCCAGTCACGACCTCTCGATCCCGATCAATCTGATCGTCCTCATGCCCCAGTTGAAGCTTCCGCGCTTCGGCGACTACACCATCGACCTGGCTCTCGACGCCAATCACCTGAGCAGCCTGCCGTTGATGGTCCGACACGTTCCGGACTCCCAGCCACCCCACGCCTGAGCCATGCCCGAGTTTCTCGACGCCGCCGACGTCTCCAGCCTGCCCCCCGGCCGCGGGCGCTCGGTGGAACTGCGCGGCAAACGCTTCGCCCTCTTCAATCTCGACGGCGTTTTTCGCGCCATCGATGACAGTTGCCCGCACCGGGGCGCGCCCCTGGGTTCCGGTTGGTGTGAAAACGGCGAGGTTTATTGTCCCATGCACGGTTGGGCCTTCGACCTCGCTACTGGTGCCGGCAAGACCCGACCCGATCGTCCCGTGAAGACCTATCCGACCCAGGTCCGCGACGGCAAGGTGTGGATCGGCGTGGATTGAGGCCGGGAATCCGAGAGAGTTGATCCGCAGATGGCGCAGATAACGCAGATCGGGATGCCCCTGAAGGCTTCGAAGGCAAGGCGGAGATCGCACCCTGCGGGCTCTTGTTTCGGGATCTGCGCCCTCTGCGCTCTCTGCGGATAGAACTCCTTTTTCCTCAAGCCGATGCTGCGGGTCCTCCATCTCAACACGCAATTCGCCTCGCTCGGCGGGGTCGAGGCCGTGCTCCGGTTCCATCACGAGCACGACGCAGCCCACGGGATGGATTCGCGGTTCATCTCCTTCTGGGAGGATCCGCACCCCCACTTCCCCCGGGCGCGCTTCACTTCCTTCGCGCGTCGCCTTTCCGTCCGGGAAGCACGCCAACGGGTCGCCGGTGCCTGGCCTGGATTCAATCCGGAGGTGGTCGTCCACCACACCTCCTGGGGCCAACCCTACCTCGCCGATCTGGACGATTCCGCACGCCGCGTCCTGTTCCTCCACAGCGACATCCCCGGGCTTGCCGCCCAACTGACCGCCCGCGCCCCGCTCATGGATGGAATCGTTGCCGTCAGTGACGTCCTCATGAACCGGGCCCGGACGGCTGCCCCGGACTGGCCGGCGGAGCGTTTTCTCCGCGTCGATTATCCCATCCATCCTCCGGTCGGGTTGCCGACCCATCGGACGCGCCCACCCGGAAGTCCGCTGGTCCTCGGGTACGCCGGACGCCTTTCGACCGAACAGAAGCGCATCGAACGTTTCCTGACGCTCTCGCAGAAACTGGCCTCGGCGACCTTTCCCTGGAGGATCGAATTCCTCGGCGACGGCCCCCAGCGGGCGATGCTGGAACAGGCATTGCCCGATCGCACCCGACACGTCTTTCACGGGCGCCAGAGCGGGGATGAATACTGGCGGATCCTCCAGCAGTGGGATGCCATCGTGTTCACCAGCGACTTCGAGGGAACCCCCATCGCCCTCATCGAAGCCATGGCCGCCGGCACGGTCCCGATCCATCCCGACCTCGGCAGTGGAGGGGACGCCTACGCCCGCGCCATCGATCCGTTGCTCGCGTATCCCGCGGCCGATGTGGACGCCCTGGCGGGGAGCATCGTGAAGCTGGCCCGCTGGGATGCCGCGCGCTGGCAAGCCGCCCAGACCCAGGCCCGCGCCCTGGCCCGGCGGCACGACGCAGCCAGGTATCTCGATCGCGTGGCTGGATTCCTCGGATCCATCCGGCAGACACCACCCCGGGAAAAGCCGCTCCTCCGACGGTGGCGATTCCCCTTCGACCGGATCTCGTTCGCCCAGTGGGAATGGATCGCGAAGTGGCGCAAGAGAGGGGGGAAGCTCACCCTGAAGACAGAAGCCCAGTGATCCACCGATTTCACGGATTCCACAGATAAAAGGGCTGCAAGGCCACATTCGGCCGATGCCGAGCGCTCACCTTCAGGGTGATTCGTGTTCGGGATGAGCTCCTCGAGTCCCCATTCTTCGCCGTCCGATTCTTCCGCGGATCGAGGCGCCTCGCAAAGCGTCCTGAAGTGCGCGCGGAGTCAGCCACCACAGGAGGTGCGGGACTTCCACGGACCGCCGAACCGATCCCTCTCGGAGAACGCCTCAGCCCACCAATCGATACGCATTGTTACGCTGCCTGGGCTCGTATCCGAGATCGCGGATCAACCGTTGCATGTCCGCCACGCCCATCCGGAAGGTGGTTCCGGCGCTGCTGACGACATTCTCCTCAATCATGATCGAACCAAGATCATTGGCACCGTACTTCAACGCCACCTGCCCGACCTCCTGTCCCTGGGTCACCCACGAACTCTGGATGCTGGGAACGTTGTCGAGGTAGATGCGGGCCAGGGCCTGCGTCCGGAGGTACTCGTGCGCGCCGACGGTGGGGGCTTTCAGGACGGTGTTCTCCGGTTGAAACGTCCAGCAGATGAAGGCCGTGAACGCACCCCCGTTCACCCGTCCTTCTTCCAGGGCCCGGGCGTAGGAACGCGCCCGTTCGATCGGATCGGAACCGACCGTCCCCAAGCTTCCCGCATCCACCAGACGTTGAAGGGAAACGTCCTGCTGCTGGCGGACGACGTCGAGGTGTTCGATCCGGTCATCCAACGTCTCCACATGCCCGAACATCATGGTGGCCGAACTGGCGAGGCCCAGCGCATGGGCCCGGTCCATGACGCCCATCCACTCAGCGGTATCGGCCTTCAATGGGGCGATGCGCTTCCGGACGCGGTCCACCAGGATCTCGCCTCCACCCCCCGGCAGGGAGCCGAGGCCTGCGGCGACGAAGTCCGACAGCAGTTTCTCGACCGGTTCCTGGAAGACCTCCTGGAAATGGATGAATTCGCTGGGGCTGAACCCGTGGACGTTGACCTGGGGAAACCGCTCGCGGATGTGCGACAGGAGATCGAGGTACCATTGCTTGGTCAGGCGGGGATGATGTCCGCCCTGCATCAGGATCTGGTTGCCGCCCAGCGCCAGGGTTTCCTCGATCTTCCGGTCCATTTCCTCGTGGGTGATGACGTAGGAATCGGCGTCCTTCTCCGTCCGCCAGAAGGCGCAGAACTTGCAATAGACATTGCAGACGTTGGTGTAGTTGACGTTGCGATCGACGATGTAGGTCACGATGCGGTTGCCCTCCCCGCCGTGCGCCTGCATCCGCGCCAGTTGCCGCCGACGATCCGCCAGCGTTCCCAGTTCCTCCAATGGAAGGGACGCCAGCCGACGCAACTCGGCCGCCGTCACCCGGGCCCCATCCCAGACCGACTGCAACAACGCGTCGAACGTTGGATCGTACACCATGCCCCCAAACTAAGGTCATTCGGCAAAAGCCGCGAGGATGTTTCGGGGAGTCAAAAGGACGACCCAATTTATAAGGTGTAGTCGGCGGCGGCGGCCTGCGGAATGGCAGAAATCTCCCTTCCCCGCCCGCCCTCGAACGGCACACTGGTCCCACGATGTCGTTCTCCTTCCGGTTCCTGGGCACCGGCACCTCGCAGGGGGTGCCGATCATCGGGAAATCGTATCCACCGGAGTTCCTCGCCAACCCGAGGAACCACCGGTTGCGCGCGTCGATCTACGTCGAGACGCCAACGACCCGGTGCCTGGTGGATACCACGCCCGACTTCCGAACCCAGATGCTGCGCGAGGGCCTGGGCTATCTCGACGCGCTCCTCATCACCCACGCCCATGCCGATCACATCATGGGAATGGACGACTGCCGTCGGGTCTGTGATCTGCGGGGCGGAGCGCTGCCCGTCCACGCGTCCGCCATCACCCTGCGCACGCTCCGTCGCATCTTCGAGTACGCCTTCGACGGCCGACCGATCCCGCGGTCTTACTTCCATCCGGACGCCCGCGAGATCACCGGTCCGTTCGAGGTGGGCGACCTGCGGGTGGAGGCCTTTCCGCTTCCGCACGGGAACATCGAGACCCTGGGGTTCGTCTTCGAACGTCAGGGGGCCCGCCTCGCCTACTTCAGCGACTGCAAGGAAGTCACCGACGACGCCATTGCCGCCGCCCGTGGAGCCCAGGTGGTGGTGCTCGACGCCCTCCGTCGGGATCCGCACCCGACCCACATGTGCCTCGACGAGGCGTTGACGGCCGCGCGCCGGATCGGGGCGGACCGCACCTATTTCACCCATCTGACCCACGACTACGATCATGACCGCGACCAGGCGGAACTGCCGGAGGGAGTGTTCCTCGCCTATGACGGACTCCGGGTGGAGATCGCATGAAGCCGGCTGAATCCGCGCTGGCCGCCGCTGCACGGCGCCCGTTCCACTATCGATTCTACTCCTGGATCTTCCGGAACCTTTCCCGGATCTACTTCCGGCTTCGGGTCGAGGGCCGTGAGCATGTGCCGCTGGTGGGGCCGGCGGTCCTCGCCTCAAACCACATCAGCTTCCTCGATCCGCCGATGATCGGGTGCGTGCTCCAACGTTCGATCCATTTCCTGGCCCGGAAATCCCTCTTCACCGCACCCGTCCTGGGCGCATTGATCCGAAGTCTCCGGGCGGTGCCGGTCGATCGCGACGGCGGTGGCGGTGCCGGTCTGAAGGCCATTCTCGACCGCCTGGCGGACGGCGGAGCCATCGTCCTCTTTCCCGAGGGAACCCGTTCCCCCGACGGCCAGATCATGCCGGCCCGGGCCGGCATTGGCCTGCCGGTGATCAAGTCCACTGCCCCGGTCGTCCCGGTGCGGATCGTGGGGGCGTTCGAGGCGTGGGGACGGCATCACCGCTTTCCGCGGCCGCGCCCGATCACGCTGATCTTTGGTGCCCCGCTGGATTTCGCGGCGCTCCGGGCCGAAGCCGCCACCTGCGACAAAGCCCGGTTGAAGGCGATCTACCAGCAGGTCGCCGACGAGATCATGGAAGCGATCCGGAAGTTGGAACCGGCTGGGTGACCGGGCGCGGCCGGAGGGACGAACTCCGCGAGTCCGTGAACTTGGAGGAGAGAGTTCGATCGACTGGTTTCAGCCACCGATTTCGGAGGGCTACAAAGTGCGCACGGAGCCCGGGGAGGGATGGGGACTCGCGGAGCTCGGCGCGGGCTTACTCGGGGCGATCGTAGGTGCCGAGCGGGCGCAGCCAGACGTTGCGGAAGCGGACGGGATCTCCGTGATCCTGGAGGCGGATGGGGCCGGAGCCGTCGTACTTCACGTACCTGGGAACGTTGCGGTGGCCGGAGGGGCCATTGAATTCCTGGCGATGATGGAGGACGACGCCGTTGTGGATGACGGTGACCGAGGCCTTGCGAGTGACAGCACCGGCGTCATCGAAGCGTGGGCCTTCGAAGACGATGTCGTAGCTGTTCCACTCGCCGGGTTTCTTGATGGCGTTGGCGAGGGGAGGCCACTGACCGTACAGGCCACCGGCCTGGCCGTCGGCGTAGGTCTTGTTGTTGTACACGTCGAGGACCTGGATCTCGTAGAGGCCGTGGAGGAAAACGCCGGAATTACCGCGCCCCTGGCTGTCGCCCTTGGGCGGGTTCGGGGCGGACCACTCGATGTGCAGTTGGAAATCGCTGAACTTCTCGCGGGTCTCGAGGTCGCCTGCGCCTTTGATGGCTTCAAAGTAGCCGTTCTCGATCTTCCACTTGGCATCGCTGCCGCCGCTCTTCCACGCCGCCAGACTCTTGCCGTCGAACAGGACCTTGGCATCCGAGGGAGCCGGAGCGCCCTGGCTGAAGGTCTCGGCCGGGGTGACGTTGGGCGGATTTGGACGCGCCTTGTCGTGGACCTTCCACTTCTGACCGGGAATCACCGGGGTATCTTCATAACCGACCCCGGCGGCGAAAACGGCGGTGGCGGCCGCGGCACTGAGCCACGGCACAACGTGACGGGAGAATTTCATGAGTGTCCGAACAGCTTCCCGCTCCCACGATCCGCGGCAACCGAAAACTCAGAGCTTCTGCATCGCCTGCGTCAGGCGACGGCTCAGTTCGCGGGCCGGGTTGATGCCACTGAGCCGAAGCTTGGTTTGAAAAGCGGCCACTTCGATCAACCGGGCCAGGTCGCGCCCGTGACGCACGGGAATCTCCATGTGGGGAACGTTGACCCCCAGCAGTTCGGTGAAGCGCTCCTCCATCCCCAGTCGATCCACTTCCTGCATCTGCTCCCAGACCTTTAGCGTCACCACCAGATCCACCAGTTTGTCCGGCCGGATCGCGGCCACCCCGAACATGGCGGCCACATCGATGATCCCGATGCCCCGCACTTCCATGAGATTCCGGGTCAGTTCCTTCCCGGTCCCGATCAACTTCCGGCCGTCCACCAGCGTGAGCCGGGTGATGTCATCGGTCACGAGGCTGTGGCCACGTTCGAGCAAGCCCAGCACCGCCTCGCTTTTGCCGATGCCGCTCTCGCCCTGGATGATCACGCCTACTCCCTGGATATCGACCATGCTGCCGTGAATCTGCGTCCGCGGGGCGAACAGTTCCTCCAAGGCCAGCGTCGCCAGGTTGATGAACTTCATGGTCACCAACGACGATTGCAGCACAGGGGTGGCCGCCTTTTCGGCCGCCTGCAGGAGATCCTTGTCCGGTTTGATCCCGCGGCAGAGCACGACGCAGGGGATCCGCCAGGCAAACAACTCGGCGTAGCGCTGCCGTCGCAATTCAACTTCGAGCGAACGCAGGTAGGCGGTCTCCACGTTGCCGATCACCTGAACCCGGCGGGGCGCGAAGTATTTCTTGAAGCCCGCCAGCGCCAGGCCCGGCCGATTCACCGTCGGTTCCCGGATGATCTTCTCCAGGCCCGTTGCGCCCGCCAGCAGATGGAGTCCGAGCACGGAGGCGTGCTCGGTGTAGAACTTGTGAACGGTAACCGGAACAGGGTTCATGGGACGACCCGTGGTGTTCATGGCGCTCAGAGGTTGAAGTCTGGCCCCAGATAGATTTCGCGTGCCCGCGGGTCGTTGACCAACTGGTCTGCGGGCCCCTCGTACACCACGCGGCCCTGGTAGATCAGGTAGGCGCGATCCACCAATTTGAGGGTCTCGCGCACATTGTGGTCGGTGATGAGGATTCCCAGGCCGCGGTCGCGCAGACGTCGGACGATCTTCTGCACCTCATACACCGCGATGGGATCGATGCCGGCGAACGGTTCATCCATCAACAGGAGCCGGGGATGGGTGACCAGGGCGCGGGTGATCTCCAACCGACGTTTCTCGCCCCCGCTCAACTGGTAGGCCTTGCTCGTGGCGAGGCGCGCCAGATCGAGTTCATCGAGCAGGTAATTGAGCCGGGTCTGCCGTTCGTCGCGCGGGCAATCCACCGTCTCCAGGATCGCCCGCAGGTTGTCTTCCACCGACAGCTTGCGGAACACGCTCGGTTCCTGGGTCAAATAACCCACGCCGCGGCGTGCCCGGGTGTGCATGGCCATGCGGGTCACGTCTTCTCCGAGGAACTGGACCTTTCCCTCGTCCGGCCGGACGAGCCCCACCACCATGTTGAACGAGGTGGTCTTGCCGGCACCATTGGGACCCAGCAGACCCACGATCTCACCGGCATTGACGTAGATCGTCACGCCATCCACCACCCGCCGTTTCCCGTACTCCTTCGCCAGACCTTCCACCGTCAGCAGACGCTGGCCTGCGACGGCGGTCCTGCCCGGCGTCGCCTCCGTTCTGGATGATGGTTTCTGGCTCATGCGCGACCGGCGCGGTTCTCGGTCCGGGTCACTTGTTGGTCGGGCCGACCGCCGTCGAATTGGTGGCGCGGCGGAAGAGCCCGGAGTTGCGGAAGAGTTCCGGGTTCAATTCGGTGATCTGATGACCGGTCGACCGCACGCGCCCGGTGGCGACGTCGTAGATGACATTGGTCCCGCGCATGGTTCCCTGGGGAGCCACGACCCGGGTGTCGCCGCCGGAGAGCGTCACGAGCTCGTTGGTGGCGGTATAGACGGCGCGTTCGCCATAGGCCCGGATGACCACCGGGGCATCGCCGGGACGCCGCCCGGGCCGGACGATCTCGATGACCACGTTGGTGGTGGCGATGAGTGAATCCAGACGGTTGGTGTCCTTCTGGGGCTGAGCCAGCAGATCACCGCAGGTGAGCTTCAACAGACCCGGGACGTCGACCCGCACATTGCCCACGTAATGATAGGCACCCGCCTTGAGATCCATCTCGGCCCAGTCGCTTTCGATCGGGGCCCGGGCCTCCTGCGCCAGCAACCACCCGCCGGCGCACAAGATGCCAGCCAAACCACGCAATACCTTCATTGGAAAAGAGTCCTTCGCCATCGGTCATTTCTCCTGGTCATTCCGCGGAAGCGGCACCCGCAGAACGGTCTTCACCCGATTGGAAACCACCAGGCGCTGCGCACCGTGATCCCAGTGGAAACCTTCACCGGTCAGTTCAAACCGTCCGTCGGCCTGCACCACCCGCAACGTGTCCGGCGAGGTGACGACAAAGCTGTCGTTGGTGAGGAACACCCGGCAGGCGGGCGACTCGGCCGTCAGGTCCAGTTCACCGTCCGTCCGGAACGTATCGACATGGAACTGCTCCACGTCGAACGCCCGCAGGCCGTTCACTGGAACGGCTTTTCCACCCCGGAACCGACCGTGCGTCTGCCCCTGTTTCTGCAAGGTGAAATTCCAGTTCTTCACCATCGAAGTCGCCGGGGCCACGGCCGGCGACTGGGCCAGTGCCCAGCCGGCCAGAACGATGCCAAGACCACCGAAGGGGATGGAAATCCGCGCGTGCAATCTGGGGCAGCATGGGAGCCTGCCGGGGGCTTAGGAAGTGAATTTCTCGATCAGTCCCGACCAGCGTCCCTGCGCCTTCAGCACCAGATCCACCGCCTCCCGCACCGCGCCACACCCCCCGTCCAACCGGCACACATAATGGGCCAGCGCCCGTGCTTCCTGGATGCCATCCGCCGGTACCGCGGCGAATCCCGCCCGCTTCAATGCCGCCAGGTCCACTACGTCATCGCCCATGTACAAGGTCTCCGCCCAGCCCAGCCCCAACTCCCGCTGGAGTTCCTCGATCACCCCGACCTTGGGTGCGCTCGACTGGCGCACGAAATCCACCTGGAGATCGTTGGCCCGTTCGGTGGTGGCCTGCGAGGGACGGGCACTGACCCAGGCCACCTTGACGCCTTCTCCCTGCAACAACCGCAGGCCAAGACCGTCCCGGATGTGGAACACTTTGCGCTCCGCCATTCCCCCGCCCATCTCGACGCGGGCGTCGGTCAACACCCCGTCCACATCGCAGACGAACAGTCGCACCCGCTGCAAACGCGCGATCAACTCACCAGAAATCTCCATGCGTCGAGATCCTACCTGCGAACCCGCGCCCGCTTGAACCCTGAAACGGAAAACTTGCGCTGCCGCCTCCCGGGGCCGCGGGCGTCCCCGCCCGCCTCGAACTGTTCTCCGGACGAGCCCCGCGAGTCCGTAACTCCGGAAGTCGGTCATGAGGACTCGTAGAACTCGTCCCTCCGAAGCGGCCGGGGACGGCCGCGGCCCCCAGGCCGCGGGCTCGCCACAGTTGCACCAATCCCCAAACGGGCGCATCTATGGATTGGGGTGGCTGAGTCCGGCCATGACCCCTGAGTCCCGCATCGCATGAAACAGACGATTCCCTTCCCGCAATCCGGTCGGCCTTCCGCGTCCGGCCCGACGCCGCGCCTCCTCTGCTGGCTCATGGGCCTCCTGCTCCTCGCCAGCCTTCCGGCCCGCGGAGCTTTCGCGCCCCCGACGGCCGTGGAAGAGGATGGCATCCGCTTCGAGTTGGTCGGCCATGGAGCCTTCCGTTGGAAGCGCCTGGTTCACGCCTACGATGCCAGCCTCCACGCCGGGCAGGGTTCCAAGCGGGACTCCCTCCTCGCCGGCGCACCGCTTCGCCTGGAGATCCATTACCGTCGCGAGTTTTCGGCACCGGACATCGTCTCCGGCGGCGACGCGCTGCTGAAGCGCAACGTCACGGCGGAGACCTGGAGGCGCCTTCAACCCCGACTCACCCAACTCAACAGCGCCTATCTCGACGTCAAGCCGGGGGACCGCTACACGCTCACCTGGGTGCCGGGCACGGGCACCACCCTACGACTGAACGGCAAGGCGCTGGTGACGGTGGAAGGGGCGGATTTCGCCCTCGCCTACTTCCGGATCTGGTTGGGAGAAGAACCCATCAGCACCGCGCTCCGCGATCAACTGCTCGGCGACGACAAACCTTCCCAGCCATGATTGTTTTCCTGCGCGGTCTCTTCCTGCTCGTGCTGGCAGTGATGACTTGGGGCACGATCCGGGCCAGCCTGGCCCAAGGCATGTTTGACCTCCCCGCGGAGGTCACCGGCAACCGGTGGTTCCAGGTCACCCTCTTCGATGCCTACTTCGCCTTCCTCACCTTCTGCGTCTGGATTGCCTGGAAGGAACAACGGCTCGCCGCGCGCATCCTGTGGGTCATCTCGGTCCTGCTGTGGGGCAACTTCGCCATCGCCACCTACATGCTGATCGAACTGTTCCGCATCCCGGCAAACGGATCGCTCGACGAGGTGTTCACCCGCAAACGCCCGGGGCATCCCGCCCTGCCCGCGGTCTTCTCTGCCCTCGGGGTGTTCGTCTATCTCGCCAGTGCCCGAAGCCTCCTCTCTCCATGATTCCTCCCCCTTCCACCGCGGTTCCGTCCCGGGCGCTCCCGCTCCCTTTATGGATCGCACTGCTGATGCTCGTCGGTCTCGGCAGCTCCGGTTGTGCCACCCGTGCTCCCATGCCCACCCCCCTGCCCCTCGCCCAGAACGTCGATCTCCCCCGGTTCATGGGCGATTGGTACGTCATCGCCAACATTCCCACCTTCATCGAGAAGGACGCCTACGACGCCGTCGAAAGCTATGAACTCCGCCCCGACGGATCCATCGCCACCACCTTTCGCTTCCGGCGCGGAAGCCCGGACGGTCCCCTCAAGACCTATCATCCCACCGGCACGATCCATGATCCGGTCACCAACGCCGAATGGCGCATGCAGTTCCTCTGGCCGTTCAAATCTGCCTACCTGATCCTCTACCTCGACGACGCCCACGAGACGACCGTCATCGGGGTGCCCAGCCGGAAGTACGTCTGGATCATGGCCCGCAAGCCCACGCTTCCCGAACCACGCTATCAGGAACTCGTGCGCTTCCTCGACTCGGTTGGATACGACACCACCCAACTCCAAAAGGTGCCGCAGTCCGGAAGGATGCCTGACGCGCCCTAGCCTTGGCTTCCCGCCGCTTCCCTCCCGTCCAAAGTCCCTTACACTCGCCGACACATGCGCGGTGTGTTCGCTTTTTTCCAGTCCTGGTTTGTTCCGGTGATGACGGGCCTGTTGGCCCTGGGCTCCGGAATGTCGGTCCATGTCCGGGCCGCCGAACCCGCCAAGGCCCTCGTCTATTCCGTCTATGACGGCGATGCCACCCAGAGCTTCGTCCCCGATGCCGCCATCGTCCGTCGGATGGTCGATCGCGGCGTGCAGGCCGTCGCCGGCACCAATGATCTCGCTGCAGCCTGGCGCCGTTTCATCAAGCCTTCGGACGTCGTCGGGTTCCGGGTCGTGTCCGCTCCGGGATCCATCAGCGGGACTCGTCCGGCGGTGGTGAAAGCCCTGATCGCCTCTCTGCTTTCCTGCGGGCACCCAGCCCGTCAGATCGTGATCTGGGACAAGCGGGCCAGCGACCTGATCCTGGCGGGTTACCCCAAGATGGCGGAACGACTCGGGGTGCGCTGGGCGGCGACGGAAGAAGTCGGCTGGGACGAAAGCCACTCGTACGACAACGCCACCATTGGCCGGTTGTTGATCGGCGACCTCGAGTTCAACCGGCGCGACCAAGCCAACGTGGGACGCAAATCGTTCGTCAGCCGGCTTCTGACCCGGGACGTGACCAAGATCATTCCGGTGACTCCTCTGCTCAGCCATCACCTGCTGGGGGTCAACGGGCAGATCGCCAATCTGTCTCTGGGCGCCGTCGACAACACCATGCGTTTCGAACAGGAGGCCGGCCGTCTCGCGGAGGCGCTGCCGGAAGTCTGCGCCCTCGACGACCTCTTTCCCCGGCTGGCTTTCGGCGTCACCGACGCCCTCATCTGCCAGTATCGCGGCGAGGAACGGACCTATCTCCACTACGCCCTCACTCTGAACCAACTCCGCTTCAGCACCGATCCGGTGGCCCTTGATGCGCTGTCCGTCGATGACATCCGCAAGGCCCGCGCCACCAATCCGACCGACGGCGAGAAGCCGTTCAAGACTGAGCTCTACAACAACTGCGCGCTGCTCGACATGGGCATCGCCGACCTGAACCAGATCACGGTCAAAACCCTGTCGGCTCCTTGATGTCCCGACTGCATTTCGTCGCCCTCCTCCTTCTGGCGAGCACGGTCACCCTCTCCGGGCGTCGCCCCGAAGCCCGGGCCGCATCGTCCCCGGAATCGATCCGTCCCCGGCTGTGGCTGGTGGATCCAGCACCGTCGACTCCGGTCGAGCAGGCGTTGCTCGCCTCAGCCCAGGGTCTTCTCAACCGCGATGGTCCGACCGTCTGGGTCAAGGCCCGGGGACTCCATGCCCGGGTTTTCGAGCGGGTTTCTTCGCGCTTTGACGTCGTGCAAGTGCCCAATCCCTGGGCCCTCATCGCTTCCAATCGGTCCCGGTTCGAAGGGTTCCTCACCTGCGACATCACCAACCACACCCTGAATCTTGCCACCAGCCTCGCCGGACCAAGGCGGGCCTTGGTGATCGATGCCAGCCTCCGTCAAAAGGCGATTGCCGCCGGACTGAAGGAGATCGCCGATCTCCGGTCTGAACCAGCCGACGGCGTATTCCACCGGTTCCAACACGAGACCCGTCGGGGCATCCTCATCCATCAACCCCCTTCGAAGCCATTTCACCTGCGGGACTTTGCCGTCGCCCGCAACGCCTGGGTCGGGTTCGAACCCTCCGGGGGCGCCCTGACAGAACACGTCCGCGCTCTCGGACCGAACACCGAAGTCTTCGGCTGGGGGGCGGACGAGCACGATTTCGTCGGGGACACCAGCCGCGGTGGAGGGTGGGTGATCCCAGCCGACTGGGCACTCAACCTGTCCGCGCATCCATGGCTCCACGATCCCGCTCCGACCACCCGGGTTTCGCCCAGTCCAGCCCCGGTGCAACCCGGCCAGCGTGTCGTCGCCTTCGTCCTTTCCGATGGCGACAATGTGCAGTGGTTGCTGGGGGGATTCACCGACAGCACCGGATTCTGGGCGAGCCCGCTCCGGGGTTCCTTTCCCGTCACCTGGGAACTGGCCCCGCGCCTGGCCGAACTCGCCCCGGCAGCGAACGCATGGCTGCACCGGACGGCCACGCCCTTCGATGCGTTCATCGGGGGACCCAGCGGCGGTGGATATTACTTTCCCCACCTTTCCCCGGACAGACCCGCCATCGCGCGTCGCTCCGCGGACGCGCTCGCGCGGGCCGGACTGCGGATCACGTCCATCCTGAACTCCGGGGGTGGGCCGGACGAAATTGCAGACCTGCTGGCGGACCCGCGCATCGACGGCGTGCTGTACAAGGACTACTCGCCGTATAACCGCCGCCAAGGCGCGGTCACCTGGCATCATGGCAAACCCGCGGTCGCCTATCGTTACCTCCTGTGGGAGCAAAAACGTGCCGACGGAACCCTCCGTCGGGACTGGCTCCCGGATGGCGTGGCGTCCGCCATCGCCAGCAGTCCGGACGACCCCACCCGCAGCACCGACGCGTACAGTGTGGTCCAGGTCCACGCATGGTCCTTCCGCGATCGCGGCGGTCCGATGGAAGCAATCCGGGAAACCATCGAGAAACTGCCGGAAGGAACGCGCGTGGTGACGGCCCCGGAGTTGATTGCGCTGATCGGGGCTTTGAAACCGGCGGCGCGTGGGGGCGCTGGCGGGAAGTAGGCTGCACCTCTGCCACCCGGCTTGTGCCGACTCCTCACCGAGGCAGGGTAGGATGCCCTCCACATTCCATCGGCACCTCCCGACGATTCTCGGTTCCTCGGCGGAACACTCCCTCGTCGAACTGGACCGCCAGTCGGTCAATGTCGTGGCTTGAGCTGCCAACGACTGACTGGCACCGGAGCAGGGCATTCCAAGATGTGACGGTGGTCAGGGGAATGGAGGCGGCCGCCTCAACCGGCATGCCCCCCCGTGCGCAACCACCCGCACCGTCGGCTTCACTGTTCACGGGAAGCTTCAGGTCCCCCAACTTGCAGGATTCGACTCACTCCGGGCTTGCCCCCGGGGAGTGCCCGCGGAGACAACCGCCGGAACATGCAGTTGCCGTCCATGCGCCCGATCCGGGACACGCTCGCCGCGTGGCGATACTGGCGCGGATTTCGCCTCCGACATCCGGACCTGTTTGGAGCCGGGGACGCGTGCCTCGGATTCGGCCGCGTCCTCCTCCCGCAACGGATCCGTCATGCGCTCGGCGACCGCCTTCTCGCACAACACAGCACCACCCGCACGGATCCGGCCGGGGGTTACCGGGTGCACGTCGGCCCTCTCGGACTCGACTTCTTCTGGCCGTCGCCTTCGACCTGCGACACCTGGTACGCCCTCGAACAGGAGGTCCGCGAAGCCAACCCCCACTGTTACACCACGCGTCCGATCCGGCTCGGGCCCGAATCGGTCGTGATCGATGTGGGCGCCTGCGAAGGGTTGTTCGCCTTCCGGGTTCTCCGACAGAAACTCGCGCGGGAAGTCATCGCCTTCGAACCCTTCCCGGCCATGGCCGAATTGCTGCGCCGCGGTGCCATCGCCAACGGGATCACTTCCGGCCTCACCCATGAACCCTGCGCGGTCAGCAATCACAACGGACCGGTCGGATTCCGCACGGACCTCGGGGCCGACAGCAGTCAGGTCGTGCTCAATCCCCCGGCCGGCTTCCAAGGCGTGGTCGTCGAGTCGGTGCGCCTGGATGACCACCTTGCGCGCTCGGGCCGAAGACTGACGGAACGGGACCTGATCAAGATCGATGCCGAAGGGGCCGACTTCGAGGCACTCAAGGGAGCGGAACAGACGATTCGCGAGTCCGCTCCACAGATCGCCGTGACGACCTACCACGTGGACGAACACGCGGACGAGATGATCGACTGGCTGCGACAGGTCCAGCCCCGCTACCGGTTTCGATTGAAGGGATTCTCCTATTGGACCTCCACCCCCAGGCCCGTGCTGTTGCAGGCCTCGACGCTTTAAACGACGACGATCCGCCCCTTGTCCAGATCGTAGGACGAGATCTCCAGGCGCACCGGGTCCCCGACCGCGAGGGGGGCGAGGGTCGTTCGCAATTTCTTGGCGACATGGGCCAGCACCACGTGCCCGTTGGGGAGTTCGACACGAAAGGTCATGCCTGGCAGCACTTCGATCACCTTCCCGGCCACCTGCAACGAGTCGTCTTTGTTGGTCATGCGAAGTCCGAATCTGGGAACCCACACGGTCCCGAGGCAAGCGGCTTCCCCAACCGCCCTCGGTCCGGGGGCATCTTGACACTGCCCCTCCCGGGAGCGCGGGCGTCCTCGCCCGCTGCCCTGCACCAGGAGCCCGAGCGGTCCCAGGATTTTCCCGGCAAGGCCCGAGAACCCACTGCCCCCACCGGACCAGAATGTGCGCCTCGTACCCTCGGCACTTCGTCACCTACGTAGAGCCTGTCCCAACCCCCCCTGTTTTTGAAAATGCGACATCAACCCAGGCGCGTCCCGATCTCGTGAACCAAGGTGTGGTTTTTACGCCGGAGGCGTTCCAGCCATTAGCCCGGGGTTCGCGAAGCGATACCCCGGGTCACACGCGCTCGATGGATCTTTACCCCGGAGGGGTTGCAGACCTGCAACCCCTCCGGGGTTGATCATTCATTCCATCGCACTCCCGGGGTGACGCTTCGCTGACCCCGGGCTAGTCGCTCCCATCCCTCCGGGATGAAGACCCCCGTCTCGGCAAGGCCCGGGAATCCACTTTGCGCATGGGGGCAGTGTCAGAACGCGCCGCCTCGGTCTCAGGCTGAAAACGCCGGCTTTTTGGCTGAACACGGAACGTGGCTCGGTGCACGTTCTCCGCATGCCTCGACGCGAACGTTGGCCGATTGCCCTGACCATCGCCGGATCCGACTCCGGCGGGGGCGCAGGGATCCAGGCGGACCTGAAGGTGTTCCAGGCGCTCCGGGTCCACGGAACCAGTGCCATCACCTGTCTGACCGCCCAGACTCCGGCGGGGGTCACTGCGGTGGAAGGGGTGAGCCCAGCCTTCCTCCGCGCCGAACTCGACGCGCTCTTCAGTCATCTCCCTCCGAAGGCCGCCAAGTCCGGAATGCTCTGGGAGGTGCATCTGGTCCGGGAAGTGGTCCGCCGATGGATCATCCCGGGCGCGCCCCCGCTGGTGGTGGACCCGGTGATGATCGCGACCAGCGGCGCGGTGCTGCTGAAACCTGCGGCCATTGCCGCGATCCGCGATGAATTGCTGCCATTGGCCGCCATTGCCACGCCCAACCTGGATGAAGCCGCGCATCTGCTGGGCGCGACGCTGTCGACGCTTGACCATCTGCGGGACGCGGCACGGGAATTGCATCGTCGCCATCAGTGCGCGTTTCTCGTCAAGGGCGGTCATTTGAAGAACACGGCCGAAGCCGTGGATGTCTTCTGGGATGGACGCCGCGAACAACTGCTCCGCGCCCCGTTCGTCCGGGGAGTTTCGACCCACGGAACTGGATGCACCTACTCGGCGGCGATTGCCGCCCATCTGGCCCGGGGACTCCGCCTGTCGGCCGCGGTCCAGGCTGCCAAGACACTGGTCACCCGGGCGATCACCGACAGCGTCCGCATCGGCGGCCACTGGGCGCTGCGTCCGTCTCCGGAGGGACGCTGAGAGGGAGGGATGGAGTCCGGGGAACGACCCATCTCCCCAGAACTTGCCGGGCGGGTTGTTGCCGGGTGACACTCCGCCCATGAACTCCCTCCTGAGACCCCTGTTGGGGATCGCCCTTGCGGTGCTGGCATCCACCGGTTGCGTCACCGGGCAGACAACGGCACCGAAGAAGGTGCTTCTGATCGCCGGCAAACCCAGTCATCCGCCGGGCATGCACGAATTCCGAGCGGGCATGATGCTGTTCCAGAAAAGCCTCGAGAACATTCCCGGACTGACCGTCCTGGTCGCCTCCAATGGCTGGCCGACGCGGATGGAAGGCGACAAGCGGGTCGATGACCCCACTGCTTTCGAGGGCGTTGATGCGGTGGTGATCTACGCCGATGGCGGCGGTGGACACCCGGCGCTTCAGGGCAATCGCACCCAACTCTTCGATGCGCTGGCCCGCAAGGGAGTCGGTCTTGGCTTCGCGCATTACGGCGTCGAAGTGCCCAAGGGCGAGCCGGGCGAGGCGATGCACCGCTGGGTGGGCGGGTATTACGAACATCTGTTCAGCGTGAACCCGATGTGGAAGCCCGAGTTCAAGACGCTTCCCAAACACGCGGTCACCGAAGGGGTCAAGCCGTTCGCCACCCATGACGAATGGTACTTCAACATGCGCTGGGTTCCCGGACAGAAGGGCGTCACCCCCATCCTGGTCGCCACCCCGGACGAAAAGGTCCGTCGCGGTCCCTATGTTTACCCGCGCGGTCCCTATGATCACATCATCGCCGACGCCGGTCGCGCCGAGACCATGATGTGGGTCTGTGAACGCGAGGATGGCGGCCGCGGCTTCGGCTTCACCGGCGGTCACACCCACCAGAACTGGACCGATGCCAACCAACGCAAGGTCCTGCTCAATGCCGTGCTCTGGATTGCCCGGATGAAGATCCCCGCTGGCGGCGTGGAATCGTCCCCGACCGAGGCGGACTTCACCGCCAACCAGGATCCCAAGAAGTAGGCAGCACTTCCGTCGACTCTTTCTCCACCCTCATGAATCAACCGCCCGTCGATGGATCCCGCATGGCTCCCTGGAAACCCACGCTCACGGTCTGGGCGTTGTCCTGCATGCTGATGCTCTTCCCGCTCCGGAGGGCGGCGGCGGCGGAGAATCGGGCGGAGTACCGGTACGAAGATTATCGCGAGGATGGGGACCGGATGAACGTCCAGACCCATAGCGTCTGGTTCGAGTATGAGCTGCATCAGAAGGTCACGGCCCGCGGCTCCTATACCCACGACGCGCTGTCCGGGGCCACGCCCACCGGCGGCCCGGGATTGCCGGGCGGGAAGTATGAGTCGGTCCAGATCGAAGACGCGCGCAACGCCGGCTTCTTCGAGACCGCCGTGCGCGCCGGGCGCACCCTCACGACCCCGCAGATCTCCTACAGCGAGGAGAGTGATTATCGTTCGCTCAGTTTCTCGCTCAGCGAAGCCATCGACTTCAATCAGCGCAACACCACGCTGAATCTTGGGATCGCCCGCAGCTTCGACGACGTCAGCCGACGCGGATGGAACTACTACCGGTACAAGGGCACCTGGGATTTCCTGGTGGGAATCAACCAGGTTCTCGGGCCGCGGACCGTGGCCACCTTCAACGTCACTTTTGGCTACGCCGACGGCTACCTCACTGACCCGTACAAAGGCGTCAATGTCTCCATCGACCTGCCGCCCTACGGTCCCTATGACGGCTCGGACTTCGACACGCGTCCGGACGTGACCAACGACGCCGAACGTCGTCCGAACCACAAGTTCAAGCAGGTGGTCTTTGCGGGCATCACGCACCTGTTCGCGCCGGTCAACGGTTCGCTCAATGCCAACTACCGCTTCCATCACGATGACTGGGGCGTCGTTGGGCACACGGTTCAGCTCACCTGGAATCAGCGGCTCTGGAAGCGCGTCACCGTCTCGCCCCTCTTCCGCTACCATTATCAGACCGAAGCCGACTTCTATCGGCTCCGAGTGGTCTCCGACCCGGGCTTCGCCGGTTCCCGGGTGGCCTTTGATACCGCCAACAATTTCGTCGGGGCAGAAGGCGAAGACGGCTTCCAGACCGCCCTCGACGATCCCGCCAACCATCAGATCATCACGGTGCCGGCGTATCCGGACTACTACTCCGCGGACTACCGCCTGAGCGAGCTCCAGACCTTCACCTACGGAGTGAGCGTCATGATCGAGTTGCATGAGCAGGTGTCCCTCCTGCTCGGCTACAAACGATACGACATGCAGGGACTCAACGGGGTGACCGCACAGGAGGTCTATCCCGATGCCCACATCTTCACCATTGGACTCAACGGCCAGTTCTGAGCGACCCCGACGGCTTTCCGCATGCCCATCCCTTCCCAACCCATGCCCGACGCACCGCCGATGACGCCCCTCGCGCCACCGCCGGTGAGCGAGGTCCTCAGCCGCATCCGTGGAACGGCCCGGATCGAATCGGCTGGGGCCGTTTCGGAACTGACCTTCCAGGCCATGGGAACGCACTGCCGGGTCTCGTTCGCCAGTCCGGGTTCCGCACACTCGGTCGCCGAGGCGGTCCTCGGCTGGATCGCCACCTTCGAAGCGCGCTACTCCCGGTTCCTGCCGACCAGCTGGATCTCGCAGATCAACGCCAACGCCGGCGGCGGTTGGATCGGCCTGGATCCGGAAGCCTCCCAGCTCCTGGCCCTGTGCGGCCAACTGGTCTACCTGAGCCGCGGGCTTCTTGACCCTTCCGCGCTCCCGCTGGTCCGGATCTGGGACTGGAAATCCGCACGGATCCCCTCCGACGCCGAGATCGCCGACGCCCGGGCCCGGGTCGGCTGGACCCGAGTCCAGCTCGCGCCCGGTCGGATCCGGCTGCCGCTGGCGGGAATGGCCATCGACCTGGGGGGTGTCGGCAAGGAATTCGCCGTTGACCAAGTCATCCTCCTGCTGGCCTCGCTCGGAGTCCGTTCGGCCCTGGTTGATTTCGGAGCCGACATCCGGGTCCTCGGCCTGCCCACCGACGGTCGGCCGGCGTGGAAGATCGGACTCGAAGACCCAAAGGCCCCCGGCCAGCCCTGGAACCACCTGATTCTCCGCGAAGGCGCGGTTGCCACTTCCGGGGATTATCTCCGGGGCTTCACCCAGGGCGGCCGTCGCTTTGGCCACATTCTCGATCCGCGCACCGGACGACCGGTGGACAACGGGGTTTTGGCCGCCAGTGTTCTGGCTCCGAGCTGCACCCAGGCCGGGATGCTGAGCACGGCACTCTGTGTGCTAGGCGTAGAAGAGGGACGCCGCCTTCTCGCCGCCACTCCCGGAGTCGAAGGCTGTATCCTCACCGCTCAAGGCATTGTCACGTCCCCCAGATTCTATGAACACGTCTCGCAGACAGTTTAACCGTTGGATGACCGCAACCCTGGCAGCGGCGACCCTTGGGCTGGTCGCCCTCGCCGGCACCCCCAAGGCCGGCGAATCCTTCCCTGACCTGGCCCAGGCGGGGCTGGAAGGAAAGGTTCCCGATCTGGCCGGCAAGATTGTCGTCGTCGATTTCTGGGCTTCCTGGTGCGGCCCCTGCAAAAAGGCACTGCCCGTCCTCGCCGACCTCAACAAGGAGTACGCCGCCAAGGGCGTCGTGTTCATCGCCGTCAGCCTCGATGAGGAAAAGTCCGACATGGACGCCTATCTGAAAAAGAACCCGATCCCCTTCGCCGTGGTCCGTGACCCCAAGGGCAAGCTGGCCGAGAAACTCGGCATTGGCAGTATCCCCATGTCGTTCGTCATCGCCGCGGACGGGAAAGTCAGCGCCGTCCACGAGGGATTCGAAGGCGAAAAGGTCAGGGCGAAGTATGCCGCTCAACTGGATCAACTGCTCAAGAAGTAGACCGGACCGAAGCCCGGTCCGCAGCCGGCCCACTCCTCCTTCATGAAACCTCTTTTTCTTCGCCTTTTACCCCTGCTGTCCCTGCTGGCACTCGGGCTGCTAACCAGCGGTTGTCAGACCGTCAAACCGTGGCAACGCGGCGCGCTGGCCGACCCCATCATGCGGTCGGATCGCGATCCACTCGGGCTCGCGCTCTCGGAGCACGTCTGGTTTTCACGCGAAGCCGTCTCGGGCGGACGGGGAGTCGGCGGCGGTGGTTGCGGCTGCAACTGACGACGGATCGGACGCAAAGGTGAACCTATGAATACCCGCCCTGCATTTTCGGAAGCCCTCGCCGAACCCGAGGCCTCGCTCCCCCGGGAATCCGCCTCCCCGGCACCCGGCTCCACCGGACGACCCTGGTCGGACACCACCCGTCGAGCCCGGCCCGTGGGTTCACTTCTGGTTGCGCTCTTTCTCCAGTTCGCGCCTCTGGTCCGCACCCTCGAGCCCGCGGTCGTCGGCGTGTTGCAACCGGTTTTCCTGCTGCTTCGTTGGGCCACGGCCGCGGCTGCAGTGGCTGGCGGCGCGCACGCCCTTTCCGGAGCCACCGGTCTGACCACGGCCAGCACGGTACGGGGAACCAACGGCGTCTCGATAAGTTACCGGGCGGGAATCACCAGCGACGCTCAGGGAACGGCCAAGTCCTACTCCGCCACCGGACTTCCTCCCGGGCTGACGGTCACCAGCCGTTCCGGCGGCATCATCAGTGGCACCCCCACGACGCCGGGCACCTACGATAGCCAGATCACCGGCTGGAAAAACAATCCACCCAGCGGCAACAGTTTCACGGCCACGGTCACCTTCACCATCGTGGATGTCGCTCCGGGCATCTCGGAACCGCCCCAACCGAGAACGGTGACCGAAGGGGCTTCGGTCACCTTGACCGTCACCGCCACCGGCACTGGCCTGATCTATCGCTGGCTGCACGAGGACCTGGAACTCGCCAACGCCACCGGCCCGTCGTTGACCCTCAATCCCGTCAAGTTCTCCGACGCCGGCAACTATCAGGTGCGCGTCCTGAACACCGGCGGCTCAATTCTGAGCGCCAAAGCCCTCCTGACCGTCACCCCTGCCATCGTGCCACCGGTCTTCACCGTGCTCTCTCCCAGCCCAACGGTTTACGAGGGAGAAACCGTGACGCTCTCTGCCACCGCCACCGCCAAGGGCACGACGCCCACCTTGTTCTGGACCTTCGCTGGCACTCCCATTCCGGGTGCCACGGCGTCGCCACTGGTCCTCCCCGCCCTCACTCCCGCCCAGACAGGGACCTACCGGGCCATCGCCTCGGCCAACGGACTCTCCTCCACGTCCGCTCCGGTCGTCGTGAGCATTGCGGCTCCCCTCCGCGTTCAAGCCATCATCCCGGGAGCGTCGCAGGTCGTCGTGCGCAGCGATGCCATCGCGGGACGCCGTTACCTCCTGGAGTCCGCCCCGACCCTGACTTCCGCCGTCTGGCACTCCGTGGCGAGGGGTGCCGCGGTCGGAACTTCGATCGAACTGACCGATCCCACGCCGGATCCGGAGTTCCGGATCTATCGGGTCCGGGCTGAATCGTTTTGAGACTCGCTTTGGCGACGGCGGAGGGTTCAATGCCCCCCCGTCATCGCCATGGGATCTCCCCATCTTCTTCCCTCTCTTGCCCGCGCCGTCCGCGGGCTCTCCGCCCTCTTCTGGGGATTGCCGTTGGCGTTGTTGGCGTGTGTGAAGACCGCCATGGGAGATTCGTGGAGAGCCTTCGGATCCTGGGGAGCGCCATTGTGGCGACATCAGGGCTGGGGAGGGCTGATCTTTGATCTGATCCAGGCCTGTCTCCCGGCCGCTGCTGCGCTGGTCCTCATGCTCTACGGCCTGCGTGGACTGGCCCGGTTCCAACCGCAGGAACGCATCTGGATCCTCGCGCTCGACCGGGCCACCGTGCTTAACGGACTGCTCCTGGCCCTCCTGCCCTTTGCCCACTGGTGGAGTGTGCGGCCTGCGGAACCGTTCTTCATCCAGAGCATGGCCTTGATGGTTTTCGCCGGCATCGGCTTCATGCTGACCCTGAACCGCGTCCTCCTCCGCCTGTCCGCCATGCTTCCCGACGAGGTCCTCCGTTCCGACACCCGCCTCTTCAGTCAGGTCAACGCCGGATTGATCGGGTCACTCGGCCTGCTGGTGGCCACCCAGGGCCTGGTCGAGGTGTTCCCCGACTGGATGCCGCTCCTGCTCCTGACCCTGATGTCCGAGCTCGGCGAATCGCGGAACTGGCTGTTCGTCATGCTCGCTCTGGTTCCCCTCGCCCTGACCATGACCCTCCTCTGGAAAGCCAAGGAAGCCATCGTCACCAGCGTCTTCCGATCGGCCTGAGCGGTAGCGATTCCGCCGATGGGAGGAGAGTGGGTTGGGAGGGAACCAAGGCCAAGGAATGCACTCGCGGGGTTAGGACAGCCCAAGTTTCGTCTCCCTCTGAATCGGTGTCATCTGTGGATCCCTTCACCGCCGTTTGCAGGTTTGCTCGCCGCATCCGTGGACTCACCACAACCGCAGCCCGGCCTCGTGTCGGATGGGGTCGATGAAGGTCCGCGGGGTGCTCGGCGCGCCCGAACCGCGCAACGACGGCGGAAGATGCTCGTCAATCGACCGCGGCTTCTCGAAGGCAGTGTTGGCGGCGCTGTACGCCTTGGGAACCGGCGCGAAGGGATCGAACAACTGCACCACCGACCGTAGCGACCGATCCCGGCTCAGGTGTCGGAGGGCCGCACTGGATTCCTCGGGCGTTCGCGGTCGGAGACTGGCCTTCATCCGCTCATCCATCGCTTCCTGGGTCCCCCGGTTCATCAACTCGACGCGCTCGCGTCGGGCAAAGTCCTGAAGCACCTCCGGTGCGGGTTGCCGCATGACCGGATCCGAGAGCGGAACCTGGATGGACGGAGAGGCGTTGGTCGCGGTTGAACTTTCCACCGGGGGCTCGACGGCAGCGAGTGCCAGCGGAACAAGACATCCGACGACGCGGGCGAGGAGTTTCATCTGGAATCCTTTCAGCAGAACCACGGGTTGTTCGCCTTCTCCCCCGCGACCGTGGTCAACGGACCATGACCGGGGCAGACCAACGTCTCCAGTGGCAGGGTGAAGATCTGCTCTCGGATCTTGCGGCGCGCAAGCTCCAGATTCTCCCGTGCGCCACCGATGGAGCCGGCGAAGACGGCGTCGCCGACGATGGCCACGTGCGGCGCATCCTCGGGCCAGTTGCCCACCACATAGGTCACGCCGTCGTCGGCATGCCCCGGAGTGTCCCGGTTGGTGACCCGAAGGCTGCCGAGCATGATGAAGTCGTTGGAACGGATCCGGTGTTCCACCGGGGCGTTCTTCGAACCCGAATGGATCCGGGCCTTGGGATGCTGCGCCCGCAACGGAGCCAGAGCCGCCACGTGATCCCCATGCGAATGCGTGATGAAGAGGTGTCGCAAGGTCAGCCCTTCATTGGCGATCAGGGACAGGATGGGTGCCGCATCGAACCCGGTGTCGAACAGCGCCGCCTCGCGGGTGACCTCGTCCCACACCAGATAGGCGTTCACCGTCATGTCATCACCCGCGGTCGTGATGACCCGCAACTCCCGCCAGGATCCC
>JBDNHZ010000199.1:0-7884 GCA_041688515.1 Verrucomicrobiota bacterium
CCGCAGCAGCCGGTTGGCCGAAAGAAACGCAGAATCAAAAGAAGAGGACGGCAGCGACCGCATCGTCCCAACGCCGGGATCCGCACCCCTTCGGCTTCCCCTTCTTTCGTCTCCTTTCGTTCTTTTCGGCCAGTTTCCCAGGTTTCGGCCCAGAAGTTTCACCGCAGAGACAGCGGAGGACGCAGAGCCATCGTACCGGTTCAGCTCCGCGGAACTCGGCGGCCCCTGCGATCTCTGCGGTGAACCCCGTTCCCTTCCTCAATACCGGCGCGACCGCAGCAGCCGGTTGGCCGAAAGAAACGCAGAATCAAAAGAAGGGAACGGCAGCGACCGCATCGTCCCAATGCTTGGATTCAGCCTCATTCGGCTTCCCCTTCTTTCGTCCCTTTGCCGGGCTCAATCCAGGGCGTGTCGTGCGGCCTGCGTGTCGCGGGCGATCTGTTCGCGCAGGGCGTCGAGGGAGGGGAACTTCCGTTCCGGCCGCAGATGTCGGACGAACTCAACTTCCAGTTCCTGTCCGTACAGGTCCCCGCTGAAATCGAGGAGATGCACTTCGAGACGGGGCAGGGTGGCCTGCGTGTCCACGGTGGGCCGGACCCCGAGGTTCAGGACCGCCTGATGATCCACATTTCCGAGTCGGACACGGGCGGCATAGACGCCACTGGGCGGGATCTCCAGTTCCGGCACGTCGATATTGGCGGTGGGAAATCCGAGCTGACGGCCGAGTTGCCGCCCGACGATGACCGTGCCGGCGAGGGCATACGGACGACCGAGCAATTCGGCGACGTGTCCGAGTCGTCCCTCGCGCAGGGCGGAACGGATTCGGGTGCTGGAGACGCGTTCGGCCCCGATGTGGATGGGAGCGGCGGCGTGGGTGGCATAGCCCAGTTCGCGTCCCAGGGTGCGGAGGAGGGGAACATTGCCGGAACGTTTGTTCCCGAAGTGAAAGCCCTGTCCAACGGTGATGCTGCGGATGCGGCCGAGGCCGGTGGCCAGCGTGCGGATGAAGGTGGCGCCATCGACCGTGGCCAGTTCCGGGGTGAACCCGATGGGCAGGGTGGCATCCACGCCCTGGGCGGCCAGGGCTCGGAGACGTTGGGGAAGCGTCTGGAGCAGGCGCGGGGCGCGCTCGGGAAGCACGACGCTGAGCGGGTGCGGATGGAACGTGACGACGACGGCCCGGGCACCCAGGGCACGGGAGTCGAGGACGGCCTGCCGGACGACGTGTTGATGTCCCAGGTGGACCCCGTCGAACATGCCGAGGGCGATGCATGCACCCCCGGCGGGGCGGCCGAGTTCAGCGGGATCGCCGAGGGTACGCATGCGTTCCCGAGGTTTACTCGAAGCGCTTGAGCTGGAGGAACGGGATCACGTTCCGCGTCAGTTCGGCCTCGGTCCAATTGAGGATGGTGTCGAGGGGGTGGGCTTCGGCCACGTCGAATTTGCCAGAGGCCAGGCGGCGCAGGGTGAGCAGGTGGGCGCCGCAGCCGATCTTCTGTCCGAGTTCATGGGCGACGGTCCGCACGTAGGTGCCCTTGGTGCAGGCGATGCGGAAGCGGGCCACGGGTTCGGTGTAGGCGTTGAACTTGAAGGAATAGATGTGGATCAGCCGCGGGGCGCGCTCCACTTCCTGCCCCTTGCGCGCGAGCTTGTAGAGCGGGACGCCCTTGATCTTCACAGCGGAAACCATGGGGGGCATCTGGTGCTGATCCCCGA
The DNA here is from genome assembly GCA_041688515.1 of Verrucomicrobiota bacterium. Lineage (GTDB taxonomy): Bacteria > Verrucomicrobiota > Verrucomicrobiia > Limisphaerales > UBA9464 > UBA6176. The sequence goes on from JBDNHZ010000199.1 coordinate 1,717, forward strand.
TGAACGACGCGGTCTCGGCGTTCAGTTGCTCAAGGGTCAGCGGCGGAACCGGCAGTGAGCCGGTCAGGGTGCCATCCACGTCATAGGAGTCGGTGGATTCGCCCAGCTTGATGTCGCCCTCGTAAACCTTGTCCGCGGCCATGAACTTGTCGGAGAGGCGGGTTGCCTGACCGAGGAGCAGCACCAGCAGACCGGTGGCATTGGGGTCAAGGGTGCCGCAGTGCCCGACCTTCTTGATCTGGAAACGGCGTCGAACCCGGTCGACGACGTCGTGGGAGGTGCAGCCTGCGGGCTTGTCGACGACGAGGGCGCCGTCCAATGCGGTGATCTGAAGCATGGTTGGAAATCGACTGGGACTGGGGACTGGGAACGGGGGTCAGCGGGAATTCGCCGCCGCCAGGGCGCGCTTGATCGAGCCCAACACCCGGCGCTGGACCCCGAGCGGGCGGCCTTGGATCCGGGCACCGGCAGCGGCCTTGTGGCCGCCTCCGCCGAAGACCTCGGCCAGGGCGGCGACATTGACGGCCTCGGTTTTCGACCTCCAGGAGACGCGGGTGACCTCGTCGTCGAGTTCTTCGAAAACGACCGCAACGACGACGCCGTCGATGGAGCGGATGTGGTCAATCAAACCCTCTGCCTCTTCGGTCGAGGCCCCGGCGCGGGTGTAGTCGCGTTTGCGGAGCCAGAAGTACGCGGTGTGGTCGTTGTGGGTGAGCCGGAAGTTGGTGTAAACGTGCCGGAGCAACTTCACCCGGGTGAGCGGATAGCTCTGGTAAACCTCTTCGCAGATCTGGCCCAGGTCCGCCCCGTGCTCGACCAGTTCAGCGGCGGTATGGAGCGTGTCCGGGGTCGTGCTCAGATACTGGAAGCTGCCCGTGTCCGTGGAGATCGCCGTGAACAGGCAGGAGGCGAGCGGGCGGGTGATCTTCCAGCCTGCCAGATGGCACAGATCAAAGATCAATTCGCCCGTCGACGGTTCCCGTGGGGAGACCCAGTTCAGGTCGGCGTACAGCGTGTTGGAGGCGTGATGATCGATGTTGATGAACAGGCCGCGATCTTCGATGTGGTCGGTGACCCGACCCATCCGTTCGAGGGCGGCACAATCGGTTGCCACCACGACGTCGAATCGATGGCCACTGGACGGTCGGCGAAAGCGACGTGCGGGATCCAGGAACCGAAGCTTGCGCGGGACGGCATCCTGGTTCCAGACCGTGACTTCCTTGCCAGCCGCATCCAGGGCCAAGGCGAGGCCGAGTTGGGATCCGATGCAGTCGCCATCTGGACGGACGTGGCCGACCACGCAAATCGTTTTCGCTTCGTTGAGAGCGGCGAGAATGGATTCAACGACCTTGGGCAGGTCCTTCATGGCACTCGGGGAGGAGGAAATCAGGCCGAGGCCGGCGGCGGAGTGGGGGGAGGGATGACGGCGGCAGGAGCATCCGCCTGCGCGCGCTCGATCTCCTCCATGGCGGCGAGCACCCGATTCCCGCGCTCGATCGAGTCATCCAGGATGAATTTGACGACCGGGGTCCACTTGAGGCGCAGGTGACTGCCCAACACCTGCTGAAACCGGCCAGCCCGGGATTCCAACCGATCGGGGGCGGCCTTCCGCTGGGCGGCGGTACCGACGAAACCGATGAAGGCGGTGGCGGTGCGGAGATCCGGCGCAACGACGACATCGTTGACGGTGAGCAGGCCCGCTTCCTCCATGGAGAAATCGCGGCGGATGATCTCCGACATCTCGCGGCGGAGCAGTTCTGCCACGCGCTGGAGACGCCGGTTGGGAGGCTTCGGAGCGGTCATGAAGATCTGGAATGGAGCCCCTGGAAAACCCGGGGCTGCACGGAGCGAGGAAGAAGGTCAGCCCAACTTCTGGGCAACCTTCTCGACACTGTAACACTCGATGAAGTCGCCTTCCTGGAAGTCATCGAAACCCTCGAGGCGGATACCGCACTCAAGGCCGGAGCGCACCTCGTTGACCTCGTCCTGGAAGCGCTTGAGGGTGAGCGACACCCCTTCGTAAATGATGTTGCCGCGACGGCGGACACGCATCTTCCCGCGGACCAGACGGCCCGTCGTGACGGCGCAACCAGCGACCTTCCCGCCCTTAGAGAGTTCAAACACCTTGCGGACTTCGCCCTGACCGACGAGGAGCTCCTTGAGCAGGGGATCCAGCAGGCCGGCCATGGCCTCCTTCACGTGGTCGATCAGTTCGTAAATGATGGCGTACAGTTTGATCTGGACGGCTTCGCGCTTGGCGGTTTCCGCCGCGCTTGAATCCACCCGGGAATGGAATCCCAGGATGACGGCATCCGCCGAGGAGGCCAGCAGCACGTCGTACTCGGTAATGGCACCGACGGCGCTGTGGATGATCTCCATCTGGACCTTGTTGGTCTCGATCTTCCGGAGAGCCTCGCAGATGGCCTCGACCGATCCCTGGGTGTCCGCCTTGACGATCACCTTCAGGATCTTCGCCGACATCTGGTCGATGTTGGTGAAGATGTCTTCCAGAGTCCGACGCCGCGGCCGGACGCCATCGAGATCGGACTTCTTGCGGGCCACTTCCCGCTCTTCGGCGAGTTCACGGGCCGCCTTCTCATTGTCGACTGCGGAGAACTCGGATCCGGCTTGGGGAACCCCGTTAAGCCCGAGGACGCGGACGGCAGAAGAGGGGCCGGCTTCCTTCATGCGGACGCCGTCATCGTCCATCATCGCCCGGACCCGGCCATGGAACTGACCGCAAATGACCACGTCGCCGACGTGGAGAGTGCCTTTGCGGACGAGGACGGTGGCCACGGGACCACCGGGTTCGACGCCGGACTCGATGACATTGCCCTTGGCCTTGCGGAGGGGATTGGCCTTGAGCTCCATCAGTTCCGCCTGAAGCAGGATGCTCTCGATGAGCTTGTCTACCCCCTGCTTGGTCAGGGCGGAGCACTCGACATACAGGGTATCGCCACCCCAATCGTCGGGAACGAGGCCCTTGTCCTGAAGCTGCTGCTTCACCCGCATGGGATTGGCTCCGGGATGGTCGCACTTGTTGACGGCGACGATGATGGGAACCTTGGCGGCCTGGGCGTGGGCGAGGGCCTCCAGTGTCTGGGGCATGACGCCGTCGTTGGCGGCAACCACGAGCACCACGATGTCGGTCACGTTGGCACCGCGGGCCCGCATGGCGCTGAACGCGGCGTGTCCCGGGGTGTCGAGGAAGGTCAACTGCATCATCTCGTCCTACCGCTCCGGATGCGGGTAGGCGATGCTGTAGGCTCCGATGTGCTGGGTGATTCCGCCGGCTTCACCTCCGGCGACATTGGCCTTGCGGATGACGTCAAGCAGGCTGGTTTTGCCGTGGTCGACATGCCCCATGATCGTGATGACCGGCGGGCGGATCTTCAGGTCTTCGAGCTTGTCTTCCTTGTCGAGTTCGACCCGCTGGTTCTGCGGGACATTGACCACGTGGGCCGCCTTGTCGCGCTTCTCGGTTTCGAACTTGAATCCGCTCTTGGCGTAGATCTTGACCGCCACCTCGGGGTCGATGGTCTGGGTGACCGTTGCGAACACCCCCATCTGCATCAAGTCGGCAATGACCTGGAACGGCTTGCGACCCAGCTTTTCGGCCAACTCGCGGACCACGATGGGCGGGCGAAGCTGGATGACCGGCGCGTCGGCGTGCAGTTGGGGTTTGGGCGGTCCGGAGGGACGGGGCGGCTGACCCTGACCCCGACCTTGTCCACCGTACCCGGTTCCGCCAAAGCGATTACCAAAGCGTTGATCGGGACGTCCCTGATAGTTTCCACCCGGCCGATTCTGTCCAAAGCCGGGGCGGGCAGGACCAAAGCCGCCTTGCCCGGGTCCACCAGGACGGCCAGCCTGCTGCGGGCCACCGGGTCGAAAGGGGGGATTCTGTGCGGGCGGCCGATTCGCGGGGGCGGGCTGTTGGCCACGCGGATCCGAAGGGTTTCCCTGCGCCGCAGGGGCACCGGGCGTGCCTGGAGCAGCGGGAGCACCAGGGCGGCCATCGCGACCGCGGGGATCCGAGCCGGGCCGTCGGTAACCCAGCTTGGAAAGGTCGATTGAACCAATCTTTTCACCCAACCGCGGGGATGGGGTGGCACTTGCGGGGGGCGGGGTCGCACCGGTAGTGGTGGGGGCAGGGGTAGATCCCGTCGGAGGGACAGGGGCAGGCGTGGGAAACGCCGGAGGAGCAGGTCGGGCGGTCTCGGTCGCGCCGGGCCCGCGGGGGGGGCGTCGGATGAGGCCGGGGGATGGGCCGGGGGATGCGTGAGAGTGGGAGCGGCCGCAACGTGCTCCGGAACATTCTGGACGGGCGGCGGCGCGGACGGGGAACCCATGCTGAGAGCGGGGCCCGAATCGGGCTCGGAGGCGCGGAAATGGGCCGGTTCGTCGTTCTGGCCGAAATGGGGGGCGCGGGAGAACGACGGTTCGGCGTGTGTTTCAGCGGTGCCAGAATCTGCGGAGGCCGGTTCGTCGTGGTAACGGGAGTCGGATTCGGCATCACCACGGGGCTCTTCGATCACCGGAGCCGGCACCCGGATGATGGTAACCGGGGTAAAATCCTGAGCCGGCGCCGGGGGGGTGGCCTGAGCGTGCGGCAAGAGCTGCTGCTCCAGGTATTCTGCGGTGATCTTGTCCAGAGAACTGGAAGGAACCTTGGCGGCGGAGATTCCCAGTTCCTTCGCCCTGACGAGAACGAATCTGCTCTCGAGGTTGAGCTTCTTGGCGATTTCGTAAATGCGGACGGGCATACCTGGATTCGGGAATGGGACGGCGGACAGATTGCAGCGGCGGGTGGTTAGAGGGAGGCGATGGGGCCGCCGGCCTGGCGACGTGCTAATTCACCGCGGGCAGCTTCGAGAACGAGCAGGGCGGAATCACCAATTCCAGGCAGGGATTCCAGATCGGGGATGTCCACCTGCACGAGATCTTCGAGGGCGTGGAATCCGGCGTTGACCAGAACCCGCGCCTGATCCGCGGAGATTCCGGGGACGTGGGCGAACTCCTGAATGACGTGTTCCACCTTGTCGGCGAAACCGGAAACCCGCTCGGCTTCGGGCTCGATCGAGATCCGCCATCCGGTGATGCGCTCGGTGAGGCGGGTGTTCTGGCCGCGCTTGCCGATGGCCAGCGAAAGCTGATCCGCGGCGCACTTGATGATCACCCGGTGAGCGGCTTCATCAATCGTGATCCCCTTGAGCTTGGCAGGCGCGAGGGCGTTGGCGATAAACGTCTTGACGTCCGGCGACCACGGGATGATGTCGACCTTCTCGTTGTTCAGTTCGCGGACGATGTTTTTGACGCGCTGACCACGGAGACCCACACAGGCACCGACTGGATCCACCTTTGAGTCCCGGCTATAGACCGCCAGCTTGGTGCGGAAGCCCGGTTCCCGGGCGATTTCCTTCACCTCGATGGTGCCATCCGAGATCTCGGAGACCTCCAGCCGGAAGAGTTTGAGAACGAAATTGGGATCTGCGCGGGAGAGAATCACCTCCGGGCCGCGGCTGGTCTGCTCGACCGCCTTGACGTAGCAGCGGATGCGTTCGCCGATCTGGTATTCCTCGGTGGGAACGCGCTCGCGGTTCGGCATGAGGGCCTCGGCCTTACCGAGATCGAGCACCACATCGGAACGTTCGAAACGCCGGACGGTGCCGCTGACGATATCGCCGACCCGATCCTTGAACTCGGAGAAGATCATCTCCTTCTCGGCGCGGCGGACCTGCTGGAGCAGCGCCTGCTTGGCGTGCTGGGCGGCAATGCGGCCGAAGTCCTTCGGGGTCACCTCGATCTCGATTTCTTCCCCCTGTTTTCCCTCGGCTAAGCCATCGCGACGGGTTTCGATGATGGAAATCTGATCGTGCTTGGAGAGGACCTTTTCCGCGACAATGAGTTTCGCCCAAGCTTTCGTCGCCCCGGACTTCGGGTCGATCGAAACACGGAGCTCCCGGGCGGGGCCAACCACCTTCTTCGCGGCTGCCACCAGCGAATCCTGGACAGCACTCAGAAGGCGATCTTTGGGGATCCCCTTCTCCTTTTCCCACTGGTCCAACACTGCAAGAAATTCAGCGTTCATACGCGCTCGGTCAGCCTCCATGCGGACAACAAAAAGTCGGCAGTTTTCACCTCCGACTCTCGCTGGCCGGCCGAAGC
>JBDNHZ010000200.1:0-17371 GCA_041688515.1 Verrucomicrobiota bacterium
AGGTAGATCTGGAATTTCTTCTCGGCGGTCAGGAACCGTCGCTTCTTCTTTGAGGCCTTGGTGGGCACCTCGGATGGGGTGGTCGTGGTCATGTCGTTGCCTTCGTCTGAGACGGCCCCGGGAGAGGGAATGGTTCCGGTCACCCTACGGGCTCCCTACACCATTCCCTCTCGCGGCACCTCGTAGCCTAATGTTTTCCTCCCATAAGGACACCAACTCAGAAACGGCGGGGCTTCTAAATCCAGTGGTCTTCTCTTAACTAATCTAGCGAACTGGATTGGATTTCCGGTTTCAACCTGTCTTCAAAGCAGAAGCCAAAGTCGCTTCCGTATCTGCGTAACACATATATGCGTCTGGCACGAAACCCTCTGCCTCAGAAGTTCCTTCGTTATGTGAGTGCGAGCACGTTCCAATGGCTTTGCCAATGGTGACGCCTCAGACAAGGGGTTTGGCCGTACCTTGAAAACGTCTGCTGCTGGAGTCCAGTGATTCAGAACATCCAGCGCAGGCCACCGCCCCAGCCAAAATTCGAATGCCATTGGCCGATCATTGAAAGGTGATTTGTTAGAAGGTAGCTTGTTCCCGCGCGAATCTCCCATTGTTCCTTGGTGTCATATTCAGCCTCCGAAAACACCGCAAGGCGCGGTGTAAGTCTCAAGCGCTTGCTGACGGCGAATTGCAATTCACCGGCGGTGTCTACCCATACGCGCGAAGTCACATTAAACGGCAACAGGTAGCGCAGGCCGAGAATGCCATCGTGCTTCTCGAACTGATCACCTGAGCCCGCGATGTACACCCCGGCAAAGACGCTGGTAAACCGGTTCAGGTAGTAATCGTAGGCAGGCGTCACCTCCCAATCCACCTCGTTCACCCGCTGCCATCCGGCCTGCCATTCGGCGGAGGCGATGTGTCGAGTATTGGCATAGACCAACATTCCTTGAGCCATGTGCGAAAGCGCATCGATCCGTCCATACAAATGGAATGGATCGGTGTACAGGTGCGAGCGGACGAGGGCGGTAGCAGGGTTGGGAGCGAAATCCTGATAGTGAATCACGCGCGCCATGCCGCTCATCATGTGATACAACAGGTGGCAGTGGAAAAACCAGTCTCCGAACTCGTCCGCAGAAAACTCAATGACGACGGTCGTCATGGGAGCGACATCCACAGTGTGCTTGAGTGGCGAGAATTCGCCGTGCGCGTTGATCACCCGGAAGAAATGCCCGTGTAGATGCATCGGGTGATGCATCATGGTGCTGTTCACCATGACGAACCGGACAATTTCCCCGCGCTTGATTTCAATGTCGTCGGACGCAGACAGCGGCTTGTTGTTCAGAAACCAAACGTAACGTTCCATGTCGCCGTCAAGGGTGAGTCGGATTTCACGAACCGGCTTAGAGGAATCGAAGGAAGTCGACTGCAAGGCACGAAGTTTATTGTAAGGCGGCCATGGACGCTCGGGGCTCATGCCGTCGGCTGCCAATGAGGTTCTTGAACTCAAGTCTGCTGTGAGAAGCCCAAGCCATGTGCTTTTGGGTGCGGCAGGTGCCGCAGGAGAAGACTTTCCCGAATTCATGGGCATCGATTCGTGGGTCACACCGTTCATGTCGTGACCCTCATGCTTCTTCGCGGGGACTGAGCCCATGCCGGCATGGTTTTCGTCACTGATCTCCGGCTTCATGTCGCCATGGTCCATCTTTTTCATGCCGCCCATGCCGTTCATGCCTGGTTGATCAAAGCTACCCGCGCGGACGCCGCGACCCGGCAGGCCCATCGTGCCGCCCGGGGTCAAGGCCAGCACGCGTTTGAGCGTGAGACCACCCATGTTCACATAGAGATTTGGGAATGGGATGTCTGGGGCTGCATGCCGTGGGCCGGAACCGATCCACAATGAGGTTCGCCCAGAACCATCATGGGCGGTCGCTCGAAACTCGTAGCTGCCTTCTCCCGGCACGGTAACAATCACGTCATACGTTTCAGCTACGCCCATCAGCAGGCGCTGTTCGTTGAAGGGTTGCACTGGTTGCCCATCCGCCGCGATCACCCGAAGCGGACCACCCGCAAACTGCATGTGAAAGAAGGTGCTGGCCGAACCATCGATGATCCGAAGCCGGATCCTTTCGCCTGGTTGGGCGGCGAGAGTCTGCTGGGCCTCGCCGTTCAACAAAAAGCGATCGTAATAGATATCGGAAAGATCCATGGGCGGCATCCGCTGGAGTTCCCTGGATAGATATGAGCCCAGAAGGCCCAGTCGCATCGCACCCAATACGCTTTGACCGCTACGTTTCCGGACAGAATACCATTCGCTGCCGCGTTTGAGCGTGTGCAGCACCGAACTTGCATCCTCATCCTTCCAGTCGGACAACACCACGACGTAATCGCGCAGGCGGTCAACCTCGCCTGCGACCTTTGGAGCAATGACCAAAGATCCAAAGAGTCCCCTTTGTTCCTGGAGAAGGGTATGGCTGTGATACCAATAGGTACCGGATTGCCTTAGATCGAACTCGTAGGTAAACGTTTCTCCTGGGGCGATGGGCGGATAAGTCAGGAAGGGTACCCCGTCCATGTCATTGGGTAGCAGAATCCCGTGCCAATGAATTGATGTCTCCACCTCCATCTGATTGTGGACGCGTATCAAAGCTCGGTCACCCTCGGTAAATCGGAGTGTTGGTCCCGGAAGTTGGCCATTGATCGCCATTGCCTCAACTGGATTCCCAGTCAAGTTCATCGTCTCATGGGTTATGTTCAGATGGTATTCTACCGTCGCGGCAGACAATATAGTGCCGGAAATCAGCAGCGCAATGCAGGTCCATAGCGCCGTCTGGGTTTTGATGACTGCCATGAAGACTCGATGATTTGAAAGTGAGGCGTGGTATAGAATCATGGGTCCCTGGTTGTGCCTGCCAATAGCCTCCAATGGGGACTGAAACAGATTCCGAACGTTTGGTTTTCGTTGTTTCGGTTGGCGGGCGTCGAGACGAATCAGCGGGATGCTATCGCGCCAACAGTCATCCCTATTTTGGCTGATGATCCTTGTGAGCGTCCGCCGTCTTTTCCTGCATGTCCTTCATCATCGGACACTGAGCCATCGATTCCTTGCCCATCTGCATGTGCTGCATCATGTGCTTCATCATTTCCTCCTCCATTTTTGCCTTTCGCGCATCCATGGAAATCCGTTGTTCCGCCATGTGGGTGACGATGGCAGCCATGAGGTTCATCTTCCTGTTTTCCGGTGCGTTGTTCATCCTGGAGACCTGCTCGGTGAGTTGAGCGTCTTGAGCCTTCATGTCTTCCTTCATCTTCTGCTTCTGCGCCATCATTTCCTTGCAGCCTTCCATCTTCTTTCCCTCCATCATCTTCTTTCCATCGGCTGGCTCGCCGGCTTGTATTTGGACTGGAGACCAGATGGCCACGGCCAGAGCCAAGGCGAGGGTTAAGCCGATGCTAAACTGTGCACACGTGTGGTTTCTAAATGTCATACAGATGTCTTGTGGGTTTATTGGGTGTTTTTCCGTCTGACTCAGAATCCTTAGGCAAACATTAAAATCTGGCTAAGGTTGTTTGACGTGTGCGTGGGCATCATCCACAGCAGGATCCAGATTTGCGCTCCGGCTTGTCCCCGGGAGGCGTGGACAGAAAGGATTGCAGGCAGTGATCGCCGCAAAAGTAGAACGTCTTTCCATCGCGGACGGCATGGAGCGCGGTGGCTTCGTCCACAGTCATCCCGCAGATGGGATCCTTAGTCAGGGATTTCGGTGTTTCTTTGATCATGTTTCCTTGTTGTAAATAGTGCGTGTTATCAATTCCTCAATTCCTTGAGAGAGTGTTGTAAATCAGTTGAGCGCGGCTTCCTTGATGATTTTGACGAGGACGTTTTCAACGTCCTGGGCTACTGAGTTCAGTTGCGGCGTCTTGAACAGAGCCAGCAGAGTGGTAGGCTTCAATGTGGCGAACATGGTTTTTCCGTCCTCCTCATAAATCGAGATGCGGCAGGGCAGGGCGGTGGACACGCTCATGTTTTGTTCGAGAACCTTTTTTGCCTGTTGCGGCTGGCAGACCTCAAAAATCAGACATTCATGGGCGAACGCCACCCCCTTCTTGGTCATGGTCTCCTTGAGGTTGTGAACCTGCATGACGCCGAAGTGATTAGCCTGAACAGCGGCGTGCAGGGCCACGGCGGCTTCTGTCACGGTTTTATCGGTAGTTACTTGTAAAAGCATGGGTTTGCTCTCTTGATTAGTACGTCACGTTTTGTAGCGGTGAGCGTAAGGCTATTTCTTGGACATCTTGCTGATGATGATGACCAGCAGGGTCACGACAACTATGCCGATCACCGCCCAAAGCGAAAATCCTCCACCCGCCCATCCCCCCATCCATCCGTTGGCATGGTTCATATTAATCATTGTAGTAGGCAGATTTGAAGTCCGTTCCTGTTTTGGCGCAGGAGGTCCGATTGCAATCGAGGCTGCGCAGCGACTGGCGTGAACTGTAAGTTGTTTGTTAGAGTGTGAACATTGACTGCGCTATGGGGTAAAACCCGAATGAAAACCAAGCAAACGACTGACGGAACGGGCGATCATCAGTTCTTCATCGGTTTGGATGACACGAACTGAGACACGACCCGTTTCCGGGGATACGATCGGCCTGTTCGCTGCGTTGCATGTTCCGTCCAATTGGATGCCAAGAAATCCAAGGGGCTCGCAGATGCGGGTTCGAACCTGCGGTGCGTTCTCACCGATCCCTCCGGAGAAGACAAGGGTGTCAAGCCCCCCGAGGGCAGCGGCGTAGGCGCCAATCCACTTCCTCGCCTGATAGCAGAACAGGGCCACCGCCTCCGCCGCGCGAACGTCCGAATTTTCCCGGTCGAGCAACTGACGCATATCGGAGGTGGTTTCCGAGATCCCGAGAAGTCCTGATTCTTGGTTCATCATCCGGTCAAATTGCTCCGGGGTTGTCTGTTCGCGTCGGGCGAAAAACGAGATGAGTCCCGGATCGATATCTCCTGATCGGGTGCCCATGACAAGCCCGGCGGCCGGCGTGAAGGCCATGGAAGTGTCCACGCAGCGTCCGTCTTTGACGGCCGCCAGACTGGCGCCGCTTCCCAGATGAGCGAGGATCACGCGGCCTTCTGCGGCCTGTTTGCCCGCCACACGCTCGAGTTCCAGCAGCAGGTAGTGATAGGACAATCCATGGAACCCATAGCGCCGCACGCCCTGCGCCTCATAACGCCGCGGGATTGGGAGAAGCTGCGCCACGCGCGGGAGATCGTGATGAAACGACGTATCGAAACAGGCGATCTGCGGAAGTTTCTGGAAACGGCGATGAAATGCCTCGGCCAGGGCAATCTCCTGGGGCAAATGTTCCGGATCGAACGGAATTACCCCGCGCAGTTCCTCTAAGAGTTGGGGGGTAATGCAGGTCGGCAGCCAGTGGTTGGGTCCGCCATGCACCACCCGATGCCCGATGGCGGTCAGCGCACCGCGATCGATTCGTGGTTGCAGCCAATCCATGAGTGCGGCAACCGCCGTTGTGTGGTTGAGCGCGGCGAGCGTTCGCGAGAAGTTGTCATCGTTTCCGGAGCCTTTGACGGTGAAGCGACCCTGGGGTTGGCCAACACCTTCGATCCGTCCGCTGAAGATGCGGTCGAACCCCGCTCCTAATCTGAACAGCGCGAACTTGATGCTCGAAGAGCCAGCGTTGATCGCCAGCACGTTTGAAAATGGGGAACTCATCGATGTTCCTTCTGTGGTCTGGCACAGTTCAGGTTGATTGCTGCTGCCCTCCGGGAGGGATGGACCCAGTCGTTCGTGAGCAAGCCGCCGCCGATATGGGCAAAGAGGAGGTTGATTACAATTGGCTGCTTCATCGGTGCGGTTCCTTGGCTGACGCGCGATATCTCTTTACGACCGGCATTCTAAGTTCCGTTGGTGCTGACCAATGATGTCCGGGTTCAAGCAGGTCTTGCGTGGCTTCTGGACCCCACGTGCCAGCGGCGTAGTTTGGGAAATCGCTGGGCGGGGTGGCAGTCCATACGTCGAGGACAGGTGTCAGCAAGCGCCATGCCGCCTCAATCTCATCCGACCTCATGAAGAGAGTGGCGTCGTTCTTCATCAGGTCCCATAGGAGCGTTTTGTAGGCGTCCGGCGAGGGGGCGGTGAAGCTGTCGCGGTAGTTGAAGCGCATGTCCACAGGCCGCAGTTGCATCTTGGGGCCCGGGTATTTGGCCTGAAACCCTAGGACGATGCCTTCGTCGGGCTGGATCGACATGATGAGCCGCGAGGGCTGCCAGGACAGCGAAGCATCGGTCGGAAACGCTTGGTGTGGGACGACCCGGAATTGGATCGCGACCTCCGATACCTGCTGAGGCAGTCGTTTTCCAGTGCGTAGATAGAACGGCACGCCCTGCCATCGCCAGTTGTCGATTTTCAACCTGAGCGCAGCAAAAGTCTCGGTTTTGGAATCGGCGGACACGCCATCTTCCTCCCGGTACCCGATCGCTTGGGCTCCGGCGATGCGCCCCGGACCATATTGACCTCGAACGGCCTGCTCGCGGACGTTCTCGGGACGGATCGGCCGAACAGCGTGGAGGACATCCACCTTCTTGTTGCGGATCTCGTCGGCTCCAAACGACACCATCGGTTCCATTGCCACGAGGCAGAGCAGTTGCATGAGATGGTTCTGCACCATGTCCCGGAGCGCCCCGGCATGGTCGTAATAGCCGCCGCGATTCTCGACGCCGACCGCCTCGGCCACCGTGATGGTGACGTGTTCAACATACCTACGGTTCCAGAGCGGCTCGAAGAGGGGATTCGCAAATCGAAAGGCCAGAATATTCTGCACCGTCTCCTTTCCTAGATAGTGGTCGATCCGAAAGATCTGGGATTCGGTGAAACTGGCCCCAAGCACGGCATTTAGCTTGAGAGCCGAAGCCAGATCATGGCCGATCGGCTTTTCCACCACGATGCGGGTCCGGTCCCGATCTTGTGTGAGGCCTGCCTTGCCGAGATACTTTGGAATCTCGGCAAACATGGACGGAGGCGTCGCCATGTAGAAGATCCGGTGCGCCGTGGTACCAAACGCCTTTTCCAATTTTTCGCAACGAGCGCCGAGGGCCTCATACGTGGCGGTCTCTTTGAAGTCCCCGTGCTGATAAAAGATGTGCTGGGCGAAGTGATCCCAGACTGCCGCCTTCGGTTTTCCAAATCGGGAGAAGCGGCTGACCCCGTCTCGCAGCCGTTTCCTGAGGTCGGTGTCGCGCAGCTTCGTGCGGTCGATCGCGATGATCGCAAAGTTTTCAGGAAGACTTCGATCCTGGGAAAGGTCGAAAAGGGCTGGCACGAGTTTTCTCCACGCCAAATCCCCAGCTCCGCCGAAGATTGCGAAGAGGGTGGGCTCCAACTGATCGGATGGATTCGGCGCGTTCATCGGCTGACTCTTAAATTTGAGAGGCTGGCAGCCGCAGGGACGGATCCAGGGCCCCGAATCATCGCCACCTGCTGGATTCGCCGAACGTGGCGCGGTGCGTGGCTGAAGATTGCGGACAGGAAGGTTTGTACCAGTTCCCAAGCCAAGGCTGGACTCTCCGTCCTGCCACCGAGGCAGATCACATTCATGTGATCGTCCTCGGTTCCTTGCCGCGCCGAAAAAGTGTCGTGAATCAGGCAGGCTCGGACTCCGGGGAATTGGTTGGCGCAGATGGTCGCGCCGACGCCGCTTCCGCAGAAGGCCACGCCCCGGTCCACTGTCCCGGCGGTCACGGCCTGAGCGAGCGGGATGACATAGTCGGGATAATCGTCGTCGGTTCTCAGATGATGGGCGCCGAAATCGGTGACGGCATGGCCTGCTTTCAGAAGTCGGGCCCAGATTTCTTGTTTTAGGGCGAAGCCCCCGTGATCCGCTGCAATGCCGATGTGCATGGCGTTTTCCTCAGTGGATGGGTTCCTCGGCGTGCCCGCCGAATTGGTACCTGAGCGCGGAAAGGACCTTGTCCTGATAGTCCGCCTGACCCCGTGAACTGAACCGCGCATAAAGTGCCGCGCTGAGTACCGGGACGGGGACGCCCTCGTCGATGGCGGCCTTGACGGTCCAGCGTCCCTCACCGGAGTCGGATACGCGACCTTCGAATTGAGAGAGAAGCGGATCGCGCGCGAGGGCATTGGCCGCCAGGTCGAGCAGCCAGGAAGCGATGACGCTGCCGCGGCGCCAAACTTCAGCGATGTCGCCGAGCGGGAGATCGTACTGATAGTTCTCGGGACGGCGCAGCGGCGTAGTCTCGGCGTTGACCTTGTCTGACTGGCGGCCAATGCTGGCGGCCCGCAGCACGGCAAGACCCTCGGCGTACGCCGCCATCAGACCGTACTCGATACCGTTGTGGACCATTTTGACGAAATGGCCCGCGCCGGTCGCCCCACAGTGGAGGTAGCCTAGCTCCGCCGTACCGACGGATTTCGTACGCCCCTGGGTTCGTGGGATATCTCCGCGCCCCGGTGCAAGTGTGGCGAAGATGGGTTCGAGGAGCTTCACGATCGCCGTCTCTCCGCCGATCATCAGGCAGTAGCCACGGTCAGCACCCCAGACACCACCGCTCGTGCCGACGTCGACATAGTGAATTCCTTTCGCTGCAAGTTCCTTTGCCCGACGGATGTCGTCGACGTAGTAGGAATTGCCGCCATCGAGGAGGACATCGCCGCGATTAAGCAGCGGCGCGAGGTCGGCGATGGTCGAATCGACCGCGGCTGAGGGGATCATCAGCCAGATCGCGCGGGGTTGCTGGAGTTTGTTCACGAGGTCGGCAAGTGAGGTGGCGCCGACCGCATTGATTTCCGCCAATGCCTTGACCGCTTTGGGTGATCGATCGAAGACACCGCACCTGTGACCATTCTTGCTCAGGCGACGAACCATCGCACCGCCCATCCGTCCCAGACCGATCATTCCGAGCTGATGGTTGGTTTTCCGTTTCATAGATTTACCGGGGAGACTGGCCGATTACATTTGCCACAAAATTTGTCCGGCTTCCAACGGTACCGAGACCCCGGTGAAGCGCGGGAACAGACGCGGAGTGAAGTGGTCCGCTGGCCGTGATGCCGAGACTGTTGCGCTGTAGACGCCGCCCGGTTCGCCGGGCAGATCGCGCAGTCGCGTCATCTCCTGGCGCACGGTTTCGTCTCCGTCGCGACTATCGGCGTAAAGTTCGATCCGTATTCCGTTCGGGTCGATCCCAGGGAGTCGGACTTCGACTTCGATCACGTGCTGATCGCCGTGGGCTTCAACCTTCATCGGACCGAAGCCCAGTTCAGACCAATTGTTTTCCAGCTTGTGCCGCCAAGCGACAACGTCCTGGCTGACCCGGCCCTTGTCGGCCGCGCGCTGGTGATAGGCGACCGCAGCCGGCAGATAGTGCTGTTCGGTATATTCGCGTACCGCGCGGTTGGCCGAAAAATGCGGCGTCAACAGCGCCATGCTTTCGCGAACGCGTGCAATCCAGGCGACGGGAATACCCTGATCGTTGCGCGCATAAAACTCGGGAATCACTTCGTTTTCAAGGCGCTCGTAGAGGGCCTCGGCTTCGATCCCGTCCCACGCCGAATCGTCGCCGTGTTCCTGCCCGTCACCCAGCGCCCAGCCGACCTTGGGTGTGTAAGCCTCGGCCCACCATCCGTCCAGTTCCGAGAGGTTCAGGCCGCCGTTTACCAGCACCTTCATCCCGCTCGTGCCGCTTGCCTCCCACGGACGGCGCGGAGTGTTGATCCAGACGTCGACGCCTTGCACCAAATATTCGGCCATCAGCATATCGTAATCGGCCAGAAAGATCACCGGCGGCGACGGATCGTTGCGGCGAATGAAGCGCGTCCATTCCTGAATCAGCGCCTGCCCTGCCGCGTCGGCCGGATGCGCCTTTCCCGCGAGGATCAACTGCGCCGGGTGTTGGGGATTTGTGAGGATACGAAGCAAACGCTCCGGATCGCGCAAGAGCAGGTTTGGCCGCTTGTAGGTCGCGAACCGGCGCGCAAAGCCGAGCGTCAGCACATCGGGATTCAACCGCTGCCTCGTACGTTCGATCGCGTCAGGCGCAGCGCCGGCAACCGCCATGTCCCGGGCCACGTGTTCGCGGGCGTATTCGACGACCCGCTTGCGGTTGGCGTTGCGCAATTGCCAGAGACGGGCGTCGTCGACCCGCCGGATGTTGGCCTCGAGCTTGTCCGTGTTTCCAAGCCAGCGGGCCTTGCCACAGACCGTCGTCCAGAGGTGGTCCGCCTCGGCGGAATCCCAAGTCGGCATGTGAACCCCATTGGTGACATGGCCGATGGGAACTTCTTCGAGCGGACGGCCAGGAAAGAGGGGGGCAAAAAGCTGCCGGCTCACTTGCCCATGCAGGCGACTCACCCCGTTAACCGCCCCGCTGCCGCGGATCGCGAGGTACGCCATGTTGAACAGCTCCGACGCGTCGTTCGGATTCTGGCGGCCCAACGCCAATAGGTCGTGGATAGCGATACCAAGTTTGTCGCCAGCGTAACGACCGAGGTATTGTTTGATGAGACTTGGCGAAAAACGATCGAAACCTGCGGCGACAGCGGTGTGGGTGGTGAAGAGATTTCCCGCACGCGTCGCCGCCAGCGCGACCTCGAAAGGCTGGCCGGTGTCCCCCATGAATGAGTGCGCCCGTTCCAGGACTGCAAAGGCCGCGTGTCCTTCGTTCAGATGGCACACTTCGGGGCGGATGCCGAGGGCACGCAGGAGACGCCACCCGCCAATGCCGAGGCCCATTTCCTGTTTGAGGCGGAGTTCGGGGCCGCCGCCGTATAGTTCGCTGGTGATCCCGCGATGCGCCGGAAAATTCGCCGCGTCGTTGGTGTCCAGCAGATAGAGCTTCACGGGACCGACCTGAACCTGCCAGGTGCGGAGCCAAACCGAGAAGCCGGGCAGGGCAATCTCCAGCCGCACCCATTCGCCGTTTGCGTGGCGCAGCGGCGTAATTGGCAATTGGCCTGGATCGTTATACGGGTAGAACGCTTGTTGCGCGCCATCCTTGTCGATCACCTGACGAAAATATCCTTGTTGATAGAGCAGGCCGACGCCGACCACCGGCACACCTAGATCGCTTGCTGCCTTAAGCTGATCGCCGGCCACATTGCCGAGCCCGCCTGAGTAGATCGGCAACGCTTCGCTCAACATGAACTCCATGCTGAAATACGCGACAGTTCCCAGCGGCGGCTGCGGATGCTTCTGGTGAAACCATTTTTGCGCCGTCGATTCCGACCGGCGGATTTGTTGAAGGGCGTCCACTCTCGCACGGAACGACGGATCTGCGAGGCGTTGTTCGACGGTGTTCCGCGAGACGGTCTGCAAGACCGTGTAGGGGTGGTGGGTGAGATGCCACAACGTCGGATCGAGTTCGCGCCAGATCTCATCAGACGCATGGTTCCAAGACCATCGCAGGTCCAAGGCGAGTTCAGTGAGCGCATCGAACCCGTTGGATTGTGTGTGTGGAGGCATCAGTTTTGGTTGCCCGGGTTGGAACTCGACGCCAGAGCGGCATCGACGAGCGTCTGTGCTTCGGTCAAGAGCCGGCGCAAATGTTCTTTGCCGCGGAAGCTTTCGGCGTAAATCCTGTAGATTGCTTCTGTTCCGGATGGGCGCGCAGCGAACCATCCGCCAGGCGTGACGGCCTTCAATCCTCCGATGGGCGCACCATTCCCGGGCGCGTCGATCAGCAAGGCCTCGATCTTTTCACCGGCCAGTTCCGTGACCTTGATCTGCGTGGGCGAGATTCTAGCGAGTGAGGCCTTTTGTGCCGAGGTCGCAGGTGCTTCCACGCGGTCGTAAACAGGCGCACCGAAATCGCGGGTCAGATCGCCGTAGAGTTCTCCGGGATCGCGTCCGAGCTTCGCAGTGATTTCTGCCGCGAGCAAAGCGGGTATGAGGCCATCCTTGTCCGTGGTCCAGACACTGCCGTCGAAGCGGGAGAACGAGGCGCCGGCACTTTCTTCGCCGCCGAAACCGAGCGAGCCATCGAGCAAGCCATCGGCAAACCACTTGAAGCCGACCGGCACGTCGTAGTGCCGGCGACCGAGTTTTGCAGCGATGCGATCGATCAATTGCGTTGTCACGACGGTCTTCCCCACCGATGCAGAGGTTGGCCACTTCGGTCGGTGCTGAAGCAGATAAGAAACCGCCACCGACAAATAGTGATTGGGAGGGAGCAGGCCCGCGCTGCGGGCGACAATTCCGTGCCGGTCCGAATCCGGATCGCACGCGAAAGCGAGGTCGAAGCGATTCTTCATCCCGATCAAGTGCTTCATCGAAAAGCGCGACGAAGGATCCATGCGGATTTGTCCGTCCCAATCGAGCGGCATGAAGCGAAAGGTGGGATCGACCGACTCGTTCACAACCGTCAGGTTGAGCCCGTAACGTTCGGCAATGCGGCCCCAGTAGTGGACACCTGCTCCGCCGAGCGGGTCGACGCCGAGGCGCAGCTTTGCTTCCCGGACGAGGTCCATATCGATTACGTTGGCGAGGTCGTTGACGTAGGGTGTGATATAGTCGTGCCAGTGGGTCGTCGAGGCTGTCAAGGCGCGCCCATTTGGAATCCGTTTCACGCCCTGAAGGGTCGCTTCCAGCTGCGCGTTCGCCGTGGCTCCGATCCAAGCCGTGGTCTTGTCATCGGCGGGCCCTCCGTTGGGCGGGTTATATTTGTAGCCGCCGTCGTGTGGTGGATTGTGCGACGGGGTGAGGATGATGCCGTCTGCCAGACCGGCGATCCGTCCCCGGTTGTAGGCCAGGATCGCGTGGGAGATCACCGGGGTCGGGGTGAATTCATTACCCTCGGCGATCATTACCTGGACTCCGTTGCCTGCCAGCACTTCCAGCGCAGTGGCAAAGGCCGGCGCTGAAAGAGCGTGAGTGTCGATGCCGAGGAAAAGAGGGCCCGTGATGCTTTTCCTCGTTCGATCGAGGCAAATCGCCTGTGTGATCGCAAGGACGTGCGCTTCGTTGAAGCTGCGTGTGAATGATGAACCGCGATGCCCTGAAGTCCCGAATGAAACCCGCTGCGCCGCCACGGAGGGATCGGGCGATTGGGTAAAGTAGGCGGCGATAAGCTGGGGGACATCGACCAACAATTCGGGGGGAGCAACCCTGCCTGCCAAGAGACTCGACTTCACGCTGTAGCCTTGTAGAGGGGTGCGCCGCTCTTCGCGGTTTTGGAGTGGTTGCTCTGCAATGCCCTTCCGAAGGGGAAGCTTTCATCGACGGCCAAGATGCCTTTGCCTGGAGCGAGAAGACTTGAGGTGGTGGCGTGCTTCGGAGGGCTCAGTTGGGGCCTTTGAGCTTCTCGGCCGCTGATTTTGCCGCTTGGCGTCGTTGATCATGCTCTGCACCGGCCATCCCTTCATCAACAAGCCGCTTGTTGTCGCTCCGGCCTTCTGCGTCTTCGTCTTCACCGGGAGCGACGGGCACCTTGGTCCCAGTCGAGCCATGCACCGGGTCCCATCGTTCGGATTCAGCGGCAGCCTCAAGTGCGGAGTCGCTGGGGCTCATCTGGGGATCACCGGTCAATTGCCGCATGGCCTGCTCCCAATCGGCCTTCGTCGTCTCGTGCGCCGGCCGGCCATCGATGATCGCGAGTTCAATGGCCCGCTCCCGGACCATCTTGCGCGTGACGGTTCCGAGACCCGCAGAATTTTCGGTCAAGACGCCGTCCTTCAGTGGGTTTTTCATACTTGGGAGATCTTCAATCTGAGAGTGATCATGTTTGATAGTCGCGGGACGTATTCCCCTCGCCTCGTGCGCGCTTCGGACTTACGAAGCGGATGGAGGATTGCCCTCGTTCGATGTCGAAATCCGGGGCTTGAATTCATAGTCGTAGCGTGGAAGTGGGCTATGAGAATTCAGAACCGCCGGTCCACGCCGAGCGGAACCGAGAGGACGAGATCCTAGGGAAGCAGCGGGAGGGAATTTGGATTTCAGCTTGGGCGAAGCGTTGGCCGGGCTTGCTGATCCCTTGTTGGATTCTCCACTGGTTATATCCGACCACGAGGCGCCGGCCATGCCAATGATTCGGTCGGTGGCTCTAAGCGGTCCTGATACAGCTGCTTTTTGGATTCGCATCATCTTTGATTTTTCCGGATGGTTGGTGGAATCATTCGACCGAAGGCCCC
Source organism: Verrucomicrobiota bacterium (assembly GCA_041688515.1). Classification (GTDB taxonomy): domain Bacteria; phylum Verrucomicrobiota; class Verrucomicrobiia; order Limisphaerales; family UBA9464; genus UBA6176. The sequence continues at coordinate 14,154 of JBDNHZ010000200.1, forward strand.
GACGGATCCGGAACCAGGTTGAACCCACTTGGTTTTCGCCGACCTCGCCCTTTATCGTCCTGCGCGGCCGAAGTGCAAGATGACGCTCCACAAGTTCCGGTTGTTCCGGTATGGGGTGTTTCCATGACTGAAAAGGGATGTGGGGTGGACCCCCATTTTTGGACCAGCGGCCAAGTTATGGGTTTTGGGGTCTGGCCGACCAAGAAATGCTGAGATCCATGAAGACCAAACCAAGGTGGAAGAAGCCCAGCGCGGCGTTCAAGGCGACGATCGCCATGGAGGCCATGCTCGGCATCAAGACGGTGGCGCAACGTCGCGGGCCGGGTCGGTGGAGAGTTGGGAGCTGGATCGCGAATCGCGGCGTGACTGCAACCGTTCGGTGCCCAGCTTCCACAACGTCATCGATCCCCCCGCCGCGGCCAAAGGCAGCACGAGCCAAATGGCGGTTAGAGGGAAGAGCAGGAGCAGGAGTGCGACGAACAACGGGAAGTCTGTGCGCTCGCCGGAAGGTGCCAGGAGCGCGGCGCCCAGGCCGGAATGGGCTGCGTAGTTTCGCAGTCCGATCTCGAGAATCACGATCAGCAGCAGTCGCGACGGCACTTCCCAACCTGCGGGCAGCTTCATGGCACGCCTCCGTTGCCGGTGGTGTCGAGTGGCTGGGCCTGTGCCCCGAAGAGATGCAAGGTCCGGTAGATGCTGGAATAGGTTCCAGCGTGAGGCCTTCCCGGCCGGGTTGATTGGTTGCTTCGATGCACCCGATTCCACGGAGGGAGGGATACCGGAGGCCGGAGTTGGTTGCGGACGGAATGCGGGGTGCGTTGACCCGCCAACCGAGACGGGGACAAGGCAGAAGGCTTCCGGGAACCGGCAGGTGAATGATCCACCGATTGCGCGCCTCGTGACCTCGGCACCTACGGGGTAGGCACCGCGCGATCGAGAATCACTCGTGACGGAGTGCTTCGACGGGATCCAGTTCGGCGGCGCGGCGGGCGGGATAGATCCCGAAGAGGATGCCGACCAGGGCCGAGAGGGTGAAAGCGGCAATGGGCGACCAGAGCGTCACGATCACTTTCATGTTGGCCAGTGCGGCCACGGCGAAGGGGATGGCAATTCCAAGAACTACGCCGATGAGACCGCCGGCCCCGGAGAGGAGGACACTCTCGACGAGGAACTGGGTGATGATGTCCTTGCGTCGGGCCCCGAGCGCCCGGCGGATGCCGATCTCCCGGGTCCGTTCGGTGACGTTGGCGAGCATGATGTTCATGATGCCGATTCCGCCCACGAGCAGGGAGATCGCCGCGATGGAGCCGAGGACCAGATTGAAGATCTGCTTGGTCCGTTCGGCCCTCCGAAGCAGTTCGAGCGGCACGACGACCTTGTAGTCCTTCTTGGGATGGTTGCGTGCGAGGAGATCCTTGACCGCCTCGGAGATGCCGATCACGGCCTCGGGGCGGACGACGCGCACGGTGATCTCGTGCAGGGCCATCTTCTCGGCTTCGAAACTTCCGCCGCGACGTCGGGCCAGGACTTCGCCGTAGCGACGCCGGGCGGTTTCCAGCGGGATGAAGATGCGGCCGAGGGCGGCGTTGGCCGAGGGGGCGTCGAGAGAGGCTTCGGAAGCGGCGGAACGGGCCCGGGGCTCCATGATGCCGATGACGCGAAAGTAGTTCAGGCCGACGCGGACATCGCGTCCGAGCGGGTCTTCGGCCGGGAAGAGTTTGAGGGCAACCTCATGACCCAGGACGCAGACCGGTTGTGCGGCGTCCATTTCGAGGTCGTTGAAGAAGCGTCCGGCGCTGACGTGTTGATTGCGGGTGGCCGGGTGGTTGGGGAGGGTGCCCACGATTTCGGCGTCGACGCGGCGGGTGATGTTCCAGACGTACTCGCGGATGACGCGGGCGGGAACGACGAGTTCGATGCCGGGAATGGTGTCGCGGATGCGCCGGAGGTCTTCCTGTTTGAGGCCATAATCGAGGGCCCAGTTGTTCTGCTGACGATTGGCGACCTTCTCTTCCTCGGCGGGTTTGACCGAGCGGAGCAGGATGTTTTGGGACCCGAGATTCTTGATCTGTTCCTGGGCCTCCCAAGAGGCCCCTTCACCGATCGCCAGCATGGCGATGACCGAGCAGACCCCGAACACGATGCCCAGCACGGTGAGGAGCGAGCGCAACCGGTGCAGCCAGAGACTGCGGATCCCCAGTTGGACCGTGCGCCGGAAGCGTGAATTGATTCGGGGCAGGGGCATCAGCGGCGGGTGTCGCTTTCGAGTTGGCCATCGCGGAGGCGGATCAGGCGGGAGGCACGCTCGCCGACGCTGAGATCGTGGGTGACCATAATCAGGGTCTTGCCCTGAGCGTTCAGTTCGTCGAACAGCGCCAGGATCTCGCGCCCGGAGGCGGAATCGAGATTGCCCGTCGCTTCGTCGGCCAGCAGGACCAACGGGTCGTTGGCCAAGGCACGGGCGATGGCCACGCGCTGCTGCTGGCCGCCGGACAGTTCGGAGGGCCGATGGTGGAGACGGTGGGAAAGCCCGACGCGGGTGGCGAGGTCGTTGCGGTTTTCCTTTTCGATCCGGTAACGGCGTTCGGCCGACTTCATCTTGGCGGCGGCCTGGGCCAGCTTGGAGACGGCTTCCTTGCGGACCCGTTCTAGACTGCGCAAGGCCTTCTCGAATTTCGACAGGGTTTCCTCGGCGGATTTGGTGAACTCGTAGCGCAGGTAGAGGTCGAGGGTGGTTTGAGCGGATTCCACCTTGAGCCGGGCCTGGTCGGCTGCGATCTGGTCGTTTTCGAGTTCGATCTTGGTGACGAAGCCCTTCTCGAACAACCGACGGGTCCCGGCGAGTTTGGTCTGGGTCTGACCGAGGGCGGTCTTGGCGACCAGCAGTTCGTCTTCGCGTTTGCGGAGTTCCTGTTTGGCGCTCCCATCGCCCAGCAGGTCCACCTTGGCGTAGGCCGTGAAATCGACCGTCGTGCGGGGCCTGGACGGGGTGCTGATCCGGACCGGGGCATTGGTGGTGCCGACGGATTCGGCGGGTTCAGAATCCGGTTCCAGTTGGCCCGACTCGGCGGCGGCCAGGAGGTTGGTATCCGGTCGGTCAATCAGGTCCAGCTTGCGCACCATTTCGGAGGTGATCTCGCGTCCGAGGAGCTTTTCGAGATCCATGAAGGCGAACTTGGCGTCCTGCTCGCCGGTGCGCATGTCGACCCGACCCTGAT
>JBDNHZ010000006.1:0-21624 GCA_041688515.1 Verrucomicrobiota bacterium
GGAGCCATCCGGGTGGTCCAGTACGCCGGCCCGGTCCAGGTCGAGACCAGCGGGGGCAGCATCACCCTTGAAAACATCGGCGGTAAGATCTCGGGGAACACCTCCGGCGGGAGCATCAGTGCCGTCCTCCTGGGACCACCCCTGCCCGGTGAGGTCGACCTGGCGACCTCGGGCGGCAGCGTCAACGTGACCGTCCCCGCCAGCCTGGCCTTCTCCCTGGATGCCGAGACTTCCTCCGGCGGCGTCCGTTCGGAGGTACCGGTCGAGTTCAGCGGCAAACCCAAGCGCGATCGTCTCGTCGGCCCGGTTAACGGCGGTGGGCCGACCGTCCGCCTCCGTACCAGCGGAGGTTCGATCTCGGTGAGGAAGGCGAGTCCAGACCTTCGGTAACGGGCGAGCACCATCGGACGTTGGGCTCGCCCCGGAGGAGTTTGGCGGGTATGCCGGAAAGCTCATGGGCATCTCGTCCAAGCAATACGCCGAACTCCAGCGGCGACTGGAGTCCACCGGAGGTTCGAAGCGGCCTGGAACCGCGCCCGCGCCCCTCCCCGGACTCGAGGTGCCCGTCGTCCGGATGGTTCTCGGCATCGATCCCTCCCTGCGTGGGACCGGATGGGGGGTCGTCCGGGTGGAGGGCGGACATCCGCAAGGGCTGGCCCATGGAACGATCCGATGCCCCGCTTCCTGGGCGCGTTCCCAGTGCCTGCTGCGAATCCACGAGGTGTTGCGCGAGGTGCTCGGTTCCCATGCGGCAGAGGTGTGTGCGGTCGAAGGACTATTCCACGCCCGGAACCTGCGCACGGCGATCATCATGGGTGAGGCCCGCGGAACGGCCATGGCGGCCGTGGCGTTGTCCGGCCTCGCCGTGTACGAAGTTGCTCCCAGCAAGGTGAAGCTGGCGGTCGCCGGTCACGGCGGTGCCCGCAAACTGGCGGTGGCCCGCATGGTTCAGCGATTGCTGGGTCTGGCCGAGCTCCCCGAGCCCGATGCTGCCGATGCCCTGGCCATCGCACTGACCTATATCCAGGAGGCGGGACGACTCTCCCTCAACGCTCCCAAGCGGGTGTGATTCGCCCGCGCGGCGATGGCTTTCGCGGTTCCCGTAACCTTCCACGGGGAATGGCGTAGCAGTCGGCATCATCGCATGCAGACTCACCCCGCTTCCCCCGCTTCCCCCGCTTCCAAAGGTTCCGCGAACCGTCCGCCGCCCGGTCGCCCGCCGGTAAACCCCGCCCCTCTCCCCCAGGGCAACGCTACCAAGACTCCTTCCAGCCCGGTCTCCACCTACTGGGTTATCTTCCGACTGGTGGATGCCCTCCCTCCGGACCTCGTCACCGCCGTCCGGACCGAGGTCGAGGAGGCGAATCGGGCCGAAGGCGGCGACGAAATCAGTCAGCGCCGCCGGATGGCCCAGCGCCTCGAAGCAGAACTGGACGCGGGCCACGGAGATTGCTGGCTCCGGGACGAGCAGGTGGCGCGGTTGGTCCAGTCCGCGCTCCAGGCGGGCCACGGGCGACGTTACACCCTCCGCGCCTGGTCAATCCTTCCCAATCACCTCCACGTGGTGTTCACGGTCAACGAGGGGGTCGATGCCGGTGCGGTGGTCCGGGACTGGCGGTCCTACACCACCAGCCAAGTGAATCTGGCCCTGGATCGCGGTGCAGTGGAATTGTGGGAACGCATGCCTTACCTGCGGGCGCTGGAAGATGAAGGGGAAGTGATGCGCCGCATCCGCAACGTCGAGTTCCGGGCGGTCAACGCCAAGCTCTGCCGGCGGCCCCGCGACTGGCGTTGGAGCAGCGCCCACGAATCCGCTCCCGCACCCACCCCGATGAACCGGTCGCAGCCCTCCCCCCCTCCTTCCGCGCCACCGCCGGCTCCCGCCCCCGCCCCCGCCCCCGCCCCCGCACCGACACCCACTCCCGCTTCTCCCCCGACCATTCCCCGGCCGGCTTCCCCGCCGCGACCCCGCCCCACCTGATCCACCAAAACTTCTTCCTGTCGTCCCATCCTCCCTTGGGTTGCGGACGCGGCCTTCCGGGCCACCTGCGCCGACGATTTCGGCGTGGGTGGCCCGGTTTGGCTTTCATGGACCGGTGGTCGTCAGCCCCCGAACAGTCGCTTCCACCAACTCTTGGGAGCGACGGCCTGGGGTTCGCGCGACAAAGACTCGGCAATCCGATCGCCGAGCGCGGGTGGCACCGAAGTCTGCGCTCGATCGGCGCGGATGACCTCCTCTGCGTTCTCGAAGGACTGGGCCGCGTGCGTGCCGGTCTGCTGGGTCTGATCGGCCTGGGCGGTCTGCTGTTGCTGGAGACGGTTGTTCATGGTGTCAGCCGGTCTTGCGGAAGGCCGCGGCGAATGCCTTGCGGGCGCGGTGAAGTTTGCCACGGACTGCGTCCGCGGTCTGGTGGGTGATCTGGGCAACGGCGTCGTAACTGAGTTCCTGATCGGCCACGAGGAGGAGCAGGACGCGGTATTCCTCGGGCAATTCATCCAGTGCCTTCTGGATCCGCTGGCCCAGTTCGGACATTTCCACATCGCGAAACGGACTCTCCGAGGCACCGGCCGCATTCTCGATGACGGTCTCGTCGGACTGGGTATGCACGTTCCGGGCGTGCCAACTGGAACGGAGATTGGAACAGTGGTTGAGCGTGATCCGGTACAACCAGGTGCGGATGTCGGCATCCCCCCGGAACGTCCCCAGATTGCGCCACGCCTTCAGGAACACGTCGTGGGCTGCATCCTCCGCCAGCGTGGGATCCCCCAGCAGACGCAGGGCGAGATAGAACACCTGCTTGCTGTGCGTCTCGTACAACGCCGCAAACACCGCCGGCAGGGAATCCGCCGCCGGAGGAGGCGCTGGCACGGGCTCGCTTTCTGGCGGCAGTTCCATCAGGTCGGAGCGGGGTTGCACGCGGGATTGGACCCTGCCCATTCCGTTCTGTCACGTGCGAGAATGAGCGCTTCTCGCCGGGAAGCCTTCGCGCCAAGCTCCGTCATCCTGTGGCTACGTCTGCCCCCAGCCTGCTGCTCCTGATCCCCGCCTACAACGAAGAGCATCGGATCGCTCCCGTTCTGGAGGCGTATGCAGAACACTTCATCCGGCATTACCCGGGCAAGTTCCAGTTGGTCATCGTCCTCAACGGATGTCGCGACAACACGCTGGGCGTCGTGCGCGCTGCGGAGCACCGCTACCTCTGCATCTCCCACCTCGAATTCGCCGCGCCCATCGGCAAGGGCGGTGCCCTCATCGAAGGCCTCAAACTCGCCCCGCTCGCCGATCTCATCGGCTACGTGGACGCCGATGGGGCCACCCCGCCAGCGGCCTTCCTTGATCTGGTCACCGCGTGCGCCGCCCGGAAGGCGGACTGCGTGATTGCCTCCCGTTGGATGGACGGATCCACCATCAACGTCGCCCAGACCCGGGATCGCCGTCTCGCCAGCCGGCTGTTCCACGCCTTTGTCGAAGGCTTCTTCTGGATGGGAATCCGCGACACGCAGTGTGGAGCGAAAGTCATGCGGCGGGCCGTCGTGGAGACGGTGCAACCCCACCTGCGTCTGGCCGACCTCGCCTTCGATGTGAACCTGCTTTACTCCATCCAACGCGCCGGATTCAGCGTGCAGGAGGTTCCAACCGTCTGGACCGACCAGAGCGGTTCCAAGGTCGCCTTCAACTTTCGGACTTCGCTCAACATGCTGTTGTCGCTGGTCCGTCTCCGACTCCTGTTCTCGCCCTTCTACGTCTGGTTGCGACCCCTACACCCGCTCGAAGCCTGGGTGTACCGCAAGCTCAACGCCCCGGCACCCCGAACGGCGGAAGAGGCCCTCAAGAACCAACCCTCCCCGCTCAACCGCTCCTGAGAGCATCCCCGCAGACTGCCTCGCGGCTTGAATCCAGCCGAGACTGCGAATCCCGCTCAGGATCCACGAACCGCGCGGAGCGTCCTGGAGTGCACGTGGCGTCCGCCACCGCTTTGGTCGCGGGACGCGCGAAAGTGAGGATGTGCGCCTCGCCCCTAATGCTTTGGAGAACAGGACCCTCCCGCAAAGACGCAGAGACCCGGAGACGCAGAGAACCCAGCCTCTTCTTCTCGGCACCTCAGGCCCTCAGCGGGATCCGCTGCACCATTACCCCGAAAACAGTCGGAGGACCCTGAGCGACCTGTCTGAGGCAGGTCGCTTGCCAAAAGATCGTCAACCTCCCGCCCGTACTGAGTGAGGTCACGAACGACGTCTGGGTTCCGGGCCAAAGCCTTGGCGGGATTTGATCCGCCCAGGGCGATGGACGTGAGCACACCGGAGACTTCCCGCCTGAGGAATCGTTCCAACGGAATCGTGCTCTTTCGGGCGACGCTGGCAAAGCGACGGCTCGCCCAAGGGGACGTACACGAACAATGGTCGTTGCCCGCCACGTCTGTACGACACCCATGTGCGGCCTTGGGTGCGTGGCAAGGCGGGGGCCGAAGTCGAGTTCGGCAGTGCGCTGTGAGTGGGTGAGAAACGGCAGGGGATCATCCTGGACTTCGAACGGTTCCGGGAACGCGCACCGGCCGATAGCCAGTTGCTGTTTCGAAGCCTGGCCAAAGTGATGGAAGTAACGGGGCGAGCGGTGGGATCGGTGACCGAAGGGGTTTGAGCATCGGCAACTGGCGGCGGGGGGGAGTGCTGACGCACAATCTGTGGAAGCTGGCCACGATGCGACGGGCGGTGGTGGCCGAGGAAGAAGCGGCCCAAGCCCGAGCAGAAGGCGGCCCAAGAACGCCGAGGGAACTCCGGAAACCAACGACTCCTGGAAGAAGTGTCGCCCGCCACAGCCCCGGCGGGCCGTTTGGTCGGGCAAACAGCTGATCGGAACCCAATCAATGGACAATTTCCGGCAAGTCCCCGGGGCCGAACCGGGGCCAACTCAAAAAACAGGGGGTTTGAGGTAGGCTCCAGGTCGCCAGCGGCCGCGATCGGAAGGGGCAGGACGGCGGCAACCAACCATGCCGTTGGACCCGTGTCGGGCTGCGCATCGGAGCATTCGAATCGCCATTTTTTTCGTTCTTTCGCGCCCCCGGTTCGGCCAACCTTGGAACGGTCTTGCACGGATTAGCGGATGATTTTCAACACGTTCAGCTACTTTTTCCTGTTCCTGCTGCCCTCAGCAATTGCCTTCCGAACGGCGTCGGCTCCCTGGCGCCCCAAGATTCTGGCACTGTCAGGCACCCTGTTTTTCGTGTATTTCTCGCTGACCGCAGTCGGCGGCGTGCTAGGCGCGATCTGCCTCGCCCTGTTTCTTTGGGAAGCGACCGTGAGCCGACTCTACAAGACCGGTTCACGCTGGTGCTGGGTCGGCGTGGCGCTTGCCCTAGGAATTCTTGCGGTGTTCAAGTATTGGAACTTCGCGACCGGCATCGTCTGGCCATCCGGTGCCAATCCGTGGCGGTGGTCAGGAGCCTTCCTGCCGTTGGGCGTCTCCTTTTTCACGTTCGAATTCATCCACTACGCCGAAGACCGGCGGCTGGGGCGGACCGAAGCGGGAACATTCTGGGAGTATCTCGCGTTCATTCTTTTCTTCCCGACAATGGTCGCCGGTCCGATCAAGCGGTATCAGGACTTCCTGCCGGCACTCCGCGCACCGTCCCCGAATTGGGCTGCGGATTGGGAACGGGGGCTGACCCGGATCCTCGTGGGATTGGCCAAGAAGTTCGCGATAGCGGATCTCTTGACGACATTCACCGTCCATCTGAATGAGACGGACATCGCGGCCGCGCGGCCTTGGGTCTTGCCGGTATGGCTGCTGGCGTTCGGTTTGCAGATCTATTTCGATTTTTCCGCCTACTCGGACATTGCGATTGGCTCTGCCCGATTGTTTGGGCTGCCCGTAAAGGAGAACTTCGATTGGCCCTACCTGCAGACCGATCTGGCGGCCTTCTGGCGGCATTGGCACATGTCGCTCACACGGTGGCTCACCGATTACGTCTATATTCCACTCGGCGGCTCGCGGGTTGGTGCGGTGCGTGTTTATGCCAACGTGATCGCTGTCATGCTGGCAAGTGGCCTTTGGCATGGTGCCGGGGCGAATTTCCTCGTCTGGGGCCTGTGGCACGGCGCTGGCCTCGCCGCGCACCGCGGCTGGCGGGTCCTCCGCGGAGAATCGGTCGCAGGAACTGGCGGTCTGTCTGTCGCAGGTCGCTTCGGAGCCTGGGCGCTGACATTCACTTATGTGAACGTCGGTTGGGCGTTCTTCATCATGGATCTTCCAACAGCAGGGAAGTTTTTCCGACATCTGGTGATGGGTTGGCATTGAGTCTATGAAGACTTTGGACGAGGCAAAGAAGTGGCTTGAATGGTTCGGTGGGGTCAGAGACCGGCCGCCCGGCGGGGACCATCCTTGGCATTTCTGGGCACGCGGAGTTTGGTGGGGCATCCTCGCCATCCTCATCGCCTGCTTTTGTGGTCAGACCTCACGATTTCTCTACATCGATTTTTGAGTCATGAACGGTCTCAGATTCCTCCTTCAAGTGGCCGTCTCCCTCGGCGTCCTCGCGGCATTCAATGGCGTGCTGCACCTAGGGGCACAACGATCCTTGCTTCAGCGCAACCTGCGGCAGATATCCAACCAAGCGTCCAAAGCGCATTGTGTCATGCTGGGCAGTTCCGTCGCAGCGGCCGCCTTTGACCCAAAGGCGTTCGCCGCGGCATGGCCTGGAACCAACCCGCCAGCCAGCGTCAACGCTGCCATCGGTGCCGCGACGCCCGTTGAACGCCTCCTGATGGCGCGACTGGTCATACGGCAAGCCACGAATTCGCCGGTTGCAATACTCGGCTTTTTCGATTTCGAGCTGACCATGGAGCCTGAGAGTCATCCGTCACCGCCGCCGCCCCGCCGCACTTCCTCCCCTTGGTGGACCTTTATTGGAAGCATGACCTTGGGATTCCGGATGGATTCCGCTCTGGCGGCGGAATACTACACCGGGGGTTCTCATTGGGAATACATTCTGTTCAGGATCTATCGCTACATTCCCATGTGCCTGGAGCGTGCCTCCACTTGGGGGAGGGTCGAAAGGCTCCGTCGCGTCGTCGGCAGTCTAGGACTTCCCAACGGCATCACCGGCCAACTGGGCAGGGCTGATGACTTCAAGATTCTGGAAGCGGAGAGCGTTGAGGCGTTTCGGGCGGCGTGCGCCCGCCGGCTTGAGGCGCGAGGCGACTTTATAGAACCCATCATCGACCGGTTATGCCGTGAATTGCGCGCGGCTGATCTCCAGTTGATCATCCTCGAAATGCCAGCCAGCGCGGACCATCAAAGCCGTTTCTATTCCCAACCCGAGTGGGCTGCCCACCGTGCCAGGCTCGCCGCTGCCGTCGCCGAACGTTATCAAGCACGCTATTGGGTCGGGAGCAATTGGGTCCCAGATATCCCAGGAATGTGGTTTGATGGCGTCCATGTCTTGCCAGCCGGTGCCGACCAATTTTCCCAACGATTGGCCAACGAACTTGTGACGGCCATGCCCGAGTTGGGGCGACCGGTTACGAGGCGTTAGATCGGGCGCATACCGAGACGCTCAGGGGCGAAATCTTGGTGGCAGTGGGGCGACCTCTAACATTCGAAGAGTCCGCCCTGCGCCTCGGCGGGTTGCCGGACCCAGGACCGGTTGAAGATGCCGGAATGATGGGCGGCCAGTTGAAGGCTTGCGCCGGGGAAATAGGCGGATTGCGGATGATCCGACAGAAGTTCCTCGATTAGCACCGCCCAATCGGCCAACGCATGGCGACGATCGACAGGAGAACCCGCCTCGCGATAGCGAGTGGTGGTCAGATCATAGATCGCGAATGATCCACTTCGCGCATCGGGGGCAGTGTTCGAACGCGCCCCGTCTCTGCGGTCAGGATTTTGGGATCTCGCCTTCGCCGTGCCCATGGGGTTTGATCTTCACGCAGTCGAACCAACCGCTTGGAACTCCCATCCCATGGCTCGAATCCTACTCATCGAGGACAACGAAATGAACCGGGACATGCTCTCTCGCCGCCTGGAGCGAAAGGGCTTTTCCGTGCTGCTGGCCGTGGACGGCGCCGAAGGCGTGCGGTTGGCCGCTGCGGAGAAGCCCGATCTCATCCTCATGGATATGAGCCTTCCCGTTCTGGATGGCTGGGAGGCCTCGCGAGTGCTCAAGACCGACCCAAAGACCCGGGCCATTCCCATCATCGCCCTCACGGCACATGCCATGCCGGGGGACGAAAGCAAGGCGCGGGCGGCGGGTTGCGATGACTACGACACCAAGCCCATCGAGCTCCCCCGATTGTTGGGCAAGATCGAGGCGCTCCTCGGCGGCACCGCTCCGGCATGAGCCAACCTCCCACCGGACGTTCCCCGAAACCCGCCCGCGGCCAACGCGGGGCCGGAGAGGGACGCTCCCGCCCTCGTCCTGCGGTCCCGGTTCCCGAACGGAAACTGGATCTCTCCAAGATCCGCCACGATCTGCGCACCCCGATCAATCACATCCTCGGCTACTGCGAGATGCTGCAGGAAGACGATCAGTTGCCTGCGGATTTCGCGCCTGACCTGGCGAAGATCCACGCGGGTGGACGCCAGTTGCTGGCCTTGATCTCCGAGTATTTCGACGAAGAAACCTTCGAGACCCAGCGCGGTGACGTGCACCGGCTCTGTCATGAACTCCGCACGCCGGTGAATCAGATCATCGGCTACAGCGAAATCCTGCAGGAGGACGCCGCGGAGCTGGGTCGAAAAAAATATCTGCCGGACCTCCGCAAGATCCGGGACGCGGCGGCCTCGTGGCTCGGGTTGATGGAGGAGCATCTGTTGCCTGCTGGCGGTCAACCGGCCGACGCAGCCGGCTCGCGGATGCTGCCCCAGGGCATCACGTTTCAATCCCCGTCCGCCCGTCCGCTTCCCCGCGACGGCAAGGTGCAGGGCCGACTGCTGGTGGTGGACGATGATGAATCCAACCGCGACATGCTGAGCCGCCGATTGCAGCACGACGGCTATACCGTCCAAGGGGCGGCGAACGGCGTGGATGCCCTTAAGCTTCTCCGTTCCGCCCCGTTCGACCTCGTGTTGCTCGACCTCATCATGGCCGGCCTGGACGGCTATCTGGTGTTGTTGAAGATGAAGGACGATCCAGGATTGAGCGGGATTCCCGTCATCATGCTGACGGCCCTCGACCAGGACAGCGGCATCGCCCGCTGCATCGAGGCCGGGGCGGACGATTACCTCACCAAGCCCTTCAATCCGACCCTGCTTCGAGCCCGACTGGGTGCGTGCCTCGAAAAGAAGCGGCTACGGGACCAGGAGCAGGCCATCCATCACGCCCTGGTTTCGAGCCAGCGCCAGTTGGCCGCGGAGTTGGCCGAGGCCGGTGCCTACGTGGCGTCCCTGCTGCCGACGCGCCTGGCCAGCGGCCCGGTCTCCACCGAGTGGTGCTTCGAATCCTCCACGCAACTCGGCGGAGACTCCTTCGGCTACCATTGGATCGATGACGATCACTTCGCCATCTACCTGCTGGATGTCTGCGGCCATGGCGTCGGGGCCGCCCTGCTTTCAGTCTCCGCCTTGAACGTCCTCCGCTCCGGCCCACTTCTGGCCGAGGGTCCCGAAAGGCCAGACCGGGTGCTGGCGGCACTGAACCAGATGTTTCTGATGGAAACGCAGAATCAGCAGTACTTCACCTGCTGGCCCGGTGTGTATTCCCGCAGCTCAAGCCGGCTGACTTACGCGAGCGCCGGACATCCCCCTGCGCTCCTGATCGGAGCCGACGGACGCCGGATCGAACTGCGGACCAGCGCCCCGCCGGTGGGTGCCTTCCCCGACGCGCAATTCCCAAGGGCCGAGATCGAAGTGGTGCCCGGGAGTCAGTTGTTCGTCTTCAGTGATGGCACCTACGAAATCTCACGGCCGGACGGTCGGACCGGGACGCTTCCGGAATGGATTGCCACGCTGGCGGAGGCGTCGGCCCGCGAAGACTTCGCCGTCGGGGAATGCCTGGTGAAGGCCAAGGCCAGCCAAGGGACCGCGGCGCTCTGGGACGATTACTCGCTCGTGCGATTCCGTTTCGGGGCCGAGACCGGCGGTGGGAAGTGAGGCGAAAGGCGGCCGAGTTGATCCACCGATTACACGGATGACGCAGATCCCGAAGTCATTCGCCGCGGACTCGACCTCACTCGCAGGGTGAAACGAGGGTTCCGCCTTGGACGCCGGGACGGGTCTCCCCATCTGCGGACAACGCCCCACCGGTTCAGGGTGCGATCCGCTTCATCATCTCCAACCGGTTGGTTCCCGGAAAACGGGTGTAGACTAGCCCGTCGGTCAGGCGCCGCATCAGGTGGATGCCCAAGCCGCCGATGGGCCGCTCGTCGATCGGGGTGGACGGATCGACAGCCGGGACCCCGGTCGGATCAAACTCGCCACCGTCATCGGTGACCGTGACCCGGACGCATTCGGCATCCACCTCGAAGCGCAGCGCAACGCGGGTGGCCTGGCTGTGGTGGACGAGGTTCTGGAGGTGTTCCGCCAGGGCGTGGTCGAGGGCAAATCGGACGGAGTCAGGGAACTGTTGGTGCCCGGCGAATTCACCCCAGCGGGCACACCCTTCGACCGGCAGATCCGGGCGGACGGGGTGAGAGGATTCCACGGGACAGTGCTTTCGTTTCCGATTCAGAACTTCTCGACGATCTGATTGCGGAAGCCGGTCAACTCCAACACGGCGTCAATCTCAGGAGAAGTGCGGGACACCAACAAGGAACCGCCCTTGGCCTTCATCTGCCGATGATATTGGAGGATGACCCGAATGCCGGCGGAACAGAGGAAGTTGGAGGCAGCCAGGTTGATGAGGATGGACTTGGAACCACCCCGGATCGCAGAGAGAACTTCTTCTTCGAGTTGATTCGCCGCCGGGCCGTCGACGCGCGCGGGCAGCATGAACTCGCACTCATCCCCGTTGACCTGTTTTGTAATGCTCATGGTGTTACGGGATAAACTCAGTGGGAATTGCCGGAGCGAACAACCCAATTCTTTGCCGAAGACCTTCCCCGGCCGCCAAGTGGATTCTCGGGCAATGCCGGGAATACCCTGAGGGCGCGGTCCCGCGTCGGGACCGCTCGGGTGCAGGGAGGAAGAAGCGGGCGAGGACGCCCCCGCGCTCCCAGGAGGGGCTGTGTCAAGATACGCCTTGGGGAGGCTCTGATTTCCCTCGGGACTTGCCCCGGACCCGCCGGCTTCCCAGACTGACTTGAACGTTCCAAAGCCCCGCCACCCTCATGCTACGACCTCGCAAGAAGTACACCATTTACGATCTCCAACAGCTCAAGGGGAAACGCGTGCTCACCCACATCCACGTGAAATCCCCGGAGGAAGCCGCGGCCGCGGAGGAGGCGGGCGTGGACCTGATGAGTTGCAGCTTTGACAGTCCGGAGGCACAGGCCCGATTGCCCCTGCTGGTGGCAGCGGCCCCGAGCAGCTTTCTTTCCTGCGCGACGCCCCATGGGCTCGCCTCACCCGAGGAAGCCATCCGCGTCGCCTTCCGGGCCCTCGAACTCGGTGCCAGCTCCGTCTATTGCTCCGCCAGCCCGTTCCTGATCGAGGCCATGGCGACCGAAGGCGTTCCCGTTGTCGGACACCTTGGGCTGGTCCCACGCCAAGTCACCTGGACCGGTTATCGGGCCATCGGCAAGACCCTCGCCGAGGCGAAGGAACTCCACCGGCGCATGAAGGAACTGGAGAACGCCGGAGCCTATGCCGCGGAACTTGAAGTCGTCCCCCACAATCTCGCCCGCTTCCTCTCGTCACAGACCCGCATGCTGCTGATGTCGCTCGGCTCGGGCTCAGGTTGTGACACGCAGTTCCTCTTCTCCGACGACATCCTCGGCGACTACGACGAACGTCCGCCGCGCCACGCCAAATCCTATCGGAACTTTGCCGCCGAGCATCGTCGCCTGCAGCAGGAACGCCTCGCCGCCTTCCGCGAATACATTGCGGACGTGCAGGACGGCCGGTTCCCCGAGCGCAGTCATCTGGTGGAGATGGACGCCCAACTCCTGGAGAAAGTGGTGCGGGAGATCATCGCGGGGCTTTAGCCATTCCTTTCCATGCCCGGAGCGACCGGCGCGGGGTGCCGGTCCATGTCGTTGCATGCCCACAAGCCGGCAGCACTTCAGGGCACTCCCTCGATGCGCTGTTGGAACAACTTCGTGAGCAAGGAAGCTCCTTCAATCAGATAGGTCGAGTGCGTGCCCGGCAGCACGAGCACCTTGGTTCCCTGGGTGGCCTGCCTGTTCCACTGATGGATTCTTTCGCTCGTGGCATTAGGCTGGCTGACGACCAGATCGATGCGCCCGTCGAAACGTCCTTGAGGCTGGCTCATCTGTCGCCGCAGCACCGCTTCTCCATGCTGAAAGATCCGCCACTTCCATTCCTCGCCAAACTCGACAGGACCGTTCGTCCTCCCGTCTCCTGGGCGCTTGACCCACTGCTGCAACAGTCGGTGGCGTCCCGCCGTTGTCAGCAACGGTCTGCCCGAGGGCAATGCCAAAAAGAGCGTGTTCATCACGTACTGGCGCAGTCCCCACTTCGGCACAGCCGCGCACTGGCGCCAGTATTGGGCCCTTAGGGGCCGCGAACAGTCGGCCAGCACCAGCATCGGCACGGAGTCCCCCGCACTCTGAGCCTGTCGCGCCACTTGGTAGGCCAGGTTGCCGCCCAGACACGAACCAATCAGGAACCACGGTCCCCGAGGCTGGATCCGCCGCATCTCCCTCAGGCATTCACGGGCCTCGCCAGAGAGGGTTCGGGGGAACGATCTCCCCCCGTCCACCCCGGGGCATTGAAGCGCGTACAGGGGTTGCTCCGGTCCGAGGTGGCGTCGCGAGAACCACGCCGGCCAGATCAATTCAGTCTCGTCCCCGAAGCCGCCGGGGAAGAAAAAGATCGGCGGACGATCGCCATGGGATTGCAGGGTGACCAACCGCTGGTTGGAAGTGTGACCCGGCGCCCACCCCGGTTGCTCCACGTGTTTCCACACGCGGACCGCCAGGCTCCGGACCGTGGGGTTCTCGAAAAATTCCCGCGGTGCCAGTCTGGTTCGAAAGACCCGCTGGATCTGCTCCAGTAACTGCAGCGAGAGGAGGGAATGTCCTCCCAGATCGAAGAAGTTGTCGTCCAGCCCGACGCTTTGCACTCCCAGCAACCGGCACCATAGGTCCGCCAAAACCGCTTCGGCCGTGGTCTCTGAAACGGGGTCTGTCCAGGAGGCGATCTGATCTGATTCCATCGGAACGGCGGACGCATCCACCTTGCCATTGGGCGTGAGTGGAACGTGCTTCGCCGACACGAACACGGCAGGAACCATGTAGTCCGGGAGTGACAACCGAAGAAACTCGCGCAACTCGGCGGCACCCACGGTCGCGTCAGGTGAGGTCTGGCACCAGGCCGCCAATCGCTTCCCGCCATCGGGTCCCGGACGGACCACAACCCAGGCCTCCTTCACCGCCGGATGCCGTCGCAAGGTGTTCTCGATCTCCGCAGGTTCCACCCGGAAACCCCGGATCTTCACCTGATCATCGCGACGACCGAGGAACTCCAGCACACCATCGCTCGTCCACCGGGCGAGATCTCCCGTCTGATAGAGGCACGTGTCCGGCGCATCGCCGAGGGGGCTCGAAACAAACCGTTCGGCGGTGAGATCCGGTCGGCCAATGTAGCCGCGGGCGAGAGATGCACCGCCGATGTGGAGTTCGCCGGTCACGCCGATGGGAACGGGCTGTCGCCACGGATCCAGCAGATGGATCCGGGTATTGGCGATCGGTCGCCCGATGGGAGCGGTGGACGGCCAGTCCAGTGGGGATCCGGAAAGGACGTGGGCCGTGACGACGTGGGATTCGGTGGGCCCGTAGTGGTTGTGGAAACGGCACTCTCCGAGCCCGAAGGCCAGTCGCCGGATCTCTGCCGTCAGCCGGAGGGTTTCGCCGGCTGAGAGGATGTCGCGGAGTCGGGATTTCTTCAGAACGGACTCCGGAGCCCAGGCCGCGAGTTGCTGGAGCGCAATGAACGGCAGGAACATCCTTTCGACTTCCATCTCGACCAGGATTTGCCACAGGGCTTCGGGATCGCGTCGCGCGGATTCCGGGATCATCACCAACGTTCCGCCCGAGCACCAGGTCGTCAGCATCTCCTGAAACGAGACGTCGAAGTTGCAGGACGCGAACTGCAGGGTGCGGGCCGGGCGTCCCAGACGCGGATCCGCCAGATGCCAGGCAACGAGGTTGACCAAGGCCCGGTGAGGCATGGCAACGCCCTTCGGGATTCCTGTCGAACCGGAGGTGAACATCACGTAGGCGAGATGTTCTGGAAGGGCTTCTGGCAAGGGTCCCTCCATGGCTTCAGATACGGTCGGCCGTTGGAGATCATCGAGGCTGATCACCCATCCCGACGCGGTGGGCAGCAGCGGACGAAGGGATTCCTGCGTGACGAAGAGTCCCAGGGCGGCCTCCCGGACCATGACTTCGAGTCGTTGCCTGGGATAAGCTGGGTCGAGCGGCACGTAGGCCGAACCCGCCTTGAGGATACCCAGGAGGCCGATCGCCAGTGAGACGGAACGTTCGAGGCAGAGACCCACCGGAATGTCAGGACCGGCGCCCACACGGTGGAGTTGCTCAGCGAGACGCTGAGCCTGGGTGTTGAGTTCGCGATAGGTCAGGAACTCGGATCCAAATACGACGGCGACGGCGTCGGGTGTCCGACAAACCTGCGCCTCGAACAAAGCATTGAGGCTGGCATGGGCCGAGGTTGCAGGCCGTCCGTCCCCGGTCGGCGGGCCGGCCGGGGTCTGGCTCCATTCGTGGAGCAACCGATGCCGCTCGTCCGCAGACAGCATCGGCAGCACCCCCATCGGTTGGCCGGCGTCCTGGACAACGTTGTCGAGCAGCGACTGGTAGTGTCCGATCATGCGGTCAATGGTCGCCGCCTCGAACAGGTCGGTGCTGTATTCCAACGTGCCCCGGAGTTGCCCGTCGCGCTCGGCGAGCGCAAGGGTGAGCTCGAACTTGCAGGTGTCGTTCTGGAGTTCCAGCTGTTCGGCGGTGGTCCCGGGCAGTTCGAGGGGGGCCGAAGGCGCGTTCTGGAGGGCGAACATCACCTGGAAGAGAGGCGGGTGACTCAGGCTGCGTTGGGGACTCAATTCCGCCACCAACTTCTCAAAGGGCAGATCCTGATGGGCAAAGGCGTCCAGGGTGGTTTCACGAACCTTCCTCAGCAATTCCCGGAAGGTCGGGTTCCCCGACAGATCAGTGCGCAGGACCAGCGTGTTGGCGAAGAAGCCAATCAGGCCTTCGATCTCGGTCCGGGTCCGGCCTGCAATGGGAGAACCGACGCAGAGATCGACCTGACCGGAGTAGCGGGCGAGCAGCACCTGCCAGGCTGCCAGCAAGACCATGAAGGGAGTCGCGTTCTCGCGGTGCCCGAGTGCCTTCACCGCCTGCGTCCGTTCGCGATCGACCACGATTGGGTGGCGCGCTCCGCGGTAACTCAGCAGTGCCGGACGAGGGAAGTCGGTGGGCAACAGCAGGTCCGTTGGAGCGCCTGCCAATTGTCGCTTCCAGTAGGCCAATTGACGTTCGAGCACTTCACCCTGGAACCATTGCCGTTGCCACACCGCGTAGTCGGCGTACTGGAGGGGCAGTTCAGGAAGGGGCGACGGCTTTCCCTCGGTGAACGCCGAATAAAGGGCGGTCAGTTCACGGGCAAAAACACCCATCGACCAGCCGTCCGAGGCGATGTGATGGACCGTCAGAAGAAGGTCGTGTTGGTCGTCTGCCCACCGTACCAACCGTGCCCGCAACATCAGGTCTCGAGAGAGATCGAATGGTTGGCTCGCGAACTCGCGGGACCCTCTTCGCGCTTCGCTGGTCCGTTGCTCCTCCGGCAACATCCGCAGGTCCACGATTTCCAAATGGAAGTCCGACTCCAGGCGGATCCTCTGTTCCGGTTCGCCTTCGAGGGAGACCAGCAGAGTACGCAGAACTTCGTGGCGCTGGATCAATTCTCCGAGGGCCTTCTCCAGCGCAACGGCGTCGAGCCTGCCGCGGAGTCGCAGTCCGTAAGGGAGATGATAGACGGAACCGTGCGGATCCAGTCGGGTCAGGAACCACAGTCGCTCCTGAGCGAAGGACAAAGGGACCGGAACCCCGGGCGGCCGAACGTGCAATGGAAGCGGTGAGACCGCAGCCGAAGCCAAACGCGCCCGACCGATCTGCTCTGCCAGACCGCTCAAGGTCCGGTGCTCGAACAGGGCGCGGACGGGCAGTTCGATCGAGAACGCGTTCCGAATGCGAGCGACGACCCGCATGGCCAGCAAAGAGTGTCCTCCCAGGTCGAAGAAATCATCGTGAAGCCCGACCTGTCCCCGTCCCAGCGCTTCGGCCCAGATCGCCGCCAGCAGCTCCTCCGGGACGGTCCAGGGTCTCGCCTGAGACTCGGTCGAATCCGAGCGATCCATCTCCGGTGACGGCAGGGCACTTCGATCGACCTTTCCATTGGGAGAGAGCGGCAGGGCTGCCAGCACGACGAACACGGAGGGCACCATGCTCTCCGGCAGGCATTGCCCGAGGAACCGGCGGAGTTCCCGGGAGGTCGGGGGACTTCCAGGCTCCCGCGGCACCAGATAGGCCGCGAGGCGGGCAGGCTCGTTTGCCCGCTTCACCGCGATCACCACCGAGGCATGGATCCCCGGGTGCAACCGCATCACGGCATTCACCTCGCCGGGTTCCACCCGGACGCCGCTGATTTTGGTCTGATCGTCCCTGCGTCCTATGATTTCGAGCAGACCATCGGGACGGAAGCGCCCCTGGTCTCCGGTGAAATAGACCCGGTCCAAGGGATCCTGGCGAAACGGGTTCGGACGGAAGCCACCTTGTAGATCGCCGGACTCATCCAGATAACCCAGCGAGCGGAACGGAGTCCGCAGGACGATCTCGCCGGGTTCCCCGACCCCGCACCGCCTCCCGGCATCGTTGAGGATCCAGGCTTGTGCCCCGGGAATCGCGTGACCAATGGGTTGAACTCCCGGAGGGGGCGGGTCCGGCACGACGAAGCAGCACTTGGCCAGCGTCGTTTCGGTGGGACCGTACAGATTGACGATCCCGGTCCGGCCAGGGAAGGCGCGGCGCCATTGCTGCACCAGAATGTCCGTCAGAGGTTCACCAGCAAAGAAGACCCATCGCAGGCTTTCCAGTGTCACGCCCCGGGGAACCGCACCCAGCCACACCGACGCCAATGCGGGCACCACGTGCAGGAGGGTGATGCGCTCCTGTGCCATCCAGAGAAGCACCCGGTCCGGTGCCAGATCGCCCTCCGGCGACGGCAGGCACAGGGTCGCTCCGCTCGTCAGTGGAAGAAACAGATCCCGCAATACCACATCGAAGGACAGTCCCGTCACCTGGGCGACGCGATCGCCGGGTCCGATTCCAAACGTCGAGCGCTGCCAGTGCAGGAAGTGGGCGAGGCCAGCGTGGGTCCCGAGGATCGCCTTCGGCGTCCCGGTGGTTCCGGAGGTGAAGAAGACATAGGCCGCAGTGGGAGGGGGAATCCCGGCCGAAAGGGAATCCATCGCGAAGTCAGCTCGCGCAGGGAAGATCGCGTCAACGCCGATCCGGACCATCCCGGCCAGTCCCTCCTCGAACGCCGGGAAGCAGACTTTGGACTCGATCACAACGAGGTGGGTCGCCCTGGCGAGTGCCAGCATCCGCTCCCGGCGGGCCGCGGGTAGTTTCGGGTCCAGTGTCAGCAGCACTCCGCCGGCCTGCCACACCGCCAAGGAGGCTGCGACCAGTCCTGGGGAAGAGGGTCCGCAGACGGCCACCACGGCGCCCGGGTGCACACCGGCCTCGCCGAGGCGGGCACCGAGCGCAGCAACTTCACCCGCCAGATCCCGGTAGCTCCAGGACTGACCGGAATACCGGAGGGCCGCATGATCCGGAAACTCCAGGACGATCCGACGGAACGCTTCGGGGACGGACTCCTGCGGCGGCTCTTCAAGAGGAGCCCTGGGATCGGGGAGCGTTTTCCGGAATTGCTCGGTGAGCAGCGAGTATTCCCGGATGGAACGGTCGGGGTTGGCAGCGATCTGGGAAAGCAGGCCCATGAACTGCGACAGCAACCCCAGCATCCGATCTTCCGAAAAAAGCGGCGAACGATACGACAACCACAGGCGGATGCCATCGGCAGTGGGCCGGAGATAGAGGGTAATATCGTATTTCGAATCCACCCGGCGTCGGAGGATGGGATCCGCCGTGATGCCGGGAAGGAGGAGCGGGCCGTCGCCGAGGTCGAGGTGATTGATCAGGACCTGGAAGATCGGTGAATGATGTGCCTCCCCGCCTGGCCGGATCTCGGCCACGATTCGGCCGAACGGCAGATCGATGTGGACGAGGGCTTCGATCGTCCGGGCATTCACCCGTTCCAACAACTCCCGAAAGGTCGGATCCCCGGAGAGGTCCGTTCGCAGGGCGACGTGGTTCAGGAAAAGTCCGATCAAAGACTCGGTGCCCGGTTCCTGGCGCAGGGCCACTGGCATTCCCACCACCAGATCCTCGACCCCTGCGAGGCGTCCCAGAAGCAGATTGAATGCGGCGGTAAGGGTCGTAAAGGTCGATGCTCTGGACTTGCTACCGATGGATTGGAGGGAGTGGACGAGGTTTGATTCCAGCAATCGCTCCACCACGGCGCAGGGTGCGGTTACAGGGGTGAAAGCCGATCCATCCGACGGCAGTTCGAGTCGCTCCGGGGCACCGGCGAGGACGGCTTTCCAATGAGCGAGTTCGGCGGCGAACGCCGGGCCGCGAAGCCATTCGCGTTGCCACAACGCGTAGTCGCCATATTGCACCCACAGCGGTTCGAGCGGGTCCTCGGCGTGTGAGGTGAAGGCCTCGTACAACGCCCCCATTTCCCGATTGAAGACTCCCCACGACCAGCCGTCGGCCACGATATGATGCGCATTTTGCAGCAGCACATGATCGTCGTCCGCCAGTCGCAGGAGGCGCACGCAGAACAGCGGTCCGACTTTCAGGTCGAAGGGCCGACGTTCGAAGGATTCGATCGTTTCGGCCAGCGCCTGCTCCCGCGCTCCGGACTCCAGGTCACCGAGATCCTCGACGGTCCAGGGGATCTCCAGGCGAGGGAGCACGACCTGGATCGTTTCGCCGTCCTGAGCCAGGAACACGGTGCGGAGTGTCTCGTGACGTTCCACGATCCGGTTGATCGCCCGCGCCAGCGCGACCTCGTCCAGTGCACCTCGCAGGCGCAGTGCTTGCGGCATGTTGTACTCTCGGCTGCCTTCCTGGAAACCATCGATAAACCACAACTGCTCCTGGACGGAGGACAGGGGCAATGGTTGACGGCGGTCCTGCGGCGCGAGCGGCGGCTTTTGCCAGGTCTGGGAAATCCGGCCATCGTCCACAGCGGCTGCCAATTCTGCGATCGTCGGACGCTCGAAGATTGAGCGCAGGGAAACGGGCTGGATTCCTTGGACACGGATCCGCGCGGTCATCCGCATGGCGAGGAGGGAATGTCCGCCCAGATCGAAGAAGTTGTCGTGGATGCCCACCCGCTCCAGCCCCAGCACGGCCTGCCAGATGGTTGCCAACTCCGATTCGACGTCCGTGCGCGGAGCCATGTACCCAGTGCCGGGTGACAGTGCCGCTCCTTCCCATGTCTCCAGCAGCTTGCGATCAACCTTTCCGTTGGGCGTCAATGGCAACGCCCCCAACACAAAGAACCGGGAGGGAATCAGGTGCTCCAGCAGGCTGCTCGCAACCCATCGGCGCAGCGGTTCCACCGCCAACGTGCATTGGTCATGGAGCACGAGAAACGCCGCCAGGATCTTGTCTCCACCTTCGCACTCTTGGGCCACCACCGCACAGGCGGCGACCGCTGGATGCCCAGACACCGCCATTTCCACTTCACCCGGTTCAACGCGGTATCCCCGAATCTTGAGCTGCTGATCGATTCGTCCTAGGAACTCGATCTCTCCATCCGGGTGTCGCCGCACGCGGTCACCCGTTCGGTACAACCGGGCTCCCGCCTTCCCGGCGAAGGGATCGGGAATGAACTTCTCCGAAGTCAGCGCGGCGCGGTTCAGATAGCCCCGTGCCACGCTGGCTCCACCAATCAACAGTTCACCTGATTCGCCCACCCCGACCGGATCCAGTTGCGGATCCACGATATGGATCGTGACGTTCGCGAGCGGTTGACCCAGCGGCACCGACTCCAACGCAAGATCCGATCCCGGGCTTTGCAGATCGTTCACCAGCACCCCGATGGTCGTTTCCGTCGGTCCATAATGATTGAAGATCCTGCACAACGGCGAAATCTCGCGGATCTGTCGGATCAACCCCCAACCGGACGCTTCGCCCCCCAGCACCAAGATGCGTCGAGGCAGGCATTGCGACGCTTTCGCAGCCCCCGCCGATTGCAAAAGCGTCCGCAGATGCGCGGGGACGATTTTCAGCACGTCGATGGATTCCCGGTCAAAGTACGCTGCCAACAGGTCCGGATCGGAAGCGGTCCCGGATGCAATCACGTGCAGTTGGCCTCCGGTGACCAGGGAGGGAAAGACCACCGTGTGACCGAGATCAGCCGCAAAGGTGGAGACCATCGCAAACCTCAGCCCAGACGGCATGGAAAGAGCCTGGAGAATGCCGGCGACGTAGTTGACGAGTTGGCGATGCTCGACCACAACGCCCTTGGGGCGACCCGTGGATCCGGACGTGTAGATGACATAGGCGGCATCGGCAGGGGAAACCGACCCCTCAGGGTTTTCACCTGGATTCCCTGCAATGGTGGGCCAATCGAGATCGAGTCGGAACACGCTGGCCGAGGTTGTCGGCACCTGGGCGGCCAACGACTTCGCGGTGAGAACCACAACCGGTCGCGCGTCCTCCAGGACAAATTCCAACTGACTGCGCGGGGACGACGGGTCCAGCGGAATGAAGGCCCCGCCCGCCTTGAGCACCGCGAGCATGCCAACCAACGGATCCAACGAACGGTCGAGGGAGAGTGCCACCCGACTCTCAGGACCGACGCCCAGGTGGCGAAGATGGTGGGCGAGCTGATTGGCGCGGAAGTTCAGCTCGCTATAGCTCAGCGATTCACCCTGGGAGACCACAGCCACCGAATCCGGAGTGCGCCCCGCCTGATCCTGAAACCAGGAGTGAAAGCAGCCCCACGAAACGACCCCCGACTCAGGCCGATCTAACGGGACCACACGAAGTCCCACTGCGGGGACAGGAATCGCGCCGGCACTCGAATCGATCACAATACGAAATAACCTCCCCTGTGCAGCCTTTGAGAATGGACGGAGAATATCAATAGCACTGCCCACCCGGCAAGGGTGACGCGTGTTGACACTGTCACTCCCGGGGCCGAGGGCGTGCTCGCCCGCCTCGAGCTGAACTCCCGGAGGGACGAGCTCCGCGAGTCCGAAACTCCTGAAATCGATCATGAGAACTCGTGGGCGGGGACTCGTAGAACTCGTCCCTCCGGAGCGGGCTGGGCCACCGCCCCCATCACGCCCAGCAGGCTTCGACCGTCGCCTGCACGGCGCGGAACGGAGTGGCTGCGTAACGGCCGAA
>JBDNHZ010000028.1:0-8706 GCA_041688515.1 Verrucomicrobiota bacterium
AGACGAGGCGAAGCACAAGAACATCCGCCTCCTCACGTCGGCAGCTACGAACGGCCCGAGAGGGGTAGCTGCCGAGGGAACGAGGCGGACCTCAGACGAGGCGAAGCACAAGAACATCCGCCTCCTCACGTCGGCAGCTACCCAGGTTTGTGTCGCCGACCAACTGATCGGGGGCAGTGTCAAAATGCGCCGCAGCAGCCCGTCGACCCGGAAACTTCCGGCTTCCAAGTTCCCGGGATTGTCCTAGCGTCCGCGCTCCGTTTTGCTGCCATGCCTGTCTTGACTTCCACCGAGATCCGTCAGGGGTTCCTCGACTATTTCAACCGTCAGAAGCACACGATCGTCACGTCGTCGTCGCTGATGCCGGACAGTCCGAATCTCCTGTTCACCAACGCCGGCATGAATCAGTTCGTGCCCTTCTTCCTGGGGGAGCGTCGTCCCGATGTCTCGACCTGGGCCGGAGTGCGCGGAGGATTGGATACCCGGGCAGCCGACACGCAGAAGTGCATCCGGGCAGGCGGCAAACACAACGACCTCGATGATGTCGGGCTCGACACCTATCACCACACGTTCTTCGAGATGCTGGGGAACTGGTCCTTCGGCGATTACTTCAAGAAGGAGTCGATCCAATGGGGTTGGGAATTGCTGACCAAGGTCTGGGGTTTTCCGCCCGCGCGGCTGTTCGCGACGGTGTATTCGCCGGACAAATCCAAGGGCGACCCCGCCGACTTCGACCAGGAGGCCTACGACATCTGGGCGGAGATCTTCCGCGCCGAGGGCCTGAATCCCGACGTCCACATCGTCAACGGCAACAAGAAGGACAACTTCTGGATGATGGGCGACACGGGTCCCTGCGGGCCGTGCTCGGAGATCCACGTGGATTTGACGCCGACGGGCAACACCGGCGGTGCGCTGGTCAACAAGAGTTCGGCGCAGTGCATCGAGATCTGGAATCACGTTTTCATCCAGTTCAACGCCAACCCCGACGGCACGTTCAGTTCCCTGCCGGCCCGGCATGTCGATACTGGCATGGGGTTTGAGCGCGTGGCGTCGATCATCCAGGGGACGAAGGGATTCACCGACTTCACCAACGCCCGGATCTCCAATTACGAAACCGACATCTTCCGTCCGATCTTCGACGAGTTGGAGCGGATGAGCGGGCATCGGTATGGCAACACGCTGCCGCGCGGCGGCAGCACCGGTGACACCGAACAGGAACGCATCGACGTGGCCTTCCGGGTGATCGCCGATCACATCCGCACCCTGAGTTTCGCGGTGGCAGACGGCATCCAACCGGGCAATACCGACCGCAACTACGTGCTGCGGCGCATCCTGCGCCGGGCGGTGCGGTATGGTCGGTCGCTGGGGTTCCGCGAGCCGTTCTTCTACAAGTTGGTGGACGTCCTGGCGTTGACCATGGGCGAGGTGTTCCCCGAGGTCCGTTCCCGCAAGACGCAGGTGCAGGACACGCTTCGCCGGGAGGAAGAGTCGTTCAACCGGACCCTCGACAACGGCATCGCACTGTTCAATCAGGCGGCGGAAAGCGGGGACATCACCGGACCGGTGGCGTTCCGCCTGTACGACGAGCAGGGCTTCCCGCTCGACCTGACTGAATTGATGGCGCGCGAGCGCGGGTTGAAGGTGGACGTGACCGGGTTCCATCTCCTGATGGAAGAGCAGAAGGCCAAGGCGCGTGCCGCGCAGAAGAAGACGGTCATTGAGCTGTCGCAGATCGAGACCAAGACCCCGACGCGGTTCGTCGGGTACGATGCCCTTCAGACATCGGGAACGGTCCTCGAAGTGGTGGCGCTGAAGGATCGCACGGCGGTGGTACTGGATGCGTCGCCCTTCTATGCCGAAATGGGCGGGCAGGTGGGCGACACCGGGGATCTGACCGGCAGCGGTCAGCTCTGGCGTGTGGTCAACACCCAGAAGAGTGGCAACACCTGGCTGCACTTCATCGAGGGCGGCGACGACGCGCCGGTGGTGGGTTCGACGGTTTCCCTGACGGTGGAATCCGGTCGGCGTGCGGCGATCCAGCGGCATCACACGGTGACGCACCTGTTGCACTGGGCCCTGCACGAGGTCGTCAGCCGTGAAGCGTCCCAGAAGGGTTCGGCGGTCAGTCCCGAAAAGTTGACCTTCGATTTCAACGCCGCGCCCCTGACGCCGTCGCAGGTTTCGGACATCGAACGTCTGGTCAACGAGCGGATCCTGGAGAACGCCGGGGTGAGTTGGACCGAGGTTCCCTACGCCAGCGTCAAGTCGCGGGCGGACGTCATGCAGTTCTTCGGTGACAAGTACGGGGAGTCCGTGCGGGTCGTGCAGATTGGCGGAGGCTCCAGGGGTCTCGATGGCTACTCGATGGAACTCTGCGGTGGCACCCACACCCGGGCGACGGGAGAGATCGGGCTGTTCCGGATCACCGCCGAGAGCGCCATCGCGGCCGGGGTGCGGCGGATCGAGGCTGTGGCGGGAATGCCGGCCTATGCCGTGGCGAAGAGCGATCTGGAATTGATCCGCGGAATCGCCGGACGGCTGAACACGCCGGTGGGTGAACTGGACAAGAAGGTAGAGGCCTTGCTGGCGCACCAGAAGGAACTCGAACGTCTGCTCAAACTATGGGTTGCCCGCAACGCTTCGAATGCAGCGTCGGAGTTGCTCTCCCGGGCGTTTACCCAGAACGACATTCCGGTGATCGCCCATAACCTGGGGGATGCCGAGGGCGACTTCCTCCAGGCCGTCGTGGATGCGCTCAAGAGCCGGTTCTCCGGGGTGACCGTTCTCGGGGGTGGAGCGGCAGGTGCGGTGTCGTTGGTGGCCTCGGTGTCGGCGGAGTTCACCTCGCGCGTGCAGGCCGGAAAGATCATCCAGGCGATCGCTCCGATCGTCGGGGGCAAGGGCGGAGGACGCCCCGACAACGCCCGTGGCGGTGGCAAGGATGCGACCCAGTTGGATGCCGCGTTGGCGAAGGTGCGGACGTTGTTCTGAACCTGCCGATCCCAATCGAGGAGCATCGAGCGGAGGAGATCGGTGTGGTGATCAGCAGGAGACTGCTGGCGTTGGTTCCGGCGGTGCGGACGGCGGTCAGGTCCGGCTTGGCCGCCAGGCTGCCCACGAGCGGCGGAGGCCAGGGAGGGATGCGTGGGTCATCGGGCGGGAGTGGGTGGGGTGACGAGTGTGGGCTGTGCGATGAACTCGATCATCCGCCGGGGTGCATAGGCGATCCAGAAGTCCATCGACACTGCATTGGTGGAGACCTGAAAGGTGAAGTCGCGTTGGTCATCGGATCCCCCCCAACTGTTGGCGGTGACATCCCGTCCGGTGGAATCCAAGGCCTGGACGATTGTCAGGTGCCAGCGGCGGTCGTCGGGCTTGCCATTCACCTTCAAGTCGAGGGTCACTTGACGAGTATCCCCGTACTCCGAGCTGCCCCACTTGGGGGGGCCGAGTCGGACGATGGTCAGTGGCTTGCCGTGGAGTTCGTGCGTCAGCAGCGGCAGGGTTTCGCCCGGCTTCTGGATGGGCACATTGCGCACCTCCCACACTTCATTGGTGGGGAAGCCACTGCGCTGACAGAACTCCACCCCGAGCTTCCACGGCTCCCCCGCCGGGAGCGGCCAATGCGAGAACTCGACGAAGGCGCGGTCCTTGGCCCAGCCGTGGTTCCAGTTGTTGCCGTCGCCGAGATTGCCGGTCGCGTCGCTCGCGGAATCAACGTGGTAAGCGACCCAGTTGGTCGTGGGCTGACCGCCCTGTTGGAGGGTGAACTCCAGCCGGGTTTTCCGCTCGGCTGAGTCCGGGTTCGGGGTCCTGGGTTCCGGTGTCACCGTGAAGCTTTCCAACCGGGCTTTGAGGTCCCCGTCACTGGAGGTGGGGGGTGACGCTTGCGCGACCCAGGGAGTCAACGTCCCCGGCGGGATCAGCGCGGGATTCGGGATCCGGAATTCATGGAGGAGCTTTCCCCCTCCCCAAGGGGTGTCGTAAATCCTGAGACGCAGTTCGGGGGAACGCCGCGGGAAGATGCCGAGCCGATGTCCCTCGTAGTGAATGCCGTCCGGGGTCTTGCCCACGGGAAACAGGGAGCCGTTGGAGCCGGCGAAGTCGTCTTGATCATTTCCAACCCTTACCCCGAAGGATTGCTGGCCGGTGGCGGTGGTCACCTTGGAGACGGTGAGCCAGACGCTCAGGGACTGGTTGGTGGGTCCGGCTCCCAGATTGGCCGGCAGGTTGAGCTTGAGCCGGCGAGACCACGACGGGGGGATGCGGGTCAGCCATTGCTTCCAGGGCGGAGTGAACGGATCGACGTGATAGTTGCCGTATTGTACCGAAATCAGGCGCAGGACCATACCGTTGGTGAGGCGCGCCTCCTGCATCGGGAAGCCCAGCGTCCCGGGTCGGCTGAGCCAGAACAGGACGCCCATCAGCGGAACGAGGAGCAGGGCGGCCAAGGTCCATCCAAAACGACGGGACATGCGGGGAGGATGGGCAGATGGGGATCCGGTTTTCAAGATGCCCCACTGGGAGGGACGAGCTCCGCGAGTCCCCATGACCGACTTGCGGAGTTTCGGACTCGCGGAGCTCGGCCCTCCGAGAGCTCGGCCCTCCAGATCTCAGATCGGAGGCATGGATGGACGAAGCGTGAGCGGATTCGCGCAAAAATTTCAGCGTGCGTCTGGGGGTCCCATTTTCTAAGGTGCTCCGATGCTCATCTGGGTCTTCGCTTTCCTTTTTGCGGCGGTATTTGCCGCCTTGGGCTACGGGTCCGGTGCCATTCGGATGTTGGTGGCCTTGATCGGAACCATCATCGCCACCGCGCTCATGGAACCCTTTGGACGGTTGCTGGATCCGGTGGCCGCCAAAGTCGCCGCGGACAATCTGGTGCTGAAGGAGGGATTGCCTGGGTTCATCGCCTTCCTGCTGGTCTGGCTCGCCATCTACGGGCTTGGCTTCGCCGCCCACCATCCGGTGATGCTGCATTTCAAGTACAAGGAAGACGATGCCACGCGGGAGAGCTTCGGCCGGATGAACCAGGCGGGGGGATGCGTGGTGGGGGTTCTGATCGCCCTGATCGTGTTCTTCACGGCGGGCAAGCGGGTGTATGTCGGTGGGTACCTCACCGCCCAGACCACAGGTGAAGGAGCCAACGAACCGGCTCTCGTCAAGTTGGCGACCTCCGCGCGCCGGTCGATGGCGGGAACGGGTTGGGAGCGGACGTTCGGCGCCCTCGATACGACCCCGGCCCGCTTCTACGAAGTGTCCGACACCCTGGGGTTGGTCTACGAGAATCCGGCGATCCTGGAGTATCTGCGGGATTATCCGCCTTTCTACGCGATGGAAGACAAGCAGGAGGTCATCGATATCGCCGCGGACACGGAGTACCTGGACCTGCTGAAAAACAAGGCTGGTTTTTCCCAGGTGGTGAATCATCCGAAGTCCCGGGCAGTGCTGGCGAATCCCGAGTTGGTGGCGGCGCTTCTGGAGACGGATCTGGTTGATTTTGAGGCCTGGGTGAAGACCGGTGTTTCCCCGAAGTACGCTCAGGAGAGCATTCTGGGGCGTTGGCGGGTGGACGTGGCGAACGTCCTCCTGAGCATGCGGCGTCAACGTGGCAACATTCCTCCCAAGGAATTCGCCGCCTTGCGCGCGGTGTTGACGGCAAGCCTCGCTCCCCTCCGTTTCCGCTTTTTTACCGACGGCCGATTCACGGTGACCGCGACGGCAGCCAAGCTCGCGGAGGGCGAAACGGCACCGGCAGAGGCGGTGCCCGCGGCGGCGGCAGGGCTCGATCCGTCGCTCGCGGCTCGTTACGGATTGACGGGTCGGCCGGGGGGGCGGACTCCGGCCCCGGGAGCACAGGGCGCGTCGGCGGCTCCCAAGGCTCCGATGATGAAGATGGACCTGGCAGGGGAAGGACGTTGGGAACGAAATCCGGACGGCAAATATTCCCTCTCGCATCCGGGTCTCAGCCGCGGTGGCGAGGTCGAGGCGACCTTTACGGAGTTGGGCCGTTTGGTGGTACCCTTGGCAGAAGCCAAGGCCTCGTTGGTTCTGCTGCCCTCGAACTAACCCTCATCCGGCACACCGACGGCTTCACGCTTTCAGTGAAAGTGGGTGCTCTTCGAGAACCGGAGGGGTTCACTGGGAAGAACGGGTTGGCCGTCCATTCCCCCGTTCGTCTGTCTTGGCTACGGCCAATTTACCGGTTCAACGGGGAGTGGCGGCGCGAGAAACAAGCCCTTCGGGAGCGCATTGGAGGTCGCCGGGATGAACTCCAACCGGTAGGCGAACCCGGCCGGCAAGCGGAAGCTGCCCTCCAGGGCGGCCGGGGTGGGGCCGGGCTGAGGCAGGCCCCCAAAATTGAGCCCTGCCGCCTTTGGCTCAGCCCTTCCATTCCATGCGGGAACACTTGGTTTGCGGAGAAAGAGGGCGGTGACCGCGAGGAGGGCCAGACCGGCCCCAATCAGGGCATTGGCGCTGCGCCATTGTGGAAGTCTTCCCGAAAACGGCAGGTACTTCCTCCATCCCGAAGCGTTCAGTGCGGCCTCGTCGGATTCGATCCGCCGTCGGACCTGTCTGGAAAAGTCGCGGAAGTAGCCGGGCGGCGGGGTTTCGTGGCGCTTTAGAGCCATCAACCGGCGGAGGACGTCGCGATCTTCGGGAAGCGGTTCCATGTTCAACTTAGAAAGTCAGACAACCACGCCTGCAATTGCTGGCGGGCGTAGAACAGTCGCGACCTGACGGTACCGGGATTGCACTCGAGGATCTGGGCGATCTCGTCGTGAGGCATTCCTTGGATATCGTGCAGCGTCACCACCGTCCGATGTTCCTCCGACAGCTTGAGCATGGCCGCGTTCAATCGTTCACCGAGTTCGCGGAGGTTGGCATCCCGCCTTGGATTCTTGTGCGAGATCAACTGCACCAGATCGGGGTCGTGCTCGGCGTTGAAATCGAGGTCGTTCAGGGAGATGTGATGAGTCCGACTGCGCCGGGTCTTGAGATGATTGAGGGTGTGATTGACGGCGATCCGGTAAACCCAGGTGTAAAAGCTGGAGTCGCCCTTGAAGTTCTTCAGTGCCTTCCACGCTTTCACGAATGCTTCCTGGGCCAGATCGTTGGCGTCCTCGTGATTGGACGTCATGTGGTACACCAGCGCGTAGATCCGTTCCTGATAGCGCACCACCAACTCGTCGAAGGCGTTGAGATCGCCGGACTGGGCCTGGCGCACGAGGCTGCGATCCGCCGATTCGTCGGTCGCGGGCTGGGTGGGAGAGGGCCGTGCCGCGTAAGGTTCCATGAGGGCGATGACGCCAGACATGGCCGTTCAGACACCAAGTGCCGCGGTTTGTTGCGCCAGAAATCCGGGAAGTGCGTAGAGCGCCCGGGTCTCGGCCGAATCCGGCAGGATCGTCAACTCGCCGCGCGCCACATCCAGCAACCCATCAATCACCCTCCGCGATTCCTCCAGGGCGTCTGATTCGTCCAGCAGGGACCTAACCTCGGCGAAGTAGGAGGCATCCCACGCGTCCAGCCGTTGGAGCATGCGTTGTCGGGAGGAGTCTGGGGCGTTCTCGAGGAAGACCAGCAGGGGAAGCGTGACCTTGCCCTTGGCCAGATCGGTTCCGAGCGACTTGCCGGCGTCGTCTTCTGCTCCGTAGAGATCCAGGACATCGTCGTAGATCTGGTAGGCGGTTCCGAGAGCGACCCCATATCGGCGGAGGGCTTCGCGCTGGACTTGGTTGGCACCCGACAGGAGGCCTCCCAGTTCGCAGGCGAGCGCGAACAGTTCCGCCGTCTTCATTTCGAGGACCTTGTAGTACTCAGCGCGGGGCAAGTTCCAACGGCGGCGGCGGTGGGATTGGAGGATTTCGCCCGCACAGACCACATGGGTTGAAAGCGCGACCGCGCGGCAGACCTCCGCCGTATTGAAGCTCGCGGCCAACTTGAGCGCGTGGGCGAACAGGCAGTCGCCAACCAACACCGCAATGTCGTAGCCCCAACGCATGGCGAGCGTGGAGCGTCCCCGGCGCAGGGAAGCGCCGTCCATGATGTCGTCATGGACCAGCGTGGCGAGGTGGATCATCTCGATGATGGCCGCCAGCGAGGTGTGCTCGTCATTGAGTTTTCCGCAGGCGCCGCCCGCGAGCGCGACGAGTGCCGGCCGCAGTTGCTTCCCCTGATTGACCAGGGCGTAGCGGGCGTACTCGGCGATCTCCGGCTCGAATTCACGCACCTGCTCGACCAACCGGCCTGAGACCTGATCGAGGAACGATTTCACCGGAGCCACCACCTCTTCCCATGCCGCGCGAACGCGGCCGTTGGGGTCGAGGTTTGGGTCTGTCAGAATTACTTGGGCCGCAAGATCCGCCATTGGGAGCACAGTATGGTCGGTCGCATGGAGGGTCAACCCGCGTAAAGCGCCGCCCCGGGGTCGGGCGCATCTTTTGACACTGCCCCCAATGCGAGAAGTGGGATCTCGGACCTTGCCGGGCAAATCCCGGGGGCGCGGTCCCGCATGGCGGGGCCGCTTGGGAACCAGGAAGAAAGAAGCGGGCGAGGACGCCCGCGCTCCCAAGGGGGGCAGTGTCAAGATGCGCCCCCGGGGTCGGATCCCCGGCGAATTCCCTCTCGCCTCCGTTTCGCGCCTTACCCAGTCTCTTCCTCAACACCGTCATGGAACCCGATCACATCCGCCCGCTGCGCGAG
>JBDNHZ010000201.1:0-20434 GCA_041688515.1 Verrucomicrobiota bacterium
ATTCGGGAGGAGAAGGTGGAGCGGAAGCGGGAAGAAGCGATGGAGATCCGGGAAACGAGGGCCAAAGCCAACGGCGCAAAGGTGGCCTTTATACAAAGCCTGATGCCGGTGGCCGTCCAGTTGACCGCGCAATTCATCCGGACTTTGAGAAACGGAATCATGGTCGGGATGCGCTGGCTGGCCGCTGTGAAGCTCTTGCGAGCGGCAATGAAAGCTTACCTTTGAAGCGCCCCAGACACCGTTGCCGCAGGGCTTGCGGAGGACTGCCAGGAGTAGGGCTGGGGGGATTTCAGGGGCCCAGACGCAGCACGTCGTTCCAGTCCTTGCGTGGAGGTCGGAGTCTCCTGATCGCCGGATGGAGGGAGATCAGGGTGCGGGCCATGGCCTCGCCGGTTGCATCCAGATGAAAGCCACAGTAGATGGGCCGGTCTTGGAGGAGCAGTTCGCTCAACCAGGCCGGATCGGGTCGGGCCCCGGCGGTCGAAAGGCAGCGATAGTTCGGATGCAGGGCGTGGCAGCTGATCGCATCGATGGCCGATTCGCACAGGACGCACGCCTCGCACGGGTCCTGCGGCAGGGCAAAGCAGCCCAGATCCTTGCGGGATCCCGGAGCCATCCCCCGCCACGCGTCGGCGGTGGTGCCGCGCAGTTCGGCGCCGGCGGGCTGATCCTGGGTGTCGCGCAAGACGAAGACGGCATTGGCGCGCCGGTCGGCATAGAGGCTGGAGCCGTGGAGCAGCGGTTCCAGCAGTGCCGGGGGCAGGCGACGTTCCGAGACCAGATAATGGCGGACCCGGGCGAAGTTCTCCGGGGCAGGCGGCGGCAGGACCAGCAGCGGCCGAGAGGTTGAAGGGGGTGCGGCCGACACGCCCGCTGAAGCGCAATGAGCCTCCAGCCACTCCAAGGCCCGGCCAAGGCGAGGCAATGGGGCAGTCCCATAGAGTTGACAATGTGTTCCTGAGGCGATTTTGGAAGAGCGCCATGTGGGGTCGGCTTGCAACCCTCTTGTGCCTTCGGCAAGCGCTGGAACCGGTTGGCGGATTTCAAACCCGTAGGATCAGCGGAACTCCGGCCTGGGGGCGGATCATCCCGCGGAGACGCAGAGGCGCGGAGATGCAGCGGATGGGTTCTCTGCGTCTCTGCGGGAGTTTGATCTTCTCCACTGCATCCGGCGCGGGGCGCACGCTTCCGCTCTCGCCTTCGAAATGGAGGGAAACCCGTCCGTCTCCGGTTCCGAAGTGACACGAGCCGCACCGCGGATTGAGTGGGATGTCCGAGGGGTACGGGGATTGGGGCTGGGACGGGGTGGTGGAGGGGGCGAAGGCTGTCCCCGACGTGGCCGATGACACGCTGGCGCAGGGCGTGAGGCGCTGTCGCCGCCTGTCGGCGAGCCGACCCGAAATGGAGGGCTTCGCGGATCGCCTCAAGGACGCAATGTCAAAGCTATGGGACACCCACTCCATTGGCTCCCCAATCCTTGCGGATTCAGCCGCGCTGCTGCGTCGCTTCATAAAGGAACACGGCCGCAGCCGCGGAAACATTGATGGAGTTCATATGGGACGGCATCCGGATCTTCAAAGCCTCGTCGCAGGCGGCCAGGACTGGGTTCGAGAGGCCGGGCCCTTCCGCCCCAAAAACGAGGCAACAATCGTCCCGGAGGTCGACGGACGAAGGTTGCCTGGCGTCAGGTCGCGGATGGGCGGCGAAGCAGCGAATCTTGCGAGCCCGGAGTCTTCCGAGCGTCGCCACGAGATTGTTGACGCGCACCGTGGGTTGCTCGAACAGCGCGCCCATGGAACCGGAAACGGCGCGTCGTTGTAATGGGCTGACGCAGGTTTCGCCGACGATGAGGAAGGAAACCCCGAAGGCCGCGCAACTGCGGACAATGGTGCCGAGGTTCTCCGCGTTCGCGATGCCCTCCACGGCGACGATCAGGAGCGGACTGGGAGTTGAATCCAGCAGTGTTTCGAGATCTGGGGAGGGCGGAATCCTGGCGGTGGCGAGGACGCCTTGGTGGAGTTGGTAGCCCGTTATGGTTTCCAGAAGTTCCTTTTCGCCGAGATAAACCGTGATGTCCTCCGGACGGGCGGAAAGGTCGGGCTTGAGGATCTCAAACCACGCGGGGGTCAGCAGCACCGAGAGAACCGTGAATCGGCTGGCGAGCAGGCGGCGGACGACTTTTTCGTTGGTAGCGACCAGAAGTCCGGCCCGCTCGTGTTCATCGGGACGGCGCAGGGTGCGATACGGCGCGAGCTCCGGAGCCTCAAGGGATCCAACGCGATGAACAGTCAGCCTTGCCATGGGCGGATTAGAGCCGGGCGTGCGGACAAGGAAAGCCCCGGCGACCGGGCAGGGAACGATTGTTCCCGTTCATCGAGAAGCACTCCGAATGGGGCTTCCCGATATTGATTCCCGAGGAATCCGGCGCCAGATGAAGGCGGAAGAGCACGGCAGGCCGTCCGCGGAGAACGCCCCAGCCGAATCCATGCACCCGCCCGTAAGGAATCCTCACGCGAAGACGCGAAGAAGGACTCCCCAACCGGGAGCGAAATGGGTCAGCGTCAGGCGATTGAGAATCGACCGCGCGCGAAGCTCGTTGCGCGGCCATTCTTCGCGGCTTCGCATGATCCAATCTCCGTCGTCGCTGCAATCTGGATACGGCTGGGATGGATCATCCGGCTTCTGCCCTCCGATCGTTGCTTTCAGGGTGGCCCGATCTGGATTTGGCCGTCGCCGGCCCAGGGTCCGTTGCCTCCGGGTAGGCGACGAGGTCACAAGGCTTATTCTGGTCGGGCGCGGACCGTCGGTGGGCGAGGGTCCGTCCGAATGGAAGTCAGAGGCTCCGGACGTCGACGCCGACGGTGGGAGGCTTTGGATCAAAGCGCAGGGTCGACAGCGGGGGATGGGCTGCTATTGATTCCGGCCCGCCTGCCCGTGTGCAGGCTGGATGCCTGAAATATCATGCCGACCTACGAGTACACCTGTCAGAAATGCGGCCACCAGTTTGAGTGTGTCCAGTCCATGAGTGCCGCGCCGTTGGAACAATGCCTGAAGGAACAGTGCCCGAAGCCCCGGTGGGGCAAGGGCGCAGTTCGCCGGGGAGTCGGTGGGGGTTCCGGGCTGATCTTCAAGGGGAGCGGTTTCTACATCACCGATTACCGCTCGGAAGGTTACAAGTCCGCGGCCAAGGCCGATGGCACCGCCCCGGTTTCCAAGCCGGCCTCCGAATCCACTCCGGCCGCCAAACCCGAGGCTAAACCCGAGGCTAAATCCGAGGCTAAACCCGAGGCTAAATCCGAGGCTAAAGCGGCTTCGAAGCCGGACAAGGCGAAATCCTGACCCGTCCTCCGATGCGGACCGCCGTGTCTGGATCTGCTCCGCATCCGGGGTGGTTTTTCGTCGTGCTCCTCGGATGCCTGACCCTGCTCCAGGGGCAGGTGATCCCGATGCGCAAGCTTCCGGGATCCGTCGTGGCACCCGTGACGGCCCGTGGAATCTCCGGGCAATTCGTGGTGTCGGGAGCGGCGATCTCCACTCCCCGTCCGGGAGCCATTCCGGAGATGTCTGCGGATGCGGTGGAGGTCGAGTTGGAGCCCCAATGGCTGGCGGTGGCGGCCGAACGAACCAAGCGGGCGGTGCTCGCCCGCTTCAACCTTTCGGATCGATGGCAGGGAAAGATCCACCTCTACATCCGGCCGAAGCGGGAACTGGGCAATGCCCCCATCCGGATCGTGCCGGTTTCGTTTCCCGGGGGTTGGCAGTTTCGGGTCGATGTGCCGGACCGGGTGGAATGGCGGCGGTTGGTTCGGGCGTTGGTGGAGGTGGTGGTTCTGGAATTGGCCAACCGCGAGGTGGGCGACCAGGTGGGGTTGCCGCCCCTGTGGTTGAACGAGGGGTTGAGCTTTCTCGTGATCGCCGATCAGGGGCGCGATCTGGTCTTGCAGGGGAACACCTCGGTGCTGCGCAACCAGCTGAAGCCGTCGCTGCTGAATGAGGCTCGGCAGCGCTTGGCTGGGAAGACCCCGCTGTTGTTCAGTGAGCTCAGCTTTCCGTCGGATTCGCTTGGGGCAAACCCGGAAGCGTGGGCGGTTTTCCAGGCCAGTTCCGCGCTCTTGATGCATGAGTTGCTCCTGGAGGAATCCGGTCGCCAATCCATGGCGCGGTTCCTCGGGTCGCTTCCCCGTCACCTCAATTGGCAGACCGGGTTCATCGAGGCGCATCGTCCGCGTTTCCTTTCGCCGCTGGACGTCGAGAAATGGTGGGCGGTGAACTCCGCCCATGTCCTGGGTCGGGATCCGTCCCTGCTCTGGACTCCGGAGACGACGCTGGCGCAATTGTCGTTGATCCTGGTCGAGAGTGCCGAGTTTGGGGGAACGACCAACAGCCCCGGCCAACGGCGGTCCATTCCGCTGTCGGAGGTGGTGCTCCGGTGGGAGGGCGCCGTTCAACGCGAAGTCATGTGGCGCAAGGAAGCGCAACTTCGCCAGTTGTACCAGCATGCGCCGACCGACCTGCTCCCGGTCGTCGCCGAGG
Organism: Verrucomicrobiota bacterium; assembly: GCA_041688515.1. Lineage (GTDB taxonomy): Bacteria > Verrucomicrobiota > Verrucomicrobiia > Limisphaerales > UBA9464 > UBA6176. The sequence goes on from JBDNHZ010000201.1 coordinate 4,534, forward strand.
GCTACCGGACGGTTCGGCAATACGCTGCTGAACGTTTTGGGCGGGAATCCGACACGCGCCGCCGTTCGGAATTGGAGTCCCGCTACCCGGTCGTGGCCGCCCGGACTTCTCGACGATTGCGGGAATTGGACCGGAAGGTCGCCGCCTTGCAGGCCGCCGCGCCGCGCCGATGACGGGGGGGATTCCGCGTGGAAACCGCAGTTGCTGATCCACCGATTTCGCAGATGACACCGATGGGGAGGCCCTTGGCATCTGCGTTCTTTGCGCGATCTGCGGATCGAACTCCGGCTTTGAAGTTCAGCGGCGGCGCAGTCGGTAGAATCTCGCCAGATTGGCGGGGGTGACGGGATGGGAGGCGACGCCGGGTTCGATCACCGCGACTTCGAGCCAGGGGGTGGATGCCGGGTTATCGACGCTCTCCAGCACCATCTGCTGATCCGGCACCGCGCTCCAGCGCAGTACGAGCGACGTCCCATTCCAGTCCACCCCGAGTCTCGGGACCGGAGCCAGGGCATCGAGGGTCCAGGCCAACGGATCGTTGGCGTATTGAAGGGGATTGATCCGCTGAAGCGCGGTACCCGTGCCATTCGCACCGGTCGGCCAGGGGCTGTCGGGGGAGTATCTGACTTCCTCGACCAGAATGAAGGGAACCAGGCCGGCATCCGGGTGCGGCGGAAGCTGGGGAGGATCGGGTTTGAACAGGGCGATGCGTTCGCCTGTGTTGCTGAGTTGGCTGGTGAAGGGGCCGGAGATCCGCTGGGACGCCGGAAGGTTGTACTTGGTGCGGAAGGCACCGGGATCGATGGGGACGACCAGCACGGTTTCCCCCGGGTTGAGGACCGTCTGTTCCTGGAAGGTGTAATCGATCCCGCCGCCGATCTTCCATCCGTTCCCCGGACTGGCCGGATCAAAGAGCGGAACCTGAAAGGCGCTGTTGTTGATGAGCTCGACGAATTCGTCGTCGCCCACGCTGGGGCGGTATTGGATGCGGTTGAACACCAGCGGCCCCACCAACGGGTAGGCATTGCTGGCCCCGGTGCCGGTCCGGAATACCGGGAGCAATTCCGGTGGATTGGATGCGGAAATCGAGGTGCCCAGACTCAGTTGGGACATCGGCACCAGCGGGCCGGTGGCATTGGGGAATCGTCCCAGGCTCACCCCGTTCTGCGTTGCCCCAAAACTGACGGCATCCATCCAGTACTGGAGATTGCCGTTGGTGTCCGTCGATAGGACGACCGCCTCGTCGCCCACGGAGGAATTCAGTGCGAAGGGATCATCGCCCGGAGCGGGGGACGCGCTGTCGAACTGATACTGGTAGAACACCGAGTACCCACGGGCGGGAACCACCCAGGGCGGAGGGATTCGGAAACGGGTGGGTTTGGAACGTTGGCTGGACAGGTACCACCCGCCGATGTCGATGGGTTGATCGGTGACGTTGTGGAGTTCGATGGCATCCTCCAGCGGCGGATCGGTGTGGGCCAACAGTTCGTTGATGACGATCCGTCGCATCGGTCCCACTCCCGTCTTTCCGGGAGAACCGAGGTACTCGGTGGAGGACCGCCAGTTGGCGGGATCAGACAGGTCGCCATCGGGATTCACCGTTTCCAGGGAAGAGCCCAGCCCGTTGGCGCGCGACGGCCAATCTCCATCAGGTCGGTATTGGAAGCGGATCAGATCCGAACCATTTGCCGCCAGCAGAACCACGGACTCGCCGTCATCTGAAAAGCGGCCGCTGTAGGTGCTGGGGGCGAGGTTTTGGACCGAACCGTACCGGGCGGCCAGTTTGGAGCGATCCCGGCAGACGACGATCCTCTGGCCCGGGGCGAGGGTGAGAGCCCCGAAGGTGTAGGTGACGCCGGTGGTGAACTGGCAACCCGTGAGATCATACGCCGAGGCCGAGGTGTTGATCAGTTCGATGTATTCTTCGTCCCCGTCATTGGCTGGCCGGTAATTCAGTTCGGCCACCGAGATCGGTCCGGCCACCAGGAGCGGGGCCAGGGCGAGACCGGGCAGGCAGGGGAGCAGGAGCTTTTTCATCATGGGCGTCGTGGATTCAACCTGAGCACAAGGCTCTCCTTCGGCAAGAAGTTGGAGGCGGCGTTTGTCCAGATCTCAGATCGGGGGGCAGGGAGGACGGGGCGGGGGAGGACGCCCGTGGCCCCGGGAGGGAGGCGACGGGCAATGACCGCTTCACACCCGGCGGGCCGAGCGGGTAGCTTCTCGGTCCTCGCATGAACTGGTTTGATCTGAAGCACGACGTCGCTGTGGTCATTGGTGGGACGGGGGTCCTCGGGGGTGCGCTTGCCGAAGGCCTCGCCCGGGCGGGCGCCGCGGTGGCGGTGGTCGGGCGGAATGCCGAGCGGGGTGAGGCCCGCGCGGAGGCCGTCCGCCAGGCGGGGGGACGTGCGATCTTCGTGAGTGCCGACGCCTCGGATCGGGCTTCACTGGAAGGGGCGCGGCAACAGATCGTCGGGGAATGGGGGGAACCGACCGTGTTGATCAATGCCGCGGGCGGAAACCAACCGAGCGTCACCGTGACGCCGCAGAATCCGTTCGAGCAGATTGATCTGGCGGCGTGGAAAGAGAGCTTTGACCTCAACCTCGTTGGGGGGGCCCTGCTTCCCTGTCAGGTGTTCGGGCCGGGGATGTGCGCGGCCGGTCTCGGCAGCATCATCAACATTGCCAGCGTTTCGGCGCATCTGCCCCTGTCACGGGTGGTTGCCTACTCGGCGGCGAAGGCCGCCGTGCTCAGTCTGACGCGATTCCTGGCTCGCGAATGGGCTCCAAGGGGGGTGCGGGTCAATTCGATCACCCCGGGCTTCTTCCCGGCCGAACAGAACCGTCGATTGCTGTTCCAGGAAGATGGAACTCCCACCGCCCGGGCGAAGGCGATCCTCGGACACACGCCGATGGGTCGCTTCGGCGAGTCTCAGGAATTGGTTGGGGCCGCCCTGTTCCTGGCCAGTCGGCAGGCAAGTTCGTTCGTGACCGGCTCGGATCTGGTGGTGGACGGAGGGTATCTCGCACAGACGATTTGACCGAAGCGGAGCGCGTTCCAACAATCAGGATCTCAGAACATGACCAAGGTTCATTCACGGGTGGCGGAGAACGGGCGAGTGCTCGGGTCGGAGGCGGCAGCTGAAGTGGTCGCTGCGGCTTGTCCCGAGAGCGATTACCGGGGTAAACGGGTGCTCCTGATCATTCCGGACAGCACCCGCACGGCTCCGATCGGGATGATGTTCCGAGTGCTCCACGAACAGATGGGCGGTGTGACCGTCGCCCTCGATATCCTGGTGGCCCTGGGCACCCATCGGCCCATGACCGAGGAAGAGATCTGCGTTCGCCTCGAAATCACCCTGGAAGAACGGCGTTCCCGGTACGCCCGCGTTCGCTTCTTCAATCATGAATGGGACAATCCTGCGGCGCTGAAGCCACTGGGTGCCATTCCGCGGGAAGAAATCCGGCAGTTGTCGGACGGTTTGTTCGCCATGGACGTGCCGGTGACGATCAATCGGCGGGTGGACGATTACGATCAACTGATCATCGTCGGGCCCGTTTTTCCTCACGAGGTGGTGGGGTTCAGCGGGGGAAACAAATACCTGTTTCCCGGCATCAGTGGTCCCGAGGTGCTCAATTTCTTCCATTGGCTGGGAGCGGTAATCACCACTGTGGGAGTGATCGGACACAAATGGACTCCGGTTCGGCGGGTGGTGGACCGGGCGGGATCGATGGTTTCAACGCCGCGCCTGTGTTTTGCGCTGGTGGTTGCCGGGGGCGGGTTGGTCGGTCTGTTTGCCGGGGCACCGGAGGCGGCCTGGGATCAGGCGGTGGACCTTTCCGCCCAGCATCACATTGTGCGCAAGGAGCGTGAATTCCACACGATCCTGTCGTGCGCTCCGGAGATGTACGACGAGCTCTGGGTCGGGGCGAAGTGCATGTACAAGCTGGAGCCGGTCCTGGCGGAGGACGGGGAATTGATCATTTTTGCGCCGCATCTCAAGGAAGTCAGCGTGGTGCACGGGCGTGTGATCCATCAGATCGGGTACCATTGCCGCGACTATTTCCTGAGTCAGTGGGATCGTTTCAAGGACCTGCCCTGGGGCGTTCTGGCCCACAGCACGCACGTGTATGGCCTCGGGACCTACGTCGATGGCGTGGAGCGGGCGCGGGCGCGCGTCACGTTGGCCACCGGGATTCCAGAGGACGAATGCCGGGCCATCAATCTGGGCTACCGCGACTGGCGGTCGATTGACCCGGCGAGCTACGCCGGACGCGAGGCCGAGGGGGTTCTTCTGGTCCCGAAGGCGGGCGAGACCCTGTATCGATTGGCGGGGCGTTGAGAGCCGTCGGAGGGCAGGCGGCCTGCCGCCCCGTTGACGCGAACATTGCAAATCCTGCCCTGAATGCGCAGGGTTGTCTTATGGCCGAGGCCAAGCCCGAGTTCTCCAATTTCAAGGAAGCCTTTTGCGCGTATCACCGCTGCGCTCCCGACGCGTACCTGAGGAAGGCCCTGTTCCTGAGCATCCCGCCCTCGCGCCGTCTGCTGGCGATTCCCATCTACCTCTTCAACCAGTCCTTTTTCGCCATCGATTTCGGGATCCTCGAAACCTTGGGGGAGGCTCGCACTTCCGATCAATTCACAGGGATGCTGGATGAGCTTTCCAGCACCAGTCGGCTGGAACGTTCGATCCGGCGCGGGATGTTGGGGATCCGCATCTCCGGCTCGCGATTGATGCATTCCTGGGAGGCCGTGGCCCCCTTCGTGCGTGCTCCGGACGCGGTGGTCGAGCGCGGAACCGTGACATACAATGCGCCCCGTCCCAATCCGCGGTTTGAACCGGCGACGGATGTTGAGTCGGCCGGCCGCGAGATTCCACTTCAGGCGGTGGTTGCCCGCCGCCTGCACCGGGCTGCCTCGGATGTCACCAGTGGCAAACCAGTGGAACTGGCGGCCCGCGACGCCGGGTTGGCAGGAGAAGCGGAGTTCGTCCGGTTGCTGGCACAGCAAGCGGGATCGGATCCGACCCTGCGCTGGTTGCTGGGTCAGATGCAGTTGACCAGCCGCATCCAGGAACTCGAACGGGAGAATACCGGTCTCAAGGTGCTGCTGGGTGACCGTGAATTGCAGCTCCAACGGGTCCGGCACGAGCAGAAGGCACCCGTCGTTCAGGCCGGGTGAATCTCGGCAGGCTTGCGCCGCCGAGGCTCCCAAGGGGAAGCTTCGGGATCAAATGAGCAAGACCATGCGCGTGGGCATTATCGGCGGCGGCCTGATGGGACGGGAGGCGGCCAGTGCGTTCGGACGATGGTTCGTCCTCGAGAATCTTCCGGTGAAGGCGGAATTGGTCGCGGTCTGTGATCTGCAACCGCGCCTGCTGGACTGGTTCAAGGGGGTTCCCGGGGTTCGCATGTTGACTCAGGATCATCGGGAACTGCTGGCATCCCCGGACGTGGATGTCGTCTACGTGGCCGTGCCTCATCATCTGCACGAGCGGATGTATCTCGACGTGCTGGCGGCGGGGAAGGATCTGCTGGCCGAGAAGCCCTTCGGCATCGATCTCGCCTCCGCCCGCCGGATCGAGGCGGCAGCGTCGGCCTCCGGACGATTCGTCCGGTGCAGTTCCGAGTTTCCCTTCCTTCCCGGGGTTCAACGAGTGATCCAAACGGCGCGGTCGGGACGTTTGGGCAAGCTCCTGGAAGTCCGCTCCTGTTTCTGGCACGCCAGCGATCTGGATCCGATGAAGCCCGTCAACTGGAAGCGCCAGGTGAAGACCTGTGGCGAGATTGGAGTGATGGGCGACCTCGGGATGCACGTCGTCCATGTGCCGTTTCGGTTGGGGTGGAACCCGGTGCGCGTCTACGCCCAGCTCCAGAAGATCTACACCGAGCGTCCGGACGGGAAGGGCGGGATGGCCCCGTGCGATACGTGGGACAACGCGATGCTCCATACGGAGATTCTGGCCGAGGGTCGGGAAGTTCCCATGCGCCTGGAGATGAAACGGTTGGCCCCGGGAGCGACCAATACCTGGTCGGTGGAAGTCCTGGGCACCGAAGGGGGAGCCCGGTTCTCGACGGCGGAACCCAAGTCCTTCTGGTATTTCGAACGGGGCAAGGAGCAGGTGTGGTCGCGCGTTGATCTGGGGCATCAGATGGCGTTTCCCACCATCACCGGAGGCATTTTCGAGGCGGGATTCCCGGATTGCTTCCTGCAGATGTGGGCTGCCTATGCCGCGGAGTGGGCCGGGGTGCTGGGGGATCGGTTTGGGTGTGTTTCCCCAGCCGAAGCCGTGCGCAGCCACGAGGTGTTTGCAGCGGCTCTGGTATCGCACCAGACAAAAGCGGCGGTTGCCTTGTGAGCAACCGCCGCCGGTTCGCTGGCGCCCGCCTACCGTCCCCTGCGGCAACGGTAGTTGGTTGAGTAGCGCAGTTAACACTGACCCCGTTGCCGCTACAGCCGGAACAATAGACCGGCGCCGCCTAGGAATGAGCCAGAGTCGTGCCAAACTCAAACTCTGGAGAGCGGAGGTTTTCCTGGCTCGGGGGTCGCAATCCTGAGCTCGCCCCTGGGAAAGGGTCCGTCCTCGCCCGCTTGTTCCCGCCCCACACCCGAGCGGCCGGGGACGACCGCGCCCCCAGGACTCGCCCGCTTCATCCTTCCTGCCTTGCCCATGTCCCATCCCTCGGGGATGACGCCGCCGCTTTGGCCCTCTGAGCCAGCGCTCGCGCCGGTGTCGGTGAGTCCCTAGCCTCCCCACTCATGTCGCGATTGCCGAAAGTGGCGGTGCTGGGGGTGGGTTCCCTTGGGAAGGAACATGCCCGGGTTTACGCCGAGTTGGCCCGGGCCGGTCTGGTCGAGTTCGTCGGCGTGTACGACGTCCACGGGGAGGCGGCCCGGACTCACGCCGAGCGTCACGGGGTACGGGCCTTCGCCACCGTGGAAGAGGCCGCGGACGCAGCCGATGCCCTCAGTATCGTGACTCCAACGATCACTCACCATGCGCTTGCCCGACCACTCCTGATGGCGGGCAAACACCTGCTGGTGGAGAAGCCGATGACCGACTCCGCCGCCCAGGCGACGGAGTTGGTCGAGTTGGCCCACGCGGCGGCGGTGGTTCTTCAGGTGGGACATGTCGAACGGTTCAATCCGGTGTACCGCTACCTCGAAGAGGTGGCCACCGATCCCCGATTCATCGAGTGCCATCGGCTCTCGCCTTTTCCGGCCCGCAGCACCGATGTCGGCGTCGTTCTCGACCTGATGATTCACGACCTCGACGTGGTGCTGGCCTTCGTCAAGTCGCCCTTGGTCTCGGTGGACGCGGTTGGCATTTCGGTGCTGAGCAAGAGTGAGGACATCGCCAACGCCCGACTGCGCTTCGCCAATGGCTGCATCGCCAACCTCACTGCCAGTCGCATCTCCCCGGAGCGGACCCGGAAGATCCGGGTCTTCAGCGCCGGCCCACGTCCGACCTATATCTCCCTCGATTACCGGGCGCAGGAAGGGTTCCTCTATCGATTGGCGGCCGACGACGAACCCGAAAGTTCCCTTTTGAAGAAGCTCCTGTCGGCCAAGGAAAGCGCCATCGTCAGCGAGTTTGCCGGACGAAAGATCGTCCGGGAGCCGGTTCCGATCACCAAGGACGAGCCCTTGAAGTGCGAGTTGCAGCATTTTGTGGAATGTGTTCGGGAACGACAGACTCCCCGAGTCACCGGAGCGCAGGCCAAGGTTGCACTGGAGGTGGCCTTCGAGATCGTGCGCCAGATAGCGGCCCAGCCCGCACGGTCGGCGTGAGGTTGGGCGGATTGGGGTGGCTGGAGCCTTGGGCCTTCAGATCCGAAGGCGGGGCATCCTGATATCCCGTGGACTGGCGTTTCGCGCCCCGGCGCTGGGGCCCTTCACTCGTACCGCAGGGCGTCGATCGGATCGAGATTGGCGGCCTTGAGGGCAGGGAAGAAGCCGAAGACCACGCCGATGACGGCGGACACCGAGAAGGCGAGGATGACCGAGGAGTTCGAGATCAGGGTGGGGAACTTGAAGAACGTGGTCAGGAGCGGGGCCAGCCAGAATCCAACGGCGATTCCGAGGATGCCCCCCATGACACTGAGCAGGACGGCCTCGGTGAGAAACTGACGGAGGACGTCGCGACCGCGGGCTCCAACGGCGAGGCGGATGCCGATCTCGCGGGTGCGCTCGGTGACGGACACGAGCATGATGTTCATGATGCCGATGCCGCCGACCACGAGGGAGATGCCGGCGAAGAACCCGATGAGGATGGTCATGATCCGGTTGTTGGCGTTGAGGAACTCGCTCATCTCCTGCTGGGTGCGGATCATGAAGTCGTCGTCCTTTCCGTCGCCGATCTTGTGTCTCTGGCGGAGCAGGACGGCGATGTCGTTCTGGACGTCGGCGAGGACTTCGGGTCCCTCGACCTGGAGTGAAAAGGAGCGGAACATGGTATCGCCCGAGAGGCGTTTCATGACGCTGGTATAAGGCACGAGGACGACATCGTCCTGATCGCTTCCAAAGGAGTTCGCCCCCTTGGGCTTCAACCATCCGAGCACGGTGAACGGCGCATTCTTGATGCGGATGATCTGTCCCACCGGATCAACATCCTCGCCGAAGAGGGTCTTGGCGGCGGTGGTGCCCAGCAGGCAGACTTTCGCGGCGTTGCGGACCTCGGCATCCGAGAAATTGCCACCGGAACGGAACTCCCACGACCGGATGTCGGCGTAAGCGGCGCTGACACCGGAGATGTCGGAACTGCTGTTCTGATTGCCGGCGGTGATCTGGGCCCGGGTGCGGACTTCCGGGCTGACGCCGGTAACGCCGCTGATCTCTCGCCGGATGGCGTCGTAGTCGGAGGGCGAAAGATTGGGGGAACCGCCGAAGCCACCGCGGACACCGCCACGGGACATGTTGCCGGACATGATCATGAGCAGGTTGTTGCCCATGGAAGCGATGCGCTTGTCGACCTCGGCCTTGGCACCGGTGCCCATGCTGACGCCGACGATGACGGAGGCGATGCCGACAATGATGCCGAGCATGGTGAGGAAGGAACGGAGCAGGTTCCGGCGGAGGGCGCGGAAGGCGATCTTGAGTACGGCGTACATGGTCAGGCGAGTTGGACGGCCTTCTGCTCGGCTTCGAGTTTGGCGAGTTCGACCTGGGCGAGGGAACGGTCGGTGATGGCGTCGTCGGAGCGGATCTGTCCGTCGCGCATCACGACGATGCGCTTGCAGTACCGGGCGACGTCGAGCTCATGGGTGACCATGACGACGGTCATGCCCTGCTCATTGAGATGCTGGAAGATTCCCATGATCTCGATGGAGGTGCGGGAATCGAGATTGCCGGTGGGCTCGTCGGCGAGCAGGACCTTGGGTTCGTTCACCAGGGCGCGGGCGATGGCCACGCGCTGTTGTTGTCCGCCGGAGAGTTGGCTGAGGGTGTGCTCCGTCCGGGAGCTGAGCCCGACCAGGTTGAGGGCTTCGAGGGCGCGCCGGCGTTGTTCCTTGGTCGGGAGCGGCGGGCGGCCGTAGAGCATGGGGAGTTCGACGTTCTCCACCGCGGTGGTCCGGGCCAGAAGATTGAACCCCTGGAAGACGAACCCGAGCTTGCGATTGCGCAGGTCGGCCCGCTCATTGCGGGACAGGGAACCGACATCGACACCATCGAGGAGGTACGAACCGCCGGTGGGCCGATCGAGGCAACCGACGGTGTTCATCATGGTGCTCTTGCCGGAACCGCTGGCACCCATGATGGCGACGAATTCCCCGGGGAGCACGGTCAGGTTGACCCCGCGGACGGCGTGGACCTCGACTTCGCCGGACTTGTAGGTCTTGCGGAAGTCGGTGAGTTGGATGACGGGTTGCACGGTGAGAGGGGAATGGGATTACCGGCGCGGGCCACCGCCGAACGGAGAACCGAAGGGCGAAGCCGCAGGACCGGCGGCGGCCAGTGTCCCCCCCTTGGTGCCGGTGATGATCACATCGCCTTCCTTGAGTCCTTCGAGGACTTCATAGCCATTCCCGTCGGTGATGCCGACCTTGATGTTGACCGCCTGAACCGCGGGCTTGTCCTTGGAATCCTTGGCCGTCTCGCCGGCGAGGAGATAGACGGTGCGCAGGGTTGGGCCTTCGACGCTGGGAGTGGCGCGGGTGGCGCCGCCCGCACCGCCGCCAGGACCACCGGGACCGCCGGCACCCCCTCCCCCTCCGCCCGCACCGCCGCCCGCACCTCCGCCCTCGGCCATGCGTCGGCGACGTTCGGCCTGCATCTTCTCGTACTGTTCCTTCTGCTCAGGGGTCAGGCTGGCGGAGTACTTCTCGCGTTCCTCGTCGGTGGGCCGACGGAAGGCACCCCCCGCCATCCAGGGCGGGGTGGGCATGCTTTCCATGCCGCCGCCGCGGGGTCGGGCGATGCCATTGGTGGAAACCGTGTTGGTGGCGGGAAGGACGGTCAGGCCAAGCGCCGTGGGGGAGAACCGGAAGGCGGCACCGGGGATGCGGAGGACATTGGTCTTTTCAGAGGTGATGATGCTCGCGTTGGCGGTCATGCCGGGTCGCAGTTTCAGCTCGGGATTGCTCACTTCGATGACCGTGATGTAGCTGATGACATTCTGGTTGGTGGTGGCGTTGTAGCGCACCTGTTTCACCGTGCCGGTGAACTTGCGGTTCTGGAAGGCATCCACCTGGAACTCGATCCGCTGACCCTTCTCGACCGCGCCGATGTCGGCTTCGGAGACCGCCAGTTCGATGTGCATCTTCGCCAGGTCATTGGCGATGGTGAACAGGGTGGGGGTGTTGAAGCTGGAGGCGACCGTCTGGCCGGCATCGACGGCCCGGGAGATGACCATGCCGTCGAGGGGGGCGTAAATGGTGGTGCGCTGGAGATCGACCCGGGCGCTCTCGGCCGCGGCGTCGCGCATCTTGACGCTGGCGACGGCCTGGAGGAGTTGGACGTCGTTCTGGGTGTATTCCGTCTCCGAGATCAGCTTGGCGGAGAACAATTCCTTGGCCCGCTTGAGGTTGAAGTCGGCCAGGACCTCCTGGGCTTTGGCGGACGCCAGATCCGCCTCCGCCCGGGCGAGGGCGCGCTCGAATGAAGCGGGATCGATGGTCGCCAGGATGTCGCCTTCCTTCACCAGCGAATTGAAGTCGACCTTCACCGAGGTGAGCGTCCCCGACACCTGTGATCCGACCTGGATCAGTCGGGTCGGGGTGAGCGATCCATTGGCGCTGACCGACTGGATCAGGTTGGACCGGACGGTGGTCTCGGTTCGGAACTCAAAGGGGGGCGCCTTCTGGAATTTGCTGCAACCGGCCACGACGAAAACGAGCGTGGCGGTCAGCATCGCTCCGGAGACGCGACGATGGGCTGGGTTCATGAAGCGCATGGGATGGGCGTTGGCAAAGAGGGGCGAAAATCGGCGGCGGAAGTTGGTCAGGCGAAGCCGTGCCCCCTGGGGGAAACCCGTGGACAGGGGCGCACTCGGCAACGGCAGTGGAGCATCGGCGACATTCTGGCGGCGGAGACCCGTGGATGGAAGCCGCGGTTACAGGGGCAATCCCCCGGATGGACGAGCGCTTGGGACGAGTTCCGCGAGTCCGAAACTCGGGAGAGGCCTGGGGGCTTGGGGAGGAGGAGGTGGGCCTCGCTTCGTCTGGGATCCGCCTCGTTCCCTCGGCAGCTACCCCGCCGCCCCGTCCGTAGCTGCCGACGTGAGGAGGCGGATCCCAGTCCGGCGGGGGCAGTGTCAAGATGCGCCCCGCTCACGGGCAGTGGAGAGTTGCGATTTGACAGGCGGGAACGGTGGCAGGACGGTGACAAAGTATTGGGCGCTGTGGCGTCACTGATCCGCAGCCATTCTGATTCGGGAACGGGGGGCGGGCAGGACACAGGTTTCGCGGTATCAACCGACCGGACTTTGCCGGCGTGGTTGCGTCGCGCGGCCCGAAGCCGTGGCACCGTGGCCGTTCTCTCGCCTATGGTTCCAACCACGATCAATTGCCCGCGGTGCACACGGCATCGGGGAAACGGGTTCACCCTCATTGAACTGCTGGTGGTGATTGCCATCATCGCAATCCTCGCGGGCATGCTCCTTCCGGCGCTGGGAAAGGCCAAGGCCAAGGCCAAGGGCATAGCCTGCCTCAATAACCACCGACAGCTCACGCTCGCCTGGCGACTGTACTCGGAGGACAACAACGACGTCCTCCTCTTTGCCTCCGAGAACACCGCTGTCGGGTTTCGGGATACTTACGCCGGCGCCTGGGTGACGGGGATCATGGATTTTGACCCGGGCAACCGGGCCAACTGGGATCCGAATGTCGGGATCCGCAGGAGCCCGATGTTCAAGTATTGCGGCAACAGCCTGGCGATCTGGAAATGTCCTTCGGATCGTTCTTCGCTGAAGACGCCGTTGGGGCTCAAGCCCCGGGTCCGTTCCATGTCGATGAACCTGTTTCTGGGGGGATGGGGTGGGACGGATGGCGGGTTCGCCACCGACGTCGGGAGCTACCGGATCTATCGAAAGCAATCGGACCTGAGTGAGCAGGGGCCGTCGCAGACGTTCGTGTTTCTGGACATGCGCGAGGACAGCGTGGACATGGGCAACTTTCTGGTGAAGATGCAGGGCTATCCGAACACGCCGGCGAAGTATGGCTTCTATGATCTGCCCGGGTTCTATCACAACAACGGGGGTGGGTTTTCCTTCGCAGACGGGCATTCCGAGACCCGCCGATGGAAGGATGCCCGGACGATGCCTCCCTTGGTGAAGGGCGGCATCGTGAATGATGATCTCACCACGCCGAACAACGTGGACGTCGCCTATATCCAGAGCATCGCGACCCGGCCGAAGTGAGGGGTGAAGGCTGGCCACCGCGGGATAGACACCGGAGGGTGCCTTGCTATAACGGATTTGGTTTTCGGGGTGCCCATTCTCAAGAAGCGCGCAGAGGGATTCACGCTGGCATACCGTGGGGCGCCCCGGGGGTTAGTTGACGGTGTGCCGAAAAAAGAGGGGCTGCCGGTGGACCGTCTTTTGTCTCTCATCCACCCGAGGCGCCGGTGCAAACCGGCGCCTTGCTTCTTTTACGGGATCAGTTGGCAGCCGGGTGTTCGGTGAACCGGCGGAGGAGTTTCCCGTGAATCCCGTCAAAGCCTCCGTTGGAGAATACACAGACGACGTCGCCGGTGAGGGCGTCGAGCGCGATGTGTTCGATGATGGAATCCGCGGTGGGCAGATAGGCGGCGGGTTTTCCGGCCATCTTCAGATCGTGCATCAGCTTGCCCGGATTGAGCCGTTCCTCGGGTTTGAGTTGCTCGATCCGTGCGACTTCCGAGACCACCACGCGATCGGCCCGTTCGAGCGCCTCGACCAACTCGTTCTGGAAAATGTTCCTGCGGGTGGTGTTTGAGCGGGGTTCAAATACCGCCCAGATCCGGCGCCCAGGAAACTTCACCCGCAACGCACGGAGCGTCTCGCGGATGGCGGTCGGGTGATGGCCAAAGTCATCGACGACCGTGACCCCGCCGGCTTCGCCGCGGACATCCATCCGTCGTGCGACACCGCGGAAGGTGCTGAAGGCCGACTGGATCTGGACGCTGGTCAGGCCGCAGTGCCGGGCGCAGGCAACGACGGCGAGGGCGTTGCGGACGTTGAGCTCGCCCGTGAGGGGGATGTCAAAATGCAGGTCATCGAGCAGGAACTCGGAGTGTTCCGGATGGAGCGTGAGCCCGGAGGCGCGGATCTCGTTGGATGTTCCAAGACCGAACTGTTTCACCGGGCAATGGGTCACGTTGAGGAGCGGGGCGAGATTGGGTTCATCGCCGTTGGCCAGCAGAAGGCCGCCCCGGGGGATAAGATTGATGAAGCGTTTGAAGGCCAGTTGGATGTCCGCCAACGCCGGGAAGATGTCGGCGTGATCGAACTCCAGGTTGTTGATGACGGCGACCTCGGGAAGGTAGTGAACGAACTTGGAGCGCTTGTCGAAGAAGGCGGTGTCGTACTCGTCGCCCTCAATGATGAACCAATCGGAGTCGGTGAAGCGCGCGCCTTGGCCGAGGTTGCGGGGGATGCCGCCGATCAGGAACGAGGGATTGAGCCCGTTGTGTTCGAAGACCCAGGCCAGCAGCGAAGTGGTGGTGGTCTTGCCATGGGTGCCGGTGACGACCAGCGATCGTTTTCCCCGGATGAAGTATTCCTTCAGCAGTTCGGGGAGGGAGCAGTAGCGCAGCTTGCGGTCCAGCACCGCCTCGGCCTCGGGGTTGCCGCGGGAAATGGCGTTGCCGATGACCACCAGGTCGGGTTTGTGGGACAGGTTCGCTTCGGCATAGCCCTGCATCACCGGGATCTTTCGCTCCGCCAGGAAGTCCGACATGGGCGGGTACACGTTCACGTCGGAACCGGTCACGAGGAAACCCCGTTCGTGCATGGCCACGGCCGCACTGGCCATGGCGGTGCCACCAACGCCGACGAAATGAACGCTGCGGATCGAACTGAGCATGTGAGGAAAGGGTGGGCGGGCGACCGTTCGCGGCAATCGAAAAGCAGGGGGATCACCGCGGTAATTCGGCGGCCGACCACGGATCGTTGCGGGTGGCGGTGGATTCCCGGATCCGCTTTACCTCGTCCACGGGCACCGGGGAGGCGCCGGCACCGAAGTCTTTGCGGATGTAACTGAGGACGTCGGCAATCTGTTGGTCCGCGAGGCCGGCCATGCCGGGCATGGGAACCGCGTCTGGGCCTCCATACCGTTGGCCGGCCACATCGATGGGTCCGGCCAGGCCGTGGAGGACGATCCGGATCAGCGCATCCGCCTTGGCCTGGACCCATTCGCTTCCCGCGAGCGGCGGATACACCCCGGGGAGTCCCTTGCCTTCGGGTTGATGGCAGGGGAGACAGGCCATTTCGTAGGTTTCCTGCCCGGGGTGCTGGGGTTTGGCCGGGGGACCGGCCAAGGCACGGAGGTATTGGAGTTGGGCTTCGTCCAGCTTGAGCGTGTTGGCGGCGAGCGCCGGAGCCCAACGGGGTTGGAGCGCGCGGGCCGCCTGTCGGATGGCGTAATCGAGGAAGGGATCCCGCGGCGATTCCAGGACCTGGGTCACCACCCGCACGGCGTCCATGCCGGGGGCGTAGGTGGCGGCGACGGCGGCTTCGAGACGGACGCGGGGGTGTTCATCCCGTGCACGGGTCTGAAGGAGCGAAAGCGCTTCGGGAAGGCGGTCGGCCCACATGCCGGCGACGCGGGCGCCGTAGGCGCGAACCCGCGGGTCACGGGCGGAAAGCAGTTGTTTCAACAGGTCGAGTCGAGGCGCTTCATGGGCTTCAAAAACACCGGTCACTTCGAGCAGGAACCGTTCGCGGTCGGACACGGTGGAGGACAGTTCCGCCACCCAGCGGTCAGCGGCGGCGAGCACCTCGGCGGAAGGGGCGTCGAAGAGCAGGCGCTTGGCCTGGGCGCGGGTCCAGCGTTCCGGAGACTTCAGTTGGTCCAGCAGGGCTGCGGGTTTCATGGAGGCCAGGTCGGGTTGCCGCACCAACGGGCGGCCCTTGGCTGTCAGGCGCCAGATCCGTCCGCGGGTCTTGTCGCGTTTGGGATCCACGTAGCTGGTCTGGTAATGGCCGATGAGCGGATTGAACCAGTCGGCAATATAGATCGCGCCGTCCGGTCCAACGCTGACATCGACGGGACGAAAGGCGGCGTTGGAGGACTTGAGCAGGCGTGGCAATTGCGTGGTCTTGAACCCGGCCCCGGCATCGGCGAAACGGTGGACCTCGATGACGGCTCCGAAGTAGCCCCCGATCAGGGCGCATCCCTGAAGTTCGTCGGGCAGGGCCCGGGTGCCGATGAGGTCGAGCGAGGTGGTCTTGGGGGAGGTTTCGAAGAGGGCACCGATCGGGTGGTA
>JBDNHZ010000202.1:0-17949 GCA_041688515.1 Verrucomicrobiota bacterium
CTTTCCGATCAGGGCGAGTTCCTTGTCGAGGAGCGCTCGGATCTTGCCTGGCACTCCCTGTGGATATCGCTTCCGCGCCCCGGCCGCCGTCCAGTCGTGCAGGAGGGATTCCATGGTTTCGCCGGGACCGGTGGGATGGGTGGGGAACCGGTAGCCAAGATCGGCGAAAGTGAACGGGAGACGGTCGGCGAGTCGAACGGTGTTGGCGATGGCCTGGGGCAGGTCGGAGAAGAGTTCCTGCATGTGGGCCGGCGGGACGAGGTGTCGTCCGTCGTTGACGGAGAGCAGGGCTCCCGCCTGGTCCAGATGGGTGTGGTGCCGGAGACAGGTGAAGACATCCAGGGCCGCGCGGGCCTCGGGTCCGGCGTGCAGCACCCCATTGGTCGCGAGCAGGGGGAGACGTTCGGCGGCTGCCAGATCGACCAGGGCTCGATTCACCCGTTCTTCCCCACGCCGCCGATGGCGCTGGATCTCGACAAAAATATTTTCAGCTCCGAACGCCTGACGCAGGCGTTGGACGGTTTCGACCGGTGAGAGGGATCCGCCGGTGAGGGCGCGACGCAGCGGGCCTTCCTCGTCCCCGGTGAGCGCCACCAGACCCTCGGCATGGGCGGGGAGTTCAGACCAGAGGATGCGTCCCTCGCCCTTGGGTGCGCGGAGATGGGCCGTGGTGAGGAGTCGGCTCAGGTTCTCGTATCCGGTGCGCGTTGCGACGAGGACCGGGAGCGCGGAATCATCTTCGAGCAGCAGTTCGGCACCGAGGATGGGCCGGATGCCAGCCTCGCGGGCGACGCTGGCGAGGCGGGGCGCGCCGTAGAGCCCCATGCGATCGCAGAGGCCCAGCGCTGGGAGTCCGAGGCGTGCGGCGGTATCGGCCAGGGTCTCGGGAAGGGACGCAGCCCGCAGGAAGCTGAAGGCACTGCGGGCGTGCAGTTCGATGTACGGGGCGGTTTTCAGGAGCGTCGAGACGGGCCGGCAGATGGAGTCAGCGATCGACCTCTGGGGGGGTGCTGGGAAGAGTGGATGAGGCGTGATCTGAGCCGGAGGGCGGGTCGTTCAATGCAACGGTAGCTGATGCCAGCGGCGAAAAGACTGAGGAAAACCCGAAGGGCGGCGTCTCCCGCGAAATTGGGAATCCAGGAGAGCATGAAGGGCATGTGCCAGAGGTAGAGGCTGTAGCTGAGCTTTCCCAGACCGGTGACGGCCGGGAATCCCAGCACCGCCTGTGCGGAAGGGCATCGTCCCTCGATCAGCACCTTGATCACCAGAGCGGCGCATAAGAGTTGGGCGGTGCCACTTACCACGACTCCGATCGTTCCGAACGGAAGCTTCCGGATGGAAAGATGGAGGAAACCAACGATGCCGAGGAGCAACCACGCGCCCGGATATCGCGTTCGATCGAGCAAACCGCGAAACCACGGCAGGGCCTGCAGTTGGGCGAGGAGCGCTCCCATCACCAGACAGTCATAGATCAGATCCAGTCGCCCGATCATCATGGGTCTTCCTCCCGACATCTTGGTCACCAAGTGCCGCCAGACCGGAGCCAACAGCAGGAGGATCAGGCTCATGCCCAGACGGGACCGCTTCGGCCCGAACGCGAGGAGGGCAGGCCAGAGGAGGTAGAACTGTTCTTCGACCGAAAGGCTCCAGAAATGTCCGGTCAGACCGGAAGGTCCAGCGGGAAGGAGGTTTCTGTCAAACAGCAGGGCCCCCAGCCATTCACTGGGTTCGATCGCTCCTCCCATCCACCAGAAAACGCTCGATGTCAGGGCGAGGTAGACGATCGCGGCTGGCAGGATTCGGAAACCACGGCGGCAATAGTACGAGCCCAACTGGATGCGGTTGTTGGATGACTCTTCGCGCAGGAGGAGCGTGGTGATGAGGAACCCGCTGATCACAAAGAATAGAGTCACGCCATGAGCCCCCGCAGCCGCCAACTGGGCCAGGAACTCGGTCGGGAAGAGCGACGGGTCGAGGTGCAGGTGGCTGACAATGACCCACACGATCGCGAACGCCCTCAAGCCATCCAGGCCGGGAATCCAGTCCACGCCGGGAACGCTGGAAACGTTCGTCGAAGCAGAGGGATCAGTTGTCCGAATTGTTGGCTGGCATCGATTTCCCAAGACGCAAAGGATCCGGCTCTGGATTCCAGCTTGGCAACCGTGATCTTGCCCGCCTGGGTTTTCATCCGAAAGCCGACCTTGGTTCGTTGAGCGGGTAATCTGACTTTGGTCTTGTCGGGCCAGGGTGGGCACGGATGAGTTGGAACCATTCATGAAGGGGATGCCACGAAGCGGACGGGTGAGGACGCGATTTCCCGCGCTGCTGGCAGCAGCGATTGGGTGCATGGCGGTGATCGCCGTGCACGGAGCCGAGCCGCTGGAAAAATCGCGCTACTCGTCCATGCAAAGGATGACCCGGGTGCGGTTGGCCGCCGCGGAGGCCTCTGTACAGGCCCTGGCATCGAAGCGCCGGGTGTTGCCCCCGCTGCCGGGACAGACCGATTTCCGGTGCAGCTTTCACGCCCATGCCGAGGACGCCTCGCACACGGCGGGCACACGGCCGGAGATGCTGGCGGATGCGAAGCGGGCCGGCATGCAGGCGATCTTCCTCAGTGACCATTTCCGACCGCCGCGGGACTTCATGGATTCGTGGCGTTTCCTCACCAACGGGGTGCTGTTCGTGACCGGGTCCGAGTGGCGGGGATTCCTGGTGCATCCGATGGCGTCGGTCCTGGCCCACCAGGATCTGGCCACCCCGGAATTCGTGGCCAAGGTGACGGTCGGCGACGGCATGATCTTTCTGTCCCACATCGAAGAGCGCCCGGATCACCCGATGGAGGGCCTGACCGGACTGGAGATTTACAATCGGCACTACGACGCCAAACGCGACCTGCGGGGGATGCTGACGCTGGTATCCCGACTGACCGATCCGAAGGAATTGAAGGAATTGCAGACGCTGGTGGAGTTGTATCCCGATGGAGTTCTGGCGTCGCAGGTCGAGTATCCGGATGTGTACCTCGACAAGTGGGATTCGGAGACGGGCAGGCGCCGGTTGACCGGAGTGGCGGCGAATGACTGCCATCACAATCAGGTGTTCGTGCTGCACCGCGTGAATGACGGGATGGCACGGCTGGGAACGATTGTGGATCCGGTGTCGGGCATGCGGGAAGTGCCGGTGGGATTGCGTCCGGGCGTGGCCCAGATCCTGGCCGGGCACGCCGACGGCGAGACCCTCCGACTGGTGGATCTGGATCCCTACTACCGGGCGTTCCGCTGCGTGAGTACGCACGTCGTGTCTCCGAAGCTGGAGGAAACATCCCTGCGCACCGCGGTGAAGGCAGGCCGCGTTTTCGTGGCACACGAGTGGATGGGCGATGCCTCTGGATTTCGAATGGCATGGGTGGACGCGGAGGCGCCGGCGGTGGCGGATAGGACCCGCGCTTGGATGGGCGACGAAGTACCGTTCGCTGCCGGAGGAAGGATCGACGTCGAGAGCCCGTTGCCCGGGCGTCTCCGGCTGATCCGGAATGGAAAGGAAGTCGCCCGGAGCGAGGGCAACCGGTTGCAAGCCACGGTCACGGATTCGGGCGTGTACCGGGCGGAGGTCTGGCTGGAGCTCGATGGGGAATGGCGGCCGTGGATCTACTCGAATCCGATCTACCTGCGGTGAGGGAGCGGGTTGGCAAGGCCGGCATCGCTTTCAGGAAGGCGCTTGGGCAGGATCGTCTGGTTCCCCGCGCCCGGTTGCATGCAGGCAAGGCGCTTGTAACGTCGCCGTGGGCTCTGCGTCTAAACCTTCAGAAGAGCGGGAGGAGATCTCCCCGGAACTGCTCGACCGTGTCAGGGCGCGGGACGAGGCGGCTTCCCGCGAGTTGGTGGAACGGCTGCATCCATTGGTTGCCCGGGTTGTCCGGGGGCATCTGGGGCACCGGGACGAACCAGAAGATCTGATGCAGGAAGTCTATCTCAAGGTGTTCACACGACTGGACCAGTACCGGGGGGAGATGCCCTTGGCGCATTGGGTCAGTCGCATTGCCCTGAACACCTGTCTCGATCGACTGCGCCGGCAAAAGGCCCGTCCGGAACTCCGCTGGTCGGACCTGAGTGAAGCCGAACAGGAATTGCTTCGCCAGACGCCGTCGGAAGAGGCGGCGACCTCCGTGGAGTTGAATTCGTCCCGGGAATTGATCGAGCGACTGCTGGCGGGATTGTCCGAGAGGGACGCCTGGCTGATCCGGGAGTTGGAACTGGTCGGGCGGACGATTGCCGAGGTCTGCCGTCAGACCGGTTGGAATGCCGGGGTCACGCGGATCCGCGCTTTCCGTGCGCGTCGCCGTCTGAAGGCGTTGTTTGAAGAACTGGAGGAGTCTCGATGAAGTCCCGCTTTGAGCGATTGGCGTCGATTCTGGCCCTCGCGCGGCGGGCCTCCGTCGCGGTGCCCCAAGGCAGGGAGACCCCAACGGCGGAGCCTTTGCCGCCGGGTTTTTCCACCCGGGTGGCCGCCGTCTGGGCAGGGTCGCGCGAGCGGAGCGAATGGGAACTCTGGGACCAGGTCAGCCGCTGGGGAGTGGTGGTGGGTCTGGTGGTTTGTGCGGTGGCGTTTTTCCTTCGTTCTGAGAACGCGCTTCCCGCGCCGTCTTCAACGCCCTTCGACCAGTTCGTCCTCGAAGCCCCAACGGAGGAAAGGTCGTGAACCTCCCGGAATGGCGCGTCGTCCGGGTCATGCTCGCAGTGGGCCTGATCTTCGTCCTCGGGATCTTCACCGGGCGTTGGACCGCACCCCGGCCGAACGGGACGCGATTCCGTCCGCTCCCTCCTCCGCTGCAGGCGCAAGGATCACCCGACGTGGCGATCAATCACATGCTCGCCTACATCGATCTGTCCTCGGCTCAGATTGCTGCGATCCGGCCCTTGCTGGGAAAATGGGCGGCGGAAACCCGGAACGCCGCGCCGTTTTCCGAGGAAAGGAAGGAAGCTTTCCTCAAGTACGCTCCGATGATCCGGCGGGAACTGAAGCCGGACCAGTTGGATGCCTACGACGCCATGACGGAGGCCACCAAGGCGCGCGCGACTCGGCGGCAACGGATGCGTCCCTGAAATCCGGGTTCAAACACGGCAATCGGCGGGTGGTGTTCGCGGCCGTTTCAAGGGTAGGCTGCGCCCATGTGCTTGAACCGGGTGGCAGGGGTCCGCTGTTGGATCGCCCTCGCGGCGGTCCTGGCTTGGCTGTGGCCGCGGGTCGGTGCCGGTCCGGTGTCCAGCGATCCATCGGTGGCGTCCAATGCCACGCCGGCCCGGGTCCTTCAGGAACCTCCCCTCGAATGGATCATGGCCGGACGGCACGTCTATGAGCGGCAGTGCCTGGTATGCCACGGCAAATGGGGCGATGGCCGGGGGGAATTGTCGGTGGGCATGGTGCCGAAGCCGCGACGATTGACTTCCGGGGTCTTCAAGTATCGTTCGACCCCGAGCGGGTTCCTTCCAACGGACGCCGATCTCGAACGTTCCATCCGCACCGGGGTCGCCGGGACGTCGATGCCGAGCTTTGCCGCCCTCCCGGATCGGGATGTCCGATCGGTGGTCACCTATCTCAAGACCCTTTCGTCGCGCTGGCGGAAGGCGACCCACTACGCCGCGTCGGTCCGGCTTCCGTCCCCGCCGGAATGGATGGAGGACCCGGGGCGACGCGAGTTTCATGCGAGGAACGGCGCGACGTTGTTCGCCAGCCTCTGCGCGCCCTGCCATGGAATCGACGGTGCGGGCAAGGGACCCGCAGCGGCCTCTCTCGAGGACCAGTGGGGCGAACCTTCTCCTCCGGCCGATCTGCGCCAACCGCTGTCGCGCAGTGGACCGGACTGGATCGATCTTTACCGAACCCTGACCACCGGGTTGGACGGGACTCCCATGGCCAGTTTTGCGGAGACCACGACCGAGGGCGATCGATGGGATCTGGTCGCCTTCATCCGGGCGCGGAAGGAGGAACTTCAAAAAGGGACGAAACCCTAGCCCAGGACGAGGCGGCGCTCGGTTGGCGTCAGTTCACGCCATTTTCCGGGTTCGAGCCCGGCCAAGGCGAACTGCCCGATCCGAACCCGGATCAGTCGGAGGGTGGCGTGGCTGATGGCGGCCGTCATGCGGCGGACCTGACGATTGCGTCCTTCGACCAGTTCCAGTTCGATCCAACAGTCAGGGACGCTCTTGCGGTACCGGATGGGCGGATCGCGGGGCAGGACCAACGGCTGAGGCGCGAGCAAGGTCACACGGCACGGACGGGTCTGGTAGTCCTGGATGGCGACGCCGGCGGTAAGCCGACGGAGGGATTCGTCGGATGGAATCCGTTCGACCTGGGCCCAGTACGTGCGCGGATGTCCGCGCTCGGGATCCAGCAACCGGGTATTGAGACCGGGTTCGTCGCTGAGCAGGAGAAGTCCCTCCGAGTCGGCATCCAGCCGGCCGAGCGCATAGACCCGGGGCGGCAGAGCAAATTCCGAGAGGGGCCGGTTCGGGGAGCCATCCGGGGTGAATTGGCTGAGCACGCCGTACGGTTTGTGGAAAGCGACCAACACCGGACGAGGAGAAGGGCGGGGGGCCTCGACGGAAAGGGTGAAATGGGCAGGCTGATCGTTCATTGATCGCATGAATGAATTGACGCCTGTTGGCGGGCTGCATCGTCAGTCGTCATTTGCCCGGCCCGCTTCTCCGGGACACCCTCGGCTTAAAGCGTCCGGCATCGGTCAGGGCAATCGACTTTCCGTTGGCCGACGGGCGCACTCGGGAAAGGATGCACATGATTCAACGGCTTTCCGTCGCTCCACTTTGGCAGATGACCCGTCGGTTGGCGGCCGTGGCTTCCGGTCGGGAACGACCGGACCTGGTGATTACCGGAGCCCGGGTCCTGTCGACTTACACGGAGCGCATCCTGCCGGAGCGGGAGATCTGGGTGACGGGTGGCCGGATCGCCGCGGTGAAGGCGGCGGGCGCGGCGAAGCGGTTGGGATTGGGAGGGGCCGTCTACGATGCCCAGGGTGGAATCCTGGCGCCTGGGCTGGTCGATCCGCATGTGCATATTGAATCGTCCATGATGACGGCCTGTGCCTACGCGGAGGCCGCGCTGTTGAACGGCACCACGACGTTGTTCTGTGACAGTCATGAGATCGGCAATGTCTGCGACGCCGAGGGCATCGAATGGATGCTGGAAGACGCGCGGCAGGCACCTCTGAACATCTTCCTGACCGTGCCGAGCACGGTCCCGGCGACCAACCCGGGACTGGAAACGGCCGGTGGCGATCTGACTCCGGGCAAGGTGGGCGCGCTGTTCGATCGCTGGCCCGAGGCGGTGGCCCTGGGCGAAAAGATGGACTTCATCCCGGTGGCCCTGGGGGACGAACGTAGTCACGCGCTGCTGGCGGAGGCATTGAAACGGGGACGACCGGTCTGCGGACATGTCTATGGGCGTGAATTCGTGGCGGCGTACGCCGCGAGCGGAGTCACCGACACCCATGAGGCCATCGATCGCGAGATTGCCGATGATTTTCTGGAGGCGGGTTTGTGGGTGTTCCTCCGCGGTGGCAACCCGGCCACCCCTTGGCACTCCCTCCCGCAGGCGATCCGCGCGGTGACCGAGTGGGGTGCCAACCCGAAGCGGGTCTGCGTCTGCACGGATGATCGGGACGCCGATGATCTTTTCCTGTTCGGGCTCGATTGGGTCGTGCGGGAGGCCGTGGCCGCCGGGATTCGTCCGGCAACCGCCTGGAGCATGGGATCGCTCCATCCGGCGACCCGCTACGGGATGGATTCCGAGTTCGGCGCACTGGGGCATTCGCGTCGGGCGGATCTGGTGTTGCTCGATGATGAACTGCGGGTGCGGAATACTTGGTATGGCGGGGAATTGATGGTGGAAGACCGGCGGGTGACACCGGTGCTGGCCCGTCAGTTGGAGACCGGTCGTTATGTGTATCCACCCGCCGCCTACCAGACGGTCCGTGTGCCGGAGGGAGTCCGGCTCATTCCCGACCTGCCGACGGAGGCGACCTGGGCCAACGTGATCCGGGTGGCGCTGCCAGGGATCCTCACCTTTCACGAGCGCCTCCGGTTGGATGGGAATGGGTCGTGGGCGGAATGGTTCGGGCAGCACGGCCTGTGTTTCGTCAGCGTGGTCGAGCGGCATGGTGCCACCGGGCGGGTGGGCTACGGGTTGTTGCAGGGACTCGGATTGCGGTCGGGGGCCGTGGGAAGTTCGGTGGGGCACGACGCCCACAACCTGATCCTGGCGGGCACCAACGAGGCCGACATGCAGGTGGCACTGGCCGCGCTCAAGGAAAGTCAGGGCGGCGTGGTGGTGGTGGACAACGGTCGTGTCATGGCCCACCTGCGGTTGCCGGTCGCCGGATTGCTCTCGGATCAACCGGCCCAGCGGGTCCGGGAGGAGACCGTGGTCTTGAAAAGGGCCTGGGACGCCACCGGTTGCGTCCTGCCATACATGGGATTCAACCTGATCCCGCTGTCGGTCATCCCGGAGTTGCGGATCACCGACCGTGGTTTGGTGCACGTCCACGGCATGCGGGTGATCCCGCTGTTCGAGGCGGTTTGAGGGACTGGTACACTACGGACTGACCACACCGCGAATCCGGCGAACGGTCACTTCCTGGGTCGTCCGGACCTTTGCGATCGTGTTGTCGGGAAGGATGCCGCGCCACGAGGTGTTCGGGTAAACCAAGGCACGACGGCCGATGATGGAGCCCGGGTTCAGCACGGAATTGCAGCCGATCTGGGCGAAGTCTCCCACCAGTGCGCCGAACTTTCGCAGTCCGGAGTCAATGCACCGTCCATCCATCTCCACCCAGACGCTTTCGCCATTGAGCTTGAGGTTGGAGATGACCGATCCAGCGCCGAGGTGGGCCTTGTAGCCCAGGACAGAATCACCGACGTAATTGAAATGCGGAACCTGCACGCCGTTGAGCAGGACACTGTGCTTCAACTCGCAGGAATTCCCCACCACACAGTCGTCCCCGATGACCACATTTTCGCGGATGTAGGCGTTGTGCCGGATCCGACAATTCCGGCCAATGATGGCGGGCCCAACGATCATTGCCCCGTGCTCGACCACGGTGCCTTCCCCGATGAACACATCGACCCCGATGTAGGCGGTTCCGTCCGTCCGATGGAGTTGGGCGGGCCGAAGGGTTTGGCCGACGTAAGCAGGCAATCGCTTGAGCACGTCCCACGGAAACTCGACTCCCTCGAACAGTGCGGCGTGTTCGGTCTGGGTCAGATCGAACAGATCGGCGGGGGTGTACAGCATGGGGTTGAGGCTAGGCAGTCGGAGCGTGGCGGCAAGCGGGCAATCAGGGCGGGTGGAAGGGACCGACTCCCGGCCTTGAGCCGGCCGCGATCCCGGGATACCGTCGGCGCGATGAAGTCCGCCCGAGTCACCGCCTTTCACATCATCGGTGGGCTGGTTGCCCTTCTGAGTGTCGGTTCCGCCGTCGCCGAGACCCTTCAGTTGCGGGACAACGCCGCGGTCACCGGCAGGATCCTGGCGGACAAGAAGGATCAGGTGGTGATCGACCTGGGGTACACGGTGCTGGCCGTCCCAAGGGCAGAGATCATCCGGGTGGTGAAGGAGAGCGATTCCGACGCGCGTCGCACCGCAGTGCCGGCCATCCAGGAGGCACGGGCAGGGCTGTACGCGGTGGCGACGACACCCCCCCCGGAAAAGCCGGTCCGCGAATTGGTTCAGTTGGTCGGTGAATCCGTCGTTCAGGTCCGCGCCCCGAGCGGACTGGGCTCCGGCTTTTTTGTCACCGAGGACGGCTACCTGATCACCAATTTCCACGTGATCGAAGGGGAGACCAAACTCTCGGTGGAGGTGTACCACCAACGGAACGGCCAACTGGAACGACGCAGCTACAAGGACGTGCGCATTGTGGCGATGAACAAATTCGCCGACCTGTCGCTGCTCAAGGTGGAGGACAAGGACGCCCCGAAGTTCAAGCGGGTGCTTCTGGGGGATCCGGAGAGCCTCTCGGTGGGAGAACGGGTGTTTGCGGTCGGCAGTCCCCTCGGGCTGGAACGGACCGTGACCGAGGGGATCCTCAGCACCAAGACCCGCCAGATGGGCGGCGCGCTTTATCTCCAGACCACCGCCCAGATCAATCCCGGCAATTCAGGGGGGCCGCTGTTCAACCTGCGGGGTGAGGTCATCGGCGTGACCAATATGAAACTGACCTTTGGCGAGGGACTTGGCTTCGCGATTCCGAGCGATGAATTGAAGTATTTCCTCAACCATCGGGATGCGTTCGCCTACGACAACGACAATCCCAGCAATCCGTTTCGTTACCTGGAGCCCCCCAGTAGGATGCGCTCGACGACACCGTGAGCTCCAGGATCGGGCTTGCCAATCCGGGGTGTGTCCGCTCCCTTGCGCCGGCCATTGGGATGGCTCTGATAACTTTTTGAAACGCTTCCTGTTCCCATAGGTTCTAACTGCCATGAATCGATCATTCACGTGCCTTGCAGCCCTGGCGGCCCTTGCTTTCGCCGTTCAGGCCGCCGTTCCGCCCGCACCAAAACTCCTGCCTAAGGATACCCTTGGGCTCCTGACGGTGCCTGACTGGGCCAAGGCGTCCACGGATCTGGGGGACAGCCCCGGCGGCCGGATCTGGTCAAATCCCGCCATGAAGCCGTTCCGGGACAACTTCGAGAAGAAGTTCGGCGAGAAGGTCGTCGGCAAACTGGAGAAGGACCTTGGGATCAAACTGTCGGATTACCTGGATCTGGTCCGCGGCCAGTTCTCTCTCGCCATCATCCAGAACTCCTGGAAGGGAGCGGAAGGCACCCAGCCCGGATTCCTGCTGGTGATCGATTCGAAGGAGAAGTCGGATCAACTCAAGCTGAAGCTGCAGGAGATCCGCAAGAAGCTCGCCGATGCCAAGAAACCGCTGAAGACCCAGAAAGTCAGGGATGTGGAGTTCTCCTCGATGGTCCTGGACCTTCCCGAAAGCGACCCGGATGAGGATCCCGCCGACAAGGATGCCGCCAAGGACAAGCCTGCGGGCAAGAAGATGACCCTTTTGTTCGGCCAGGTGGATACCGCGCTGCTGGTGTCGGATTCGACCGCGACCCTGGAGAAGGTGATGGCCGGGATGAGTGGGGGTGCCGTGGCCAGTCTTTCTGAGGAACCCGCCTATCAGGCGAGCGACGCCGCCTGGTTCAAACAGGCCTTCGCCTACGGGTGGGTCCATGTAACGCCGCTGTACCGGATCATTGGCGACAAGATCGCCGCCGAGGCCGGTGAAAGTGCCGATGCCATGGGGGTGGATCCGAAGGCCGCCCTGAAAGCGTTGGGCCTCGAAGGGCTGAAGACGATTTCCATGGCGTGGAACGTCAACAGCGAGGGAACCGGTGGCGTGATCAGTATGGCCATTCCCGAGGGTCAGCGGGTTGGCCTGTTCAAGATGCTGGCTGCCGCTGCCAAGGAATCGGGTCCAACTCCCTTCATTCCCGCAGACGTCATCAAGTTCCAGCGCTGGCGGATCGATGGCCAGAAGCTGTGGACCACCCTGGAGGAAACCCTGGCCAGTGTGTCCCCGCAGTTGAGCGGGTTCGTCCAGATGATGGTCGGCCAGGCAGGCAAAGACAAAGATCCGGCCTTCGACCTCAAGAAGAGTGTGGTGGCTAATTTGGGCGATGATCTGATCACGTACTCGAAGGCATCCAAGGGCAACGCCCTGGAGGATCTGATGAGTCCTCCGTCCCTGACCCTGGTCGGTTCACCCAATGCCGAAGCGTTGTCGGGGGCCATGAAATCGGCCGTCGGAGCCTTTGGTGGTGGCGCGGGTGAGGAATCCAAAGATCGCGAGTTCAATGGCAAGAAGATCCGTTCGGTCCGGATGCCCGCCGGCCCGGGAAAGAAGGACAACCGGCTCGAAATGGCCTCCAGCGCTGGCTATATGGCGGTCGGGTCGACCCCGGCATTGCTTGAGGAATTCCTTCGCTCCGCGGAGGGATCCGGCCGGTCCCTGAAGGACGACAAGGCTCTGGTCGATGCCGCCCAGAAGGTTGGCGGCCTGGGAACCGGAATGTTTGGGTACGAGAACCAGCGCGAGACCATGCGGGCGCAATGGGAGTTTCTTCGGGCCGGGAATCTGGCTTCCATGCTGGGCACGGAAGAGGGGGATGGCGGATGGGCCGATGTTCTCGATTTCAAGGCCCTGCCGGAGTACGACAAGGTGGCGAAGTACTTTGGAATCGCCGTCTTTGCCGGTACCACGGACGCTCAGGGGATGCACTTCCGATTCTACGGTCCTCACCCGAAGTGAGGCGGGAGAAGGGAAGGAGAAGGCCGGGGTTCGCTCCTGTCCGCCCGTGCATCCAGGCGTTTGATTTGGATGGATGAACTTGAGCGCGACGCCGTGAACGATGCAGCAGGTGGCGGCAGGTTTTTGGGCGAACCCCGGCACGTTTGATACCATGGACGGACACAGAAGCCCTCGCTGTCCGTCCATCAATCCGTTCTGTTGAACCGGGCTTCCAACCACTCTCTACGTCGAACGTGGCCAATGGTTACGGGCCGGGATTCGCCCTTCACTGCATCGCCCGCAAGGCCCAGTCCGGGCGATCCGCCGGATTGGCCCAGTGCTGCATGTCCTGAACCGCCCCGCGGTTGATCGAATCCGCGTGGCCGTCGACCATTCCCGCAACCGCCCGATTCCCGAAGCGAGGATGGACGTACCCCCAAGCCTCGGGGCCGTCCGCCGGGTTCCAGTCCACCGCCCAGCGACGCGCTGCGAGGTAGGGCGGTTTCACCGTGTAGAATCCATTGACGATCTTCCCTTCGAACGGTCCCCGGGCGGAGGTGAAGACCATCAATTCCGCCGGACGCCGAACCTCGGTCTGCTTCAGGACGCAGAAGGCCCCAAACTTCGACATTGCCGCCGCAGTCGGGGGGAGTTCGACGTCGTCACCACCCACAAAAACCGAGTTGATGCCGAGCGACGGAAACACGCTGGCGGCGTAAATGCCGAGCATGGGGTCGTCCATGCGTTGGAACTGCTCCAGCAGACGACGATTCTCGTTCGCGTACAGGATCCCGAAGTTCTTGCCGAGATAGGGGGCGATCCGCCACGGATACCGGGCGTTGATGGGATGGGGAACCTGACGTCCTTGGAGATCTCTTGCCTCCAAGCCGTAGCGGTACCCGGGCAGCACCGAATCGTTGTGATCGTTGCTGTACATCTGCCAAGCCACCATCAGTTGCCGGGCCGACGAGAGTTCGATCGTCTGGGCCGCCTTGTACTTCGCCTTGGCCAATGCCGGGAGCAGTAGACCGGCCAGGATGGCCAGGATGGCGATGACCACCAGTAACTCCACCAAGGTGAAACCGTCCCCGGGGGACGGTTTCGATGGCAGAGACTGATCCTTGTTTGCGCTCACGGGCTTCAAGATACGTGGAGTGAATCGATTCGCCTCCGGCTTGTTGCCGAACTTTGGCGCTTTGTTGCCGCGATTTCCACTCCTCAGCGGTGCTCATCCCGAGATCACACCAACTCACAACTCCGGAGTTGAAACGGCTTTCGGCTCCTGTTAAGCCTTCGGGACTCCTTTTCATGATTTGTATTCAGCAGGGCTGAAATGTTGTCCAGCTGCACGGGTGTGTAATCCGTGTAAACTGTTGGTTGCAAACGTGAAACGAGTCCTACACCTATGCGTCAACTCAAGTCCAGCTACCTGCTCGCGCTGTGCGGAGCTCTGGGATGTGCGCTCGGATCGCTGCAAGCAGCGGCCCCGGCCACTCCTCAGGGCTTCATCACTGCCAAGGACTTCCTCGGAATCGGCGGCGTGAACGTCGCCGACCTCACGGGGAATGCCAAATACCCAGCCAGCCCGGATATCGTCAGCTATCCAGAGCGATTCGAATGGCCCACCACTGCCGACGGTTCTGCTCCTCCAGGGGACGTCCGCAACAACTATGGCGTCGAGATCGAGGGGTATTTCTACCCTGAAGCCTCGGGGCTCCACTACTTCGCACTGGCTTCTGACGACGGTGGCGATCTGTTCCTTTCCACCGACGAAAACCCGGCCAATGCGGTTCGCATTGCCGTGGAACCGGTATGGAGCGGAGTTCGCGTTTTCGGCGGCGACGCCCGCCGCGGCATGGTCGACGTGGGCACGGCTGACGAACGCAATGAGAACCGCTCAAAGGGGATCAGCCTGACCGTCAACAAGCCCTACTACATCCGCGCCCGGATGAAGGAAGGTGGCGGCGGTGACAACCTCGCCGTCATGGTCACATCGGATCCCTCGTCCATTGCGGATGGAGCGGAACCGATCCCGGGCACCCGCCTCGCATCCATTGATCGTACCGATACGAGCCTGCCCTACTTCGGTGCCCTGTCGGCTGCTGCCAACGGCTTCGAATGGGTCGTGTTCGACGGCTCCGGTGCCGGTGCCAAGACGGTGGCTTCGGCGACTGGCATGCTCGGTGCCACCACCGTGCCCGTCACGGTCACCACCAAGAACGGCGTGAAGATCGTCCGCTACGCGACAGCGGATGTTGCGGCGTTCCTCGCCTCCGGCTCCTCCCAAAACGTGTCGGTGACCCTGACCGACAGCGCGGGTGGCACCCAGACCCGCACGGCTTCAGTGGCGGTGGCCTCCTGGATTTCCGCTCCGGCCGCTCCCCCGGCCAGCGGACCCAGCAGCCGCGGACTGACCTTCCGCCCCTACCAGACCATTCCGGGCCGCCCCGGTGGTAATCTGAACTGGGCCACGGACCAGACTCTGGCCGGTGGCCAGATCGACCCGGACACTCAAGCTGTGGCCGACAACATCGCGGATCTCTCAGGAGCCGTGAACGGGGTCTATGTTGTTGATACCATCAACTTCGAGCAGGACGGTGGCGACATCAACCTGAACCCGGAACAGGCGCAGCCGGACAACTTCAACTCGGTGGAGCCGGCCAATGCGCCCAAGCCGAATGGCACGTTCCCTGGCATCGCTCCAGGTGATCCCAACAACATCGTCGGTGAGGTTGCGGGTTACCTCGATCTGCCCGCGGGCCTCGTTCGCCTCGGCGTGAACTCGGACGACGGGTTCCGCCTCAGCCTCGGCTCCGGCACGCCGGAACAGTTTGGCACGATGCTCGGCCAGTTTAACAATGGCCGTGGCGCGTCAGACTCGATGATGGACGTCGTGGTTCCCACCGCGGGTCTCTATCCCTTCCGGCTCATCTGGAGCGAGGGCGGCGGCGGTGCCAACCTCGAGTTCTTCTCCGAGAACACCGCTTCCGGCGAGCGCACCCTGATCAACGATCCGACGGTTGGATCTGCGATCAAGGCTTACCGTGTTGCTTCGGCGTTCGGCTCGTCCATCGCCTCGGCGCTGCCTCCCGACGGCGCCACCGGCCAGGGCACCCTACAGCCGGTCAAGATCGTCCTGCAGGATGGCTCCGGCTCCCGAACGATTGATCAGGCGTCGGTCGTCCTCAAAGTCGGGACTGCGACGGCGACCCCGACGTTTGCCCGCAGCGGCAACCGCTTGACGGTCAGCTACACGCCGGCCAACAGCTATGGCTTCGACACGGCGGTTCCCGTGGAGTTGACCTATGCGGAAGTCGGTGGATCTCCCCGCGTCACCACCTGGACCTTCAGGACGATTGGTTTCGGACCGGATGACCTCCCAGCGGCCGGTGCGTTCGTCATCGAGGCCGAAGACTACAACTACGAGAACGGCAAGCATGTCGCGACGGCCTCCACCATGCCCTACACCGGCGGCGCCTATGACGGCCTGGCCGCCACGTTGAATGTCGATTACTTCAACACCGACGGGAACGACTCGGACGTGTACCGTCCCGACACCGCCCCCAACAACGTCAACCTGAACGACAACCTCGGGGGTCGTCATGGAACACGTCGTCCGGGCTTCGACATGGCTTCGAACCTGAAGCTGGGCTGGGTCGGCGGCGGTGACTGGCAGCAGTACACCCGTACGGTGCCGGCCGGTTTCTACAATGTGTACTCGGCTCTGTCTTATGACGGCAATGCCCCCGGCCAGCTGTCGGGTTCCCTCGACATCGTGACTGGGGATGCAACGCAGCCGAACCCGACGCTCCGTCGGGTGGGCACATTCGACGCGCCGGGCTCCGGCGGTTGGGGTGCCAACAACATCGTCCAGATGAGCGATGCGACCGGCCAGAAGGCGGTCATCAAGGTCGCGGCGGGTGACACCACCTTCCGCTTCAACCTCGGCAGCGGTGACTTCGACTGGTTGGTCCTCACCCGCGCCGTGAATGTGCCCCCGATCGTCGATGTGTTCAGTCCGAAGAACGAAGACGTGGTTGCGGTCAACACCCCGGTGAACTTTACGGTCGCCGATGGTTCGACCGTGGTGACGGTTGCCTCGGTCAAGGTGACCTACAACGGAGCGGACGTGACCTCGGCGTCCACCATCAGCAAGGCTGCGGATGTCGTGACGGTGCGCTACACCCCGTCGGGTCAGGCGGGCGGCACCAAGCATACCTACAAGATCGACTACCAAGGTGGTTCGATCACCCAGACCTACTATACCACACCGCTCGGGACTGCGAACCAGTTCATCGTCGAGGCTGAAGACTTCAACTACGACGGTGGTGTCACCAAGGCCGACGCAAGCACGATGCCTTATACCGGTGGTGCCTACGACGGCCTCAGCGCAGTGGCAGGGGTCGATTACGCTTCCACCGATGGTGGCGATTCAAACCTTTACCGGCTCGGTGAGGCTCCCAACAAGAGCATGGACCCGACGGGCGCAACGGACCGCGGAAGTTGGACCCAGACGATCAACTACAAGCTCGGCTGGACCGACACCGGCGACTGGGGCAACTACACCCGGACGATCCCGAACGGCACCTATAAGGTCTGGGCCGCGTTGTCTCACGGCAACGCCGGCGCGAACCTGCTCCGTGCGAAATTGTCCCGCGTGACCTCGGCCGCGAATGTGCCCGCTCAGACTTTGTCTGATATCGGTTCCTTCGCCGGTTCCGGTACGGCGGGTTGGGGAGCCAACCGCCTCGTTCCCCTCGTGGACGCCGGCGGCGCCATCCGCGAAGTCGCCTTCGGCGGCACCGAGACGCTCCGCGTCAACCTCGATAGCGGTGACTTCGACTTCCTGGTCCTCCAGGCGGTCACCCTCACGCCGACGACCTCGTTCCGTCTGACTGCGACGCGCAATGGTGCCGGCAATCTGGTCCTGACCTGGGAAGGATCGGCCATGTTGACGTCCTCCGCGACGCTCGGCGGAGCCTACACCGATGTGGCTGGTTCCAGCGGCATCGTCGTCACGCCGGATGCGGCGAGCCAGTACTACAAGCTGCGCGCTCCGTAACGCAGCCTGAGTTCTCAGGGGGCCGGGTCGAAAGACCCGGCCCCTTTTTCGTGCCTAGGTCAGGCCGGGTATCGCGGGTGATGGCTTGGCCTGTGTGTGGGAATCCTGATTGGATCCAACCGCAGGTCAGCAGAACGGTTGCATGAACACTCAGGATCTTATCCGGCTTGGCGTACCCCCGGGTGAACCTACCCGGGATTGCCGGCGGGAGAGTATGTGGCCCTGCTGAGCCATAGTGGCAGCCGGGGGACCGGTTCGGCGGTATGCGAGCACCACAGTGCCATCGCGATGGCGAGGCATCCCGAACTGTCACGGGAACTGCTGCACATGGCTTGGCTCAACCTCGCCGATCCCGACGGACAGGAATACTGGGCGGCAATGGAGTTGATGGGACGCTATGCGGCTGCAAACCACGACCTGATCTACCGCCACATCGCGGGGCATCTGGGTCTCTAGGTTCTGCTCGACGTCGAGAACCACCACAATTTTGCCTGGCGCGAGCGGCACGTCATCGACGGCGTCGAGCGCGAGGTCGTGATGCATCGGAAGGGAGCGACTCCTGCTGGGCTGGGCGTCCTGGGGATCA
>JBDNHZ010000203.1:0-4961 GCA_041688515.1 Verrucomicrobiota bacterium
AAGGGAACAAAAGACGGCGAAAGAAGCAGAACTTCCCGAGGAGCCAGTGTGCAGCCAAGACCGTGGGTCCCCCTTTCGTCTCCTGCGTTTCTTTCGGCTCAATCGTGCCGCTGACCAATCCCACCGCAGACTTGCCCGCGATCGCTCGCGACGGTTGGCGTGGGAGTGTTTGAACGTTCCGCCGTGGTGGGACTCCGTTTCTGTAGGAGTGGCCGAAGGGAACAAAAGACGGCGAAAGAAGCAGAACTTCCCGAGGAGTCAGGGCGCAGCCAAGACCGTGGGTCCGCCGTCTTTCGTCTCCTGCGTTTCTTTCGGCTCATCCGTTCCGTCGGACGTTCCCGCCGCCGGCCTGTCGGTGATCCATTTCGGCCTCACCCGCGGATCCAAACCACAGGCAGGATTCGGGAGCGAACGCCAGCCAGGCAGTTTCCCCGACCTTCCATTCGCCACCCGGTCCGGCGACCGGTACTTCCACCGTATTGTCTGTCGGCCATCCCACCTCGATCCAGGTGCGGGCACCGGCTCGGGCAACCCGCGTGATCCGCACCGGCCCGATCTGCGGTGTCCCATCTGATTCCCTCCGGAGCGAAAGCATCTCCGGACGAATCCCCATCCAGCGCGCACCCACCGGAGCCTGCACGCCGTCGGGCAAGCGGACGCCGTGGCGTGCGAACTCGCCCGTGGGACACCTCCAGACCGGCCCGTCGCCCAGGAGATCCGCCAGCCAGACCGTGGACGGATGTCGATAGAGATCGTCGGGACTGCCCGTCTGTTGGCATCGACCGCTCTGGAGACAGGTCAGTTGATCGGCGTCGGACAGCATCTCGGCGGGGTGATGGGTGACATGGACCACGGTGAAATGATGTTCCTGATGGAGTTCCCGGAGCAGTCGGCGCAGGTGACGTCTCAGGGGCGGATCCAGATGGGCGAAGGGTTCGTCCAGCAGCAACAGACCGGGGCGATCGATCAAGGCGCGGCCGAGGGCGGTGCGGGTGGCCTCGCCGCCGGAGAGTTCGGCCGGGAGATGCCGGAGTCGATCGCGAAGACCGAGTCTGTCCGCCATGGCCTCGGCGCGGAGGCGCCGTTCCTTCGACTCGACGCCGTGGAAGCGGAGGGGGAGCTCCAGTTGGGCGAGGAGGTCGAGGTGCGGCAACAGTCCGGGCGACTGAGCCACCCAGCCGCACCGGCGTTTCTCCGGGGGAAGGCGGGTGATGTCGATGCCATCGGCGAAGAGCTGTCCGGCCTCGGGGGATTCCAGTCCGGCGAGGAGCCGGAGCGTGGTGGATTTGCCGCTGCCGGAGGGGCCGGTGAGCAGGTGATGCGAGCCAGACTCGACCACCAGGGAAAGGTCATCGACGGCGCGGATGGCACCGAAGGATTTCCGGACTTGCTGCAACTGCACGCGGGGCACGGCGCAGCTTGCGGTGGATCGCGAATGGATCCGAGCGCGTTTCGTGGGCCCTTCCCCTTTCCGCGCTGGACGAATCCCAGCGGCGGGCAGAGAAAGCCGGATGCACCTGAAACATCTCGGTCTGGAACGTCGCCGTGCGCTGTTGGATATCGCGGTGCTCGGGATGTACGTCGATGGACATCTCGCGGCCGTGGAAGATCAGCGGATCCAGCATCTGCTCGACCTGCTGGCGATGGGATCGGACACCGAGCAGACGCGCGAGTACGACGCGTCGGTAGCCCGGGTCCGGGAATACTCCGACAGCATGGCATCGGCCATTGAGCACGGGGTGGAACTGGCGAGTCTGTTCCGGCAGCGAGACGAGCGCCGCTGGGTCGCCGACGCCCTCAAGGATGTCCTCGCCAGTGATGCGTCGATCAGCGAACGCGAGCAGACCTTCGTTCAGACCGTCTGCGCGAGTATGGAGGAGTAAGGTTCGGGGAAGTGGAATCATCCCGTGATGTACGACGATTTTCCCTACGACGATTTCCCGTTTCGCTCCAGTCACGTGGACGTTCTGGCCACAGTGGGTGGGCTCTTCGGACTGGATCCCGCGCCTCCAGAGGCCTGTCGCGCGCTGGAGTTGGGGGCGGGCATGGGTGGTAATCTGCTGGGCATGGCGGTGTCGCTTCCGGGCAGTCGGTTTGCGGGGGTGGATCTGTCGAGCCAGCAGATCGCCCACGCCCGTGCCGAGGTCGCCGCCCTTGGGCTGGACAACATCGAGTTCCTCGCGGTGAACATCCTGGATCTGGTGCCGGGGTTGGGGCGCTTCGACTACATTCTCTGCCACGGGGTGTGGTCCTAGTGCCGGAGCCGGTGCGCAACGCCGTCTTCCGGTTGTGCCGGGAGTTGCTGTCGCCCCGGGGCCTGGCGTTCATCAGCCACAACACCCTGCCGGGTTGGCACGTCCGCGGGGTGATCCGGCAACTCTTGCAGCGGAACCTTCCGACCGGGAGAACGCCGGCGGAACGCGCCGCCGCTGCGCGCCGTTATCTGGAGGGCCTGGCCACCCATGCTCCGGCGGAGTGGAGCCAAGTCGCACGGATGATCCAGTCCGAGATCGAGCTAATCCGGCCGCTCTCGGACCGTTACCTGTTCCATGAGCACCTAGCCGAGGGGAATCATCCGGTCTGGTTCAGCGACTTCCAGGCCCAGGCGCTCCAATACCTGGGCGATGCCGAATTGCATGCCACCCTGCCCAGCCGGTATGGGGCGCAGGCCGAGGAGTGGATCCTACGGGACCAACCCGATCTGCTCACCTTGGAGTCCCGGCTCGATGAGGTGGGCCTGCGCTTTTTTCGGCGCAGCCTTCTCTGCCACGGGGAGGCGGAGATCGATCGTGTCCTCCGGGTCGACCAACTGGCCGGGCATTGATTCTCTCGAACGATCCCTGCTCCGGCGTATGGACGGTCCCCTCGACCGTGCCGGGTTGGAGGACGCCGTGATCGAGGCCATGGAGGCGGGTGAGTTCACTCTGCGATTCAACGACGCCCCCGTCACCGAGCGGGCGATGCTCTCCGAGATCCTCGACGTCAAGATGGAGCGCCTCGGCCAGATGGCCCTGCTGATGGGGGAATGAATGGAAAATCCAGTGGTCCAAGACCGTGTCTTGCCCCCGCCGGATCCGGGAGCTACGAGGAACGCCATGGATCTGAAAAGTGCCCTCAAGACCCACTTTGGCCACGACGACTTCCGTCCCGGGCAGGAAGACGTGGTGCGCGCGTTGATCGAGGGCGAATCGGCACTCGCCCTCTTTCCGACGGGAGCGGGGAAGTCGCTCTGCTACCAACTCCCGGCGGTCCTGCTCGATGGAACGGCGCTGGTCATCTCACCGCTCATCGCGCTGATGAAGGATCAGGTGGACGCACTGCGGGCGCGGGGGATTGCGGCGGCCCGCCTCGATTCCAGTCTGACGGCGGAGGAAACCCAGCGAGTGTACGCGGACTTGCGCGAAGGTCGGTTGAAGCTGCTCTACGTCGCGCCCGAACGGCTTTCAGGCGAGGCATTCCTCGACCGGTTGCGCCGGGTGACGATTTCGCTTCTGGCGATCGACGAGGCGCATTGCATCTCGGAGTGGGGTCACAATTTCCGCCCGGAATACCTGCGTCTCGCACGGGTGTCGGAGGAACTGGGATTGCGGCCGGTGCTCGCCCTGACCGCCACCGCGACACCGGACGTCGCGCGCGACATCTGCAAGGCCTTCGGTATCGCGCCGCAGCGGCATGTGCAGACTTCCTTCCGACGGAAGAATCTTCATCTCCGGGTGACGCCGTGCGCGGCGGGCGACCGGTTGGAGGCGCTCACCCGGCGTCTTGGCAATGCCAAGGTCCGGCCGGCGGTGGTGTATGTGACCTTCCAGAAAACGGCAGAGGAAGTCGCCGGTCACCTTGCGCGGGAGGGTCTCCTGGCCCGGGCCTATCACGCCGGGATGAGCGCCGAAGAGCGAGACGCCACCCAGGAGGCGTTCATGAGCGGTGCATGCGAAATCATCGTGGCGACGATTGCCTTCGGCATGGGCATCGACAAGTCGGACATCCGCAGCGTGATCCACTTCAACCTGCCCAAGACGCTGGAGAACTATCAGCAGGAGATCGGGCGTGCCGGCCGCGAAGGACTGCCCGCGCTATGTGAGTTGCTGGCCTGCGCGGACGACGCCATCCCGCTGGAAAACTTCACGCTCGGGGACACCCCCGTGCCCGACGCCGTGGAAGGCCTGGTGCGGCGGATGCTCGGCTCCGGCGAAGAGTTCGATGTGAGCCGCTACGATCTCAGTCAGGAGACGGACATCCGGCCGTTGGTGGTCGAGACGGTCATCACCTATCTCGAACTCGACGGTCTGTTGCGTCCGACGCGCACCTTCTACGAGAGCGCCCAGGTGCAGTTCCTGAAGACCGAGGCCGTGATCCTCGCCGGTTTGAATGCCGACCGTCAGCGCTTTCTCACCGCACTGTTCGCTGCCGGCCGACGCGGCCCCAAGTATCTCACGCTCGAAATCGAGGCGGTCGCACTCCGGATTGGTGAACCGCGCGAGCGCATCGTGAAGGCGCTGACTTGGCTGGAGGAAACCGGTGCCATCACCCAGAAACCCGCGGGATTGCGACACGGGTTCAGACTTTGCGGCGATGCCGCCCGACGGGATCCCGTCGCGGTTGCAGCGCATCTGTCAGAACTTTTTGCCCATCGGGAAGAACGGGATTCCCAACGGCTCAAGCAGATCCTGGATTTTACCTGTCAACCCGGCTGCATCACCGCCCGTCTACTGGGTTACTTCGGTGAAGCGCTTTCCGAATCGAACTGTGGTCACTGCCATTTCTGCCGCACCGGCCAACCCGCCGACCGGATCGAGCTGCCGGCGACGCCCATTGCACCCCTGACGGAGGAAGCAATAGCCGACATCCGGGCGCTGAGGTCGGAGGGGAATGCGTCGTTGTCCACCCCGCGCCAACTGACCCGCTACCACTGCGGGCTGGCCAGCCCGGCCACCAGCCGCGCCAAGCTCACGCGTCGTCCT
>JBDNHZ010000029.1:0-8073 GCA_041688515.1 Verrucomicrobiota bacterium
AGGGCGAATCGGCACCGGATTTCTCCGGCAAGGAACCGGTGGGACAATGTCCGAAGTGTCAGGCGCGTGTCTTCGAGAATGGTCTGAACTACACCTGCGAAAAGGCAGTGGGCCCGGGCAAGACCTGTGATTTCCGTGCGGGTTCGGTGATTCTGATGCAGCCCATCGACCGGGCACAGGTCACCAAGCTGCTGAGCACCGGCAAGACCGATGTGCTCAAGGGATTCGTCTCGCGGAAGACCAACCGGAAGTTCGAGGCGTTCCTGGTGCTGAAGGAAGGCAAGGTCAGCTTTGAATTTCCCCCGCGGGAGAAGAAGGCGGGCGGGCGAAAGGGCGCAGCCGCCGAGCCGGAACAGAAACTCGATTTCACCGGCCAGACGTCTCTGGGCGTCTGTCCGAAGTGCGGCGGTGCCATCTATGTGGGGGGAACCAATTACCTCTGCGAGAAATCCCAGGCCGAGGGTCGCAAGTGTCTCTTCAAGGTCGGTCGCACCATCCTCGAACAACCCGTCGAACCGGATCAGTTCGTCAAGATGCTGACCACCGGGCGCACCGACCTCCTCAGCGGCTTCGTCAGCCGGAGTGGCAAAGCCTTCAAGGCCCACCTTGTGATGGGCGACAAAGGCAAGGTCGAGTTCGAGTTCCCTACGGAGTAAATCGTTGGCTTGGACGTGACGGACACGCTTGCCGGGCTGGTTCCACGACTCTTCTTAAAGTGACCGCGAGGTACTTCGATCCCCACCTGAGCCTGACGACCAGATGAGTCATTTGCCTCCCGATCCACTGGTCTTCGACGTGGGCATGAACAATGGGGATGATACCGCGTTCTACCTCGAAATGGGGTGTCGGGTCGTCGCCGTCGAGGCCAATACCGCCTTGTGTGAACAGGTTGCCGCCCGGCTTCCCGGCCCTGTGCGGGATGGCCGTTTGACGATCCTCAATGCCGCAGTCGCGTCGGAGGCGGGTGAAGTGGAGTTCTGGATCAACGAGGACAAGCCGGAGTGGAGCGCCCTCGACCGAACGAGCGCCGAGCGAGGGGGGCACCGGAATGTGAAGGTCCGGGTGCAGGCGGTCCGGTTTGCCGATGTACTGCGACAGTTTGGCATTCCTTACTACCTCAAGGTCGACATCGAAAATGCCGACCATTTCTGCCTCGAAGGCATCCGCGAGACCGGTCTGCCCGAGTTTGTTTCGGTCGAGTTATCCAACCTCGAACTGCTCCAGACCTACGAGGAACTGGGCTATACCCAATTTCTCCTGGTGGAACAGTCCTCCCTCCTGCCGGTGCAGCCATGGGATTGGCTGACAGGTTGGACCGAACAGTTGCCCCGTATTCTGGCAACCCATCGGGGCTTGCTGAGCCGGATGGCCCGTAAGGCATGCGGCTATCCTCGGATTCGCAGCTGGGGCCGGCGCTCCCGGCGATTTCCAAATCGGGAATTTCCGATCGGGTCGTCCGGCGGATTTGGTCGGGATCTCCCCGGACGATGGTGTACAGGCGCGGAGATTCGCGACCTGTGGCCGCGACACTTGAAGCACTGGACGGATCATGGGCGGGAGTTCTGGTGCGATCTGCACGCCGCGCGCTGACCGTTGCCCCGGAACCCCGCATCATCCGTCCTTCGGTGGCGCGAATACCCCGTGCTTCAGGAAGTGCAGAGTCTGATCAATCACGCTCCGGTTCCGCATGAGGAACGGGTGGGTGACCTGCATCACCCGGTGATCCTTCATCCCCGCGACCCGGGTTCGTTCCACCGAGACCTTGCCATCGTCCGGGCCCGGGAGGATCCGGCTGTTGATCCAGTTGATGGAACGGTCCCCGGCGATGACGCCCAGTTCGAAATCCACCGGCCCAAGCCGGTTGGGGAGCGAATCGGGACGGGTCCCCAACTGGGCGCCCGCAGGTCCGTTGATCCACCGGAAGAGGCGGAGTCCACCCAGTGCGTCGACGATCTCGCTCCCCTGATTGGGCGGTCCCAGCATGACGACCCGCCCAAGCCGCGGGAGGGATCGGGTCGCGAGATACTGTCGCACCAGCAATCCACCCATGGAATGGGTGACGAAATGGATCCGGGTGCTGCCCGCAAGGGAGGGAGAGGCAAGCGCCCGGTCAATGGCTTCCTGTGCGAGGACTTCGATCGATGCCGAACGGGACGCATAGCCGGCATTCACCACGGTGTAGCCCTCGGCGGACAGGCACCTCTCCATGCGGTCCATTGACCCTGGGGATCGGCATAGCCCGTGGAGGAGGATCACCGCTTCATGGGCATGGATCGGGGTGGACACCAGGAACAGAGCCAGCAGGACGGTGAAGACGCAGGGGCGCATGGAGCGCATCCGAGCGCGCCCGGACAACTCCCTGATCGTGCACGGCCACCCACTCCTGACAACCCTGGCTTTGCCTCCGCGTAGGAAACGAGGGGACGAGGCTCCTTCCAGCCGGCCTCAGAAGGACCGGGACGCACTGAAGGAAATCAGGAAGCTGGCGAAGGCAGCGTCGCCGTGACGGTAGGTTCCGGTGTCGGTCCCGAAGCGCTTGTCGGCCACGCTCTGCTGGCGGTTGGCGTAGACCATGACCGGGGCGGCGGAAGCCATTTTCATCGCCAATCAGGTCATAGACGGGAACGCCTTCAACGCGTCCGCCAAAGGTGATCGTGACTCCCTGGACCCAGGGCAGGGCGTAGCCAAGTCCGCCGCGCACCAAATATTGGTCGGGCACCGAACTGATCTGCTCGTACGGGTTGCCCCGGGAGTTGCCCGATCGGGTGGAGGTGCCATTCACATCGCGGGGACTGGCCAGGTAAAATCCCTGGGCGTAGGCGTACACACCAGCCCCGATCGTCTGATAGCCATTGAGTTCAAGCGTGATGCCCCATCCGCCGTCACCCGGCTGGATCGACTGATCGACATAGCCGATCACCGGCCCGTTGACCGTGGTGAAGGTGTCGGTGGCGGCGTAGTCGCCGGTCGGTGCCTTGATGCCGACTGCGACCTGAAGGTTGCCGCTGGGAAGCGTGACCGGATCCAGGATCCAGGTGCTGAGGGTCAGGCGGGTATCTCCCAGACCTCCGGATTGGCTGCCGTAACGATTGGTGCGGGTGTGCTCGTACCAGGAGGTGCGGTTGTGCCGGACGAAGGGCAGGGCGAGGGAAACGGAATAGCGCGGCGTGATGGAGTAGCTGACGCCGAGACCAATGAAGTGCGAGTCATTGATGACCTGATTGCCCGTGACGTGGCGGGCCGTCTGTTCCACATCGCCAACGAAGTGACGGTCTGAGTGCAGCCACCGATAGGAGAGCGAGGCCAGCCATTTTGAATCCAGCAGGTTGGTCATTCCGGCGGGATTGGCCGCACAACTACCAGCCCCTCGGACGGCGACGCAGCCCTGAGCCAGGGCGGATCCTTGGGTGGCAAGCAGTGCGATGACGCCGGCAAGAATTGCCCGGCTCTTCAGGTGCAAGTCGATTCGAGTCATGGGAACCTTGTCCTTGTATCCCAGCCCGGGGCTCTGACCCGATCTTGTGGGGCGAAGTGCAATGGACGGGAGGCGGAATGCCGCCGCGCTGGGGCGAAGTTCTGTGCCGATCCCCCCCGGCATTGACGGAGGGTCAGCGGGAAGGCGTCGGGCAGAGGCCCTTTCGCTGGATCCAATCCCGGTACAGCCCATCGAGATCCTGGACCATGCGCTCGGTAGAAAAGCGTTCGCGGACAAAGGCTTGACCCTCGGCGGCAAGGCTTCGGGCCAGTTCGGGGGCGTCGGCGAGTTGCCCCAGGCGGTTCACCAAGGCATCGAGGTGATCCGGTAGGATCAGGAATCCGGTCCTTCCGTCGAGGCAGACTTCCGAGGCCCCATCGCAGTCGTAGGCGACGATCGGCTTCCCCGCAGCGAGTGCCTGCGGAAGGACCCGGGCGAGACCTTCGCGGAGGGAGAGGTGGACGAGCACATCCATGAGGGCCAGATGCCGCGGGACTTCGGATGGCGGGATGAGGCCGGTGAACAGGATGCGGCCGTTCAGCGGAGGTTGCCGGGCCAGAGCCTCGAAGCGTTCCCGCCAGGGGCCGTCGCCCACCAGAAGGATGCGCAGGTTCGGGATGCGTCGAAGGAGTTCGGGGGCCGCCCGGAACAGGTCGTCGTGCCCCTTCAGTTCAAAGAGGCGGGCGATCTTCCCGACGACGAAATCTCCCGGTTGGATGCCCAAACGTCTCGCCAGTTCCGGGTCAGGCTGTGCGTTGAAAAAGGGGTCGAGGTTGAACCCGCTGAAGATCCGCGTGAATTGTCCGGGGCGTCCGACTCCCGCGGCCAGGTACTGCCGGGTCATCGCCTCGGCGACGACCACGAACTGGTCGGTGACCCGGCCGGCGAAACGTTCGGCCTCGGTAAACACGGCATTGGCCAAGGGCCCTTGGAAAGCACCGAAGGACGGCCCATGAATGGTATGCAGGATGATGGGCACCCCCGCCTTTCGCGCCGCCAACCGGCCGAGGATCCCCGCCTTTCC
The DNA here is from genome assembly GCA_041688515.1 of Verrucomicrobiota bacterium. Taxonomy (GTDB): domain Bacteria; phylum Verrucomicrobiota; class Verrucomicrobiia; order Limisphaerales; family UBA9464; genus UBA6176. The sequence continues at coordinate 4,500 of JBDNHZ010000029.1, forward strand.
CGAGTGGGTGTGGACGATGTGGGGCGATCGTTCTCGGAAACGTTCGGTCAGACGGCGGTAGGCGATCCAGTCCGTCCAGGGACGCACCGCTCGGATCAGTTCGGGAACAAGGGAGAGGGCACCCGGGATGGAATCAAAGAGCGGTTCCAGTGAGCCCTCCGGTCCGGTGCTGGGACCACTGATCAACTCAACCTGGAAGTCGCGCCGCTCTCGAAGGCCGAGGACGGAAGCCACCGTGTTCTCCTGGGCCCCGCCGACAATCAACCGGGTAATGACGTGGACGACGCGCCAGCGTGGGGCGTCGGGCGGTGAACCCGGTGAAGCTTCCGGTTTCAAACCCATGCGAACTCATGGCGCCGCCTTGATGGCCGCAAGACGGTTGGTGAGGCTCGAGTGGACGGAACTTCCTGCCGTGACCGATGCGATGGCCTTGTCGAGTTGGCGGATGGCTCCGTCCTTGTCCTTCTTGCGCAGGGCCACTTCCGAGAGGCCGACGCGCGCATCAATTGCGTCCGGGACCCGGCGGAGGACCGTCTCGAAATCCTCGGACGCCTTCTCCGCGCGGTTGGCGGCGAGATGCGCGGTGCCGCGGTTCATCAACGCGTCCACGTCGTCCGGGTGGCGACTGAGGATCCGGTCGAACACCGCCGTTGCCTCGTCCACCTTGCCCAACTGGATGAGGAGATAACCGCGGCGCTGGAGCAGTGCTTCGTCGTCGGGCTTCAACTTGAGCAGGCGATCGAGGTAGGGAAGCGACTTCTCCGGTTTGTCCGTCTGGGTATAGACGAAGGAAAGGAGGTCCAGTACCGGCACGTCGTCCGGGAGTTCCTCAGTGCCACGGAGCAGGACCAACTCGGCCCCGGGCAGATCACCGGACCGCATCCGGGCGGTGGCTTCGACCCGGAACAACTGGCTGCGCTGGGCCGGCGTGGGCTTGACCTTGGTCGCCAGCGCGATGGCCTGCGCATGGGCTTCGAGCGCAAACTTCGGTTCGTTGGCCGACACACAGGCCCGGGCGTAGCCGATGGCGGCGTCGAGGCTCAGCGGATCGAGGCTTCGGGCCCGAAGGAAGGCATTGGCCGAGGCGCGCACCAGGGGGTCGCCCAGATCCAGGGCGAGATTGCCCAGTTGCTCGAGGAAACGGGGTTCATCAATCGGACCAAACTCCTCGATGATGCCGACCCCCAGCGTCTCGATCGATCGTCGGACCGAAGGATCAATCGGTTTGCCCTGGCGCAGGAGATCGTTCACCGCCGTGTTGACCAGGGCACTTGGGTTTTCCGGGTCGAGTTTACGGGCAAGGGCCAGAAGCTGGCTGGCCATGTCGAGTCGGCCGCTCTGCTGGAATCGCACGCCCTGGGTGTTGGCCGTCCGCGACCAGAAAGACGCGGCGTAGCGCGGTGCCAGGGCCTTCTTGTCGGTGGCTCCGACGACGACGTGGTCGAGAACGTCTTTCTGACCGTTCCAGTAGGCGGTAATGGAGGCGGCTTCGGCGTCCGAGAGGGGAGGGGTGGCAATCTGTCCCGGTTGATACGGCCGGAAGGCGTAGATCGCTCCTGCCGGCACCAGATAGTTGGGCTCGTTGAGGAAGGTGGTGGAGGGATTCAGCGTGAAGGCCGCGTTGGTGATGGCCGCCTTGGTCAGGAGTCCCAGAAAGGCACCGCCGATGTTTTCCTGGAGGCCGATCAGGTTCTTCAGGTCCGGCCACTGCGCCCCGTGCGCCTTGTACAGGTGCTGACGATACCGGGCCTCCGGGCCCCGTCGGGATTGGATCAGCAGGTGGCCGACCGTTCCAGGGGTGCGCCGGATCTGGGCGTCGAGAAGCGCGTGCAGAAGGCTGTCATCCGTGACGACCACCGCCGGAGTCTTCGGGAGCGGTGCCAGCAGGTTGATCGCGAGCTCGGACAGGATCGGGCCGTTCTGGATCTGGATCGGATGCCAATTCCGCACGGCCAACGCCGCAGGAAGCACCGCTGCGGCGGCCATTACCAACCAGGCGAGCACGCGGTGGATGAAACCGCCGGCCAGGTCCGCACGGCTCCATTGGCGGTCCGGCGTGATGGTCCCCAGCACGAGGAAGTATCCCGCAATGTACCCGACGGACAGTGCCGCACAGAAGTGGAACGTCAGCAGGGGAAGCGCCGCATAGCCCGCGTCCGTGGTGATCAGTGCCCGGGGACTGAAGACGCCGTCGAAGGCCATCCAGAGGTTCGCACCCAGCCAACTCAACTGAAGCAACGTCAGCGCACCGAAGGTAGCCATCCGCTCCAGCCCGGACCCGCGCGGGCTCGACCACCGGATTCCCGCCGCCGCCAGCGGGAGGATCATCACCGCCGCCAACATTAGGAAACGACCCTTGGGAATTCCCACCACGAAGGCCTTTTGCGTGGTGATCAGCGCCCACAGGGCGCCTCCGAAGGAATCCGGGAGCCCGCCCCGGCCGGCCCCGACCAGCGGGGTCACCAAGTACAGGAGCAATCCGGCGCATCCGATGGCGAACAGACGGAGGATCCGCTGCGCCTTCAGGTTTTCCCAGCCGCCGATCCACAGGACGGCACCGGCGAAGGCCGGAACGAATCCGATCATTCCCCAGTTGTTGGTGATCCCGACGCCCACCAGCAGCGCCATCAGATCCAGCCAACGGTCGTTCTTGCTGCGCCGGTATTCGAGCAGGGCCCGGACGGCACTGCCGAACACGAGGGCGTTGAGCATCTCACCCGAGAAGGAGGTGGCATGCTCCCAAGTGGTGAGCTGAAGCCCGAACAACGCACAGCCGATCATCGGCGGGATCCAGAACAGGCGCGTGTGCAGGGGCCGTCCGTCGGCGTAGCCACGGATCCGCTGGGGATGGGTCCGGTCTTGGGGGAGCAGGAGGATGCAGCGGCAAAGGGTCCACAGGGTCGCCGCCGCCAGCAGGACCGTGAAGAGGTTGCCGGCCACGGGCAGGATGGAGCTGGGCAACAGAGCCAGCGGCCGCGTCAACAGATAGAGCAACGGCGCATTGGCGGGCAGATTGTCGTCCCAGCCCCCGACTTGCGCTACCACGGTCAGGCTCTGGACGGTGACCCAGCGGCTGACGGTGATCAGATAGATGGCCAGCGCGATGGCCGAGATGATCCAAGGCAGCAGCCGCCCCGGGGACGACGCTGTACGGTGCTCCTCTTGCATAGGCGAGATGCTGGAAGGCTGACGGGACCCCAGCCGTGAGAGCAAAGCAAAACTCACGCAAGCGTCCCGCGAGGGACCTGGGACCGCGGACGTCCTCGCCCGCTGCCTTCCCTTACCGCCCCAAGGGTTCACTCGAGAAGTGGGGACCGGGCATGAATTCACCGCAGAGATCGCAGGGGCCGCAGAGTTCCGCGGAGCCGTACCGCGACGCTGGCTCTGCGGTGAGATCGCTGGGCCGAAACCAGCGCAACTTGCCGAAAGGAACGAAAGGCGACAAAAGAAGGGGAAGCCGAAGGGGTGCGGTTGCAGGCGTTGGGACGATGCGGTCGCTGCCGTCCTCTTCTTTTGATTCTGCGCTTCTTTCGGCCAACCGGCTGCTGCGGTCGCGCCGGCGTTGGGGAAGGGA
>JBDNHZ010000204.1:0-6775 GCA_041688515.1 Verrucomicrobiota bacterium
GAAGCCGACCTGAACCGACGCGCCGCTGAGGTGCCGGTCTATGCCCGCGTCACCGCTGAGCACAAGCTGCGCATCGTCCGCGCCCTGAAGTCCGATGGTTCGGTGGTCGCCATGATCGGCGACGGAGTGAACGACGCCCCGGCGTTGCAGGGGGTCGATATCGGGATCGCCCTGGGTCGATCGGGGACCGAGGTCACCAAGCAGGCGGCGGACATGGTGATCACCGATGACAACTTCGCCACCATCGTGGCGGCCGTGGAAGAGGGGCGCGGCACGTATGACAACATCCGCAAGACCCTCCAATACCTGCTGGCCGGCAACACGGGTGAACTGTTGCTCATGACCGTCTGCGTCCTTGCCGGGATGCCCACCCCGCTTCTGCCGATCCACCTCTTGTGGATCAATCTCCTCACCGACGGATTGCCGGCCATCTGCCTCGTCGCTGACCCGATCGATCCCGACGTCATGCTCCGGAAGCCGCGTCCGCATTCCAGTCGGATCGCCAACCATCCGTTTCTACGGATGATGCTCCTGACGGGCTTCCTGACCGCGGGAGTGGCGTTCGCGACTTATGCCTGGGTACTTCGAACGGGAACCCCGGGGGAGGCGCGGGCGGCGGCCTTCGGCGTCCTGGTGTATGCGGAGCTCCTCCGTTCGTTTGGAGTCCGCAGTGCCACCCTCCCGGTCTGGCGGATCCCGCTTCACACCAACCTGAGTCTGGTGATGGTGGTGATGGGCTCCTTTGCCCTCCAGATCTTCAGCCAACAAAACGCGACCATGATTCGGCTGCTCAAGACCGCGCCCGTGCCATTCCTCGATGGGCTGGTCTACCTCGCGATCGGCACCATTCCCCTTCTGGTCCTCGAAGGCATCAAGCTTATCCGCAACACAAGACGTCCCGATGCCCCGGACGCCGTCGCGGTTGTGGGGTAAATACCCCATGGTTGAATTCGGGCATTTCACCCAAGGATCAACGAAACAAAGGCGGAACGTGACGGTCACCCCCTCGGGTGGCCGACGATGGCGGTCCGCTTCAATGAAAGGCTCGATATGTTGGGAACAATTCTGGTGGTGGTCTTGGTGCTGATGATTCTGGGCTCGATCCCGAGCTGGCCTCACAGCCGCGGTTGGGGCTATTACCCCAGTGGCGGCCTGGGCCTGATCTTGGTGATCATCGTGGTCCTCCTGCTTCTGGGTCGCATCTAACCCAGGGGCGCTGGGCCCACGTTGGAGCGAGCTCCGCGAGTCCGAAACGCCGAGGACCGCTCCAAGCGATGCGTCCGGCCCGAGCAGAGGGGGGCCAACGATCTTGAAAACAGCGGCGGGTCCGGCAGAAACGGTGCATGACGCACCCACATCCCTGTCGTCTGCGCTGGCTTTCCCTCTTTGCCGTCACGCCGGATGAGCCCGTCCTCACTCTGGCCGGCGATCCGGCGGTCCCTTATACCGTCCCCAGCGGACGTCTGCCGGGCCAGGAATCCTTTCGCGCCAGAACGCCGACGCCTCCGGCTTTCCGTCTCACGGCCCCGACGCGGTCAGCCGGACCAGGCGAAGGGAGGCCAGGTCGAACTCGACCTCGGCACGGCCACCGATTCCGACTGCTTCGGCCACCAACTCGACTTCATTGACGGGACCATCGCAGTCGAACTCGAAATTCAGTGGGACCCACTCTCCCTGGCCCACGTCGGTGAACTCACTGCGGACTCCGCTCATGCGCAGGCCGGCATAGGCCCCGGCCCCGTCCGTTCCGGCGCCAGGGATCCCGGTCCGCACCCGTCCCTGCAAACGATACGTGCCCTCCTCCAGACGCACCCGTGTGCGCCAGGAACCGGTCGCACCTTCCCCGCGCAAACGCACCCACAATCCCGGCTGCTCGGGCGACTTCTGCTCAAAGGTCACCCGTCCCTCGTTCTCCTCGGTGCTGGATGAACGCCATCCAGTCAATCGGGCGACATGATCGTCGTCAAATTTCAGCAGTTCCTGCGGACGATTCAGTTGTTCCCGGATGCTTGCCGCCCGGGCGCTGACCCGCCGGATCAGATCTTCGACCCGGCGATCGTGTTCGGTGGCCAACGACGGATGATAAACGGCGAGCGTCGGCCGCAGGGTCGCATCGATCTCCCGGATCCGGCCGATGATGCGCTCTTCCCCGAAAACATTGGTCTGAAGTTCCGCGAGCCGGGCTCGATAGAGTTGGCGCGCTGCCGGAGTGGACAAGACCGCCTGAGCTACCTTCGCCCGCATCGGCGGCTGGATCGTGGACTGCACTCCCATCCGACCTCCAGCCCCGAACAACTGGTCGAGTCCATGCGGCATGAACACCATCCGGTCGGTGGAACGATCATGGAAGATCCGGTAGTTGTTCCGGTTTATCGCGTACCCGTCCCAGTTGCAGAGCATCGCGTCGAGGGCGAGATGAGTCAGGAACCGGTCCACGTCGAGGACCTGGGGAAGGCGCGCCCAACGCAGGGTGCGATCGGGAATCCGGACGGCATCGGACAATCTTTTCAGGCCGGGATGAGAATCCTGATCTTCGCCTGAAACCACGGACAGATTGCCGTCGATGTCCTGGACAAAACCGCCGTCGTAGAGGTTCCCCGAGACGTCCGGAAAGTGTTGCTTGAGAAATGGCTTCCTCCAGCCCTCGACCACCACGTACACGCCCAAGTCCCGACCATTGACCACAACCGTTCCGTGATGGGCCCGGGGCACCGGAACGCCTGCGGCCCGGAACAATTCCCGGCTCAACATCTCGTGCATCAACGTCAGATCCTGGACCGAGTTGTTGAGCGAGATCTTGGAGTAACCGTGGAAGCGCTGTCCCTTGACGTGCTTCGAAAAGTTGAGCGTGAAAGCCGGGGTGTCGTCGTAGGGCCGGAAACTGCCCGCCGCGCCCTTCAGATGCACCGCGACGTTGGTATAAGTCACTCCGCCCTCGTGAACGGTCAGCATCACTTCAGGACGATTTCCCGTATCCAGCTCACCCCTCCCGCGGAACTGCTGGTGGTGCCGGCGCAGAGTGGCCTCGGCCTTGGGGGTCAGTTCGAGCTCAATGCGCCAGAGGTTGGTGGGAAATTCCGCCAGCGTCTTTCCCTGGGGCATGAGAACACGCCCCCCGCGTCGGTCTCGCCCTCCCTCCTGACCGCCCATCCGGGCGCGAAATCCCGGCCTGAACTCCGGCTCCGGACGAAAGATCAGGAAGCGGTAAGCGAGGACGCCCAAGAGCACCGTCCACACCATCACCCGCGCGAGTCGTCGAAGAGGCGAATGCCGCGGCTTCGACCGCCGCCCCGTCTGCGGAAGCGGCGGCGGCTGTGACATGGACAGCCGCGGCGGAAGCGGAGGAGGGAGCGTGGGAGGCCGGTTCATGAACCAGACCTCCACCGCGGGAAAGTGACAGGCACCGCGAGCATGCTTGGAGCGTCTCCACCCGCGGGCAAATTGCAACCAGCAGGATCAGGCTTGTGCCATTCACTCGTCGATCTTGCCGGGCTCCGGCAGCCACTGCGTCAGGATCACTCCCATCAAGCAATAGCTGCCTGCCACAATGGCTCCCACCACGGCGATCTTGGTCGGATCCGGCGGTGTGGACTGTGAGAAGGTGATCGTGAACCAGGCCGCCGCGGTTCCGATGACCCGTCCACCAATGTTGGCTGCGAAGCTCTCGCCCGTCCCCCGCAGATGCAGCGGGAATACCAGAGGGATGTAATTCCCCCAGAAACTGAATTGCGCCACCGTCAGGAACCCGGCGACGAACACGCCGATCCGGATGGCATCCAGGGAGCCGGCGTCGGGCAGTTTGGTGGAGATCCACCAGAACAGGGCCGGGACCACGATCAAGGCCGGGATCTGGAAAATGCGGAGCAGCGCGCGCCGACTGACGACCCAACCCGCCAGCATGGCCAAGGCAAATCGACCGAGGAGACCTCCTACTTCCTGGGCCATGGTGATCTTGGAAATCGCCTTGTCGGTCGCATTCCCCGCCGCCTGGTTCAACTGCGGCGGAGTCGCCGGCTTGCCCACCGCCACCCCGTCGGCGGCGACCTTCTCCCGGGCCGCTTTGGCTGTCGCCTGGATCGCGGCGTGACCCTTCGGTCCCCCCAGGATCTGGGGCAGCTGCTGGATCGCGCCGAAGGCAATCCCGTAGCTGGCCGCCAACACCAGCGTGGTGACCAAGGTTGTGCGACGAAGCGCCGGGCTGAACAACTCCAGGATCGAGGGCCGTTGCAAGGCCCCACTCGCCTTCTTCTGCGCCCACACCGGCGACTCAGGCAGGAAGGGCCGGATCAGGATCAACGGCAGCGCCGGAATCACCCCCGAGATCAGCGTGTACCGCCAGGCTTCGTGACCCGAGTGGATGGCCGGCAGCGACGAGGCCCACTCCGCCGCGAGGAAACTGGCCCCGCCCACCATGAATCCACCCAGGGAGGAAAACGCCTGGGTATAACCGAGCACCTTCTCGCGCTGTTCGTGGTTCGGAAACAATTCCGCCAGCCACGCCACCGCCGCCACGAACTCGACGCACACACCGACAAACACCAGGCATCGCAGCACGAGCAGTTGCCCCAACGACGTGGCAAAACCCGCGCCCAGCGCTGAGAAGGCGTAGAGCAGGATGCTGAAGGTCAGCACCCGACGCCGTCCCAGGCGATCGGTCAGATACCCCCCGAGCAACCCGAACACACCGCCGGCGAGAGCCGGGACGAAGAAGAGCAGGCGCGCCCAGGCGACATAGTTCTTTCCGCCGGGAGCGAAGCTGGCCATGGCCTCGGGCCGCGGCATTCCCCCCTGCACCAGCGCATCGACCATGGGCACGCTGAGAGCGGCGATGGCGGGCTTGATGATGAGGGGGAGCATGAGCAACTCATAGATGTCGAAGGCAAAGCCGATGGCGGCGATGGCGCAGACGAGCCAGGTGGTAAGACTCATCCTGGGAAGAGCGGACGGCGCACGGCCGGGGTCGTTCATACGTATGCGTATCAAAGGCCCACCCCTGTCTCCATGGCAATCCTGTTTTCCATCGGACCGTCCCGGGATCGCGGGCGTCCTCGCCCGCTTCTTCCCATCCCACGCTCCTGCGGTCAGGGCCGGTAGTGGCGTTGGCACTGAATCAAGACCCTGGCGGTCGCCAGATTCGCCTCCCGGTGGACCAAGGGCAGAGGTTCCCGGCGGCCCCTTCCAACTCCTTTTCGGGGCGCTCCGAGAGAATTTCCGGAAATCGCGTTGACGCACACAAATGGGCATCGCTACTTTGCGCCCCCGTTACGGATCCAGAGTAGCTCAATGGTAGAGCACGCGGCTGTTAACCGTGTGGTTGTAGGTTCAAGTCCTACCTCTGGAGCCAATCCTCGGCTCTTCCCCTTCCCTCGTTTCTCGCCGCTTTTCAGGTCATCCGTCCGGGTCGGCAACCGCCTTGAACGGGACCCACGCCGGAACGAGACCGTCCCGATGAAGCCTCAGGAGCGGAAACGGAAGTCCACCTTTCTTGAACCCATTGCCAGACTCCGTGACTTGGGCTTCGAGCTTCCCCGCAGAGATCAAACCCTCGATGCACTTGGCCAGAGTCTGCCAGCGTCGCCGGGACGCTGGCATCGTCAAATCCTGGCCGGACACCGTGATCGGTGCACTCGCGGAGGAACACGGGCTTGCGGTGGTTCCCCGGAACACCAACGACGTCCCAGACGTGCCCACCGTGAACCCTTGGAACGAATAGGCCCTCGACGCTGAGGTGGGAGATCGGGTCGATCACCCCCAGATCCGTCTCCAGTTCCTCGACCTGGTGCCGACTTCGCCCTGGATGATCGCCGAGCAGATCGGCCCGGTCACCGCCGACCTTGGCAACACCGCGTGCGAGGTGCCCTCCGCGGCGGACTCGATCCGCAAGGTGGAAAACGGGGCACCTTCGGGAAGAAGCGCCTGACGGCGAAGTGCTGAGCCGCAACCCTGCGTTGGCGACTCCGAGGATCGTGTCACGCGAAGCCGCAAAGCCGCGAAGAAAGGCCGCGGAATGAGTTCCGCGCGCAGGGGATCTGCGCTCAGCGGACCGTGCCCCTTATCGCTCCCGGCCCACGCGCGTTCCCCACCGGAACAGAATGCGCCCCAGTCGTCGCCAACCTAAAATGACGGCTTCCGTTCTGCTGCCCGAACGGCTTAAATCTTGGTTTCTGTCGTCCGAAGTTGGCTCTGCAACCGAAGACGAACCTGTCGAATGAAGCACCTTGGAATCCTGTTCGTCGCCCTCGCCGGTCTTGTAATGGCCCCCGGCTGCAAACCGAAGGCCGCCCCCAAAGGCGGTCCCGGTGGGGCTCCCGGCGGCATGGCCGTTCAGGTGGTGGCCATCCTCGTGCGCGAAAAGCCGGTGATCGAAGTGGTCCCATTGGTGGGCTCGATTGCCGCCAACGAGTTCGTCGAGATCAAGTCCGAGGCCGACGGCCTGGTGGCGGAGATCGGCTTCGAGGAAGGACAGCGGGTGAAGAAGGGGTCCATGATGCTCACTCTCGACGAGAGCAAGTTCACCGCCTCGCTGCACGAGGCCGAGGCCAGCCAGAAGCTGGCGGAGGCCAACTTCGCCCGGGCCAAGCAACTCAGCGTCGAGAAGCTGATCTCCCAGCAGGAATTCGAGCAGGCTGCCGCCACGTTCACCATGAACGAGGCCACCGTGGAGTTGCGTCGGCGCCAACTGCGCGATGCCCGAATCCTCGCCCCCTTTACCGGCACGGCTGGCAATCGCCAGATCAGCGCCGGCCAGGTCATCTCCCGCAACACCCCCCTCACC
>JBDNHZ010000205.1:0-15494 GCA_041688515.1 Verrucomicrobiota bacterium
ACATCCGCCTCCTCACGTCGGCAGCTACCCAGGTTTGTGTCGCCGCCCAACTGATCGGGGGCAGTGCCAAGATGCGCCCAGGCAACGCTTCAGTGGCCGTCCGGCCCGCCCAGGGTCTTGAGGCTCTGGGTGAGGTACGGAAGCAGCTGCTTTTTGCGACTGACGATGCCGTCCAGTTGGTAGATGCCGGGTTCGACCTCCGGGTAATGAACCTGGGCGCGGAACCGGGGATCACCGGACAGCAGCAACAGCGACGTCTGCTGGACGACGTCGGTGACCAGCAGGGCGGAAAAGAAGTAGCTGCTGGACTGGCAGTACCGATCAAGGGCGCCGATGACGTCGGATTTCCGCTTCCAGAAGTGTTCGAAGCCGAGTTCCTCGATCTGCGCGACCGAAAAGCGGCGGCAGCCTTCGGTGTATTCCTTGCAGTCGGTGGTGATCGCCTGGGCCGCAGGCTTGGACGTGAGCACCGATCCGGAGCTGAAGAGTTTGTCGATGAACTCCCGTGCATTGACCCCGGCGAGCTTTTCGAGGGCCGAGAGCACCTCGGCATCCCGCTTGGTGGTGGTCGGGGACGTCAGGTTGAGGGTATCCGACACAAGACCGGCCAGGAGACATCCGGCGATGCTCGGCGGCAGTTCGACGCCGTGGGTGAGGAATTGATCGGCGACAATGGTGCTGGTCGAACCCACCGGTTCATTGCGGAAAAGGATGGGTTGCTGGGTGGTGAAGGCTCCCAGGCGGTGGTGATCAATGATCTCGATGATCTCCACCTGGTCCGCGCCCTGGACTGCCTGGGAAAGTTCGTTGTGATCCACCAGGATCAATTGGCGTTCCACTTTCCGGAGGAAGTCCGACTTCGAGACGATGCCGATGACGCGTTGCTGGTCATCGATGACCGGGAACGCCTGAAACTGCGATGCGGCGGCCAGGCGTTGGGCCGCGGCCAGATGTTCCTCGGGGCGGAAGGCCAGATAGTCCGAGCGAAGGAGATTTTCCACCGCGATGGCGGAACGGCAGAGCATGGCGGTGGTGGTGGTGTCATGCGGCGAGAGGACCAGGCTGACCTCGTGTGCCTGCGCGAGGTCGCGCACGTGGTCGGAGACGGCGTAGCCTCCGGTGATGATCACGCAGCGGGCGCGGCTTTCGATGGCGGCGATCTGGATTTCTTCTCGGTCGCCGACGACGACCAGCAGCTTCTCCGGCGCGTAATTGGGAAGGCGCGAGGCGAAGGAAGCGGTCTTCATCGCGCCGATCATGAGGATCAGGTCGTTCTCCAGATCGGGTTCGAAGGCGCATAGCATCTTGCCTTGAAGCGTTCGGGCCAGCGAACGCACGGAGGCGACCACCCGACGGCTGTCGAAGATGCGGTTGTGCGAAGGGAAGAAGAACTTGCTCGCCTTGAACACCGACAACAGTCCGAGGCAACGACGTTCGCCGTCGAGAACCGGCAGCACGCGGATGTTCTTTTCGTCCATCAACGCCAGCGCGTCCATCAGGGGCGTGCGGGGCGGGACGGAGAACACGTTGCCGCGCATCACATCCTGGATCTTCGGGGAGACATCCCCGACAAACTTCGGAGCAGGCACGCCGAAGGTGCGCAGCACGAAATCGATCCGGTCATTGGTGTCCCCGCACCGGGCGGCCACGGCGTTGCGCATGCCGGTCCTGCGCTTGAATTCAGCGTATCCAATGGCGGAGCAGATGGCGTCGGTGTCCGGATTCCGGTGACCGATCACAAGGATTTCACCCATGAGGTTCTTCGGAGATAGCCCACCCTTCCGTGGGGTTCAATGTTGGATCCTGTGTGGATCTCCCGATTCAGGGTTGCCAGTCGGGCGCCCGGTCGCGCTTGATCGTCCCGTGTCAGCGCATGTGATCGCCGTCGCCAATCAAAAGGGCGGAGTCGGCAAGACCACCACCACCGTCAACCTCGCGGCCTGCCTTGCCGCGCTGGGATACCGCGTCCTGCTGGTCGATCTCGACTCGCAGGCCAATGCCACGTCGGGTGTCGGACTGGAGAAGATCGAGGGAGGCTCGGTCTATCGCCCGTTGCTGGGAGAGGGCGGGTTGCTGGAAAGGGTGCGTCCCACCGCCTTTCCGGGATTGGAAGTCATTCCCAGCGAGGTTGACCTGTGCGGCGCGGAGGTGGAACTGGCCCGGGCCGATGACAATCTCCTCCGCCTCCGACAGGCCTTTGGACCGTTGAAAGACTCCGGAAGGTTCGATGTGATCCTGCTCGATTGCCCGCCGGCGCTGGGATTGCTCACGCTCAATGCGTATGCCGCAAGCGATCACCTGATCATTCCGCTCCAGTGCGAGTACTACGCGTTGGAGGGGATCGCCACCGTGACCCGGATCCTGGCGCAGGTCCGCGAGGGCGGGATCAATCCGACCCTCCGGATCCTGGGCGTGCTCATGACCATGTTTGATTCCCGCACCAAGCTGGCGCAGTCGGTGGTGGGAGAGGTTCGCCAGCACTTTGGCGAGCAGGTGTTCGACACCGTGATTCCCCGGACGACCCGTCTGGCGGAGGCTCCGAGTTTCGGCAAGCCGATCATCCACTACGACCGGTACAGTGCGGGCGCGGCGGCCTACGAGGTGTTGGCGGAGGAAGTGGTCAAGCGCCTGCAGCTCAAACGGGTCGTTTCCTAAGGCCGGGTGCCGCCGGAGACGATCAGCATCGCTCCGGCGACCATCACGCCGGTGCCGACCAGTCGTTGGCGGAGATTGCCTTCGTTGAAATAGCGGTGCCCGAGGAAGACGCTGACCAAGGCGGAAAGTTGGAACAGGGCGAGCGACGCGCCGACCTGGAGCTTTCCAAAAGTGAACAGCGTGGTCAGTTGCATGGCTCCCGTCGTGGCCGCAAGCCCGAGGCAGGTCCAGCGATGCTGCTTCAGGAGGGTTCGCCCGGCTTCCACGGGCCGGGGTAACAGGAAGACGGCGGCAACCACGGCGACGGGAACTCCGAGGATTGCCCACCCCGCGAAGGTGGCGAGCGGGGACGACACCAGCAGGGCGCGCTTCAGAAACACCGCCTCGGTCGCCGAGAGGCACAGGGCCATCAGTCGGAGTTGGATGCCCTGATTCTTCCAGAAGGAGACGACGTTCTGTGACGCACCCATTCCGGTGGGGCGATCGAGGATGAGGTAGCTCCCGGCAACGATGAGCAACACTCCGAGCACGCCCCGGGCGGTGGGGGTCTCGCTGATCAGGATCGCGGCGATGGCCATGCTGACGGGGGCCTTGTAGGCATTGAGCGGCCCGAGGATCGAGAGGTCTCCCGTCTTCAGCGCCTGCACCAGCAGCACGTTGCTGGTCACCGCCAGAAACGCGGCGATGCCGATGCTCCACCAGAATGCTCCGGCAATCGGGAACGCCACTGCCCCCAGCAGGAACAGGGGAATCAGTCCGAGGGCCAGCAATCCGTGGGTGGTGCCAATGATGATCACTGGCTCCATCGATTTTTGAGCCAGTTGCTTCTGAAAGACGTTGGAGATCGGGTTGACCAGGATCCGCACCAGCACGATGCCCCCGGTCAACAGCGGCAGGAGCATGCTTTTCATGAGGTGTGGTTCGTCTGATCCAAAACCGGCCGGAGACGTCCATTGCCGCCCCCGTTGAATGAGGAACCCACGACGACCTGAATCTTGAAACCGAAATCTTCAGATCCCCTGAGCCGCAAGCGGGGACGTCGCAAGGATTGGTTCCGGCGCGGCGATTGCTACTTTCGCGGTATCTGATGTGGCGACGTAATGGATTCCGGTCGATCGGCAGGGTGGGATGCATGCTGCTGGGCCTCGCCTTGCTGGCGCGGGCGGGGGCGGCCGAAATGCCATCGCGGCTGTTCGTGGTGTTTGTGGGGGAACCCTTGGTCTCGGAAGGCGGACGGGCCGCGGCGCCCGCGGCCGTCGAGTCGCGCCGGCAAACGATGGCGGCCGAGCAGGAGGCCCTGGCCGCGTGGGTGCTTTCCGCCGGGGGACAGGTCTTGCAGACGTATTCGCTTCTGAATCATGCGGCGTTTGTCGAGGTGCCACCAGACGCCGTCGAGTCACTCCGGGCATTGCCCAACGTCCGAGCGGTCGTCCGAGAACGGCATCATGCGCGTCGTCTCCAGTCGAGTGTGGCCGCGGTGGGGGCGCGTCAGGTCTGGCAGGGGATTCCGGGACGGACGGGCCGCGGGATCCGCATCGGGATCATCGACTCGGGCATCGATTATCTTCATGGCGATTTCGGTGGGGCAGGGGTCGTTGCCGACCATCGGGCCAACGATCCGAAGCGGATTGAACCCGGGACCTTTCCGACGGCGAAGGTGGTCGGGGGGGTTGATCTGGTCGGGGACGACTACGACTCCTCGAATTCTGCCACGGCAGGCCCGCAGCCTGACCCGGATCCGCTGGATCCACTGGAGAACGGCCATGGAAGTCACGTGGCCGGAATCGCCGCCGGCTCGGGCGTGACCCGCGCCGGGGTGCCGTACCGGGGACCCTATGGAACGGAAGTGGACTCGATCGAATGGCGGGTGGCTCCCGGGGTGGCACCGGAAGCTTCCCTCTATGCCATCAAGGTTTTCGGGCGTGGCGGCCTGACTTCAACCAGCATCGTGGTGCAGGCGCTCAACCATGCGGCAGACCCGAATGGCGACGGAGATCCCTCCGATCATCTGGATGTGTTGAACCTGTCGCTGGGCTCCTCGTTCGGAGAGGAGGAGCCTTCGGATCCGGAGATTTCGGCGGTGGGCCGGTTGACGGCGCTGGGCTGCGTGGTGGTGCTTTCAGCCGGGAACGGAGGCAACGCCGTCTTCAAGATCGACTCGCCCGCCGTGTCCCCCGCGGGGATCGCCGTGGCGAACAGCTACGACAGCGGGTACTCGACTGGGGCGGTGCGGGTCGAACAACCGGCAAGCGTGGCGGGGCTGTTCCCGGCGGTGGAGGCGTCCTTTACTCCGGCCCTGGCGGGCATGCAGCCAATCCGTTCGCGGTTGGTGCTGGTGCAGCCCGCCCTGGCGTGTGAACCGGTGCAGAACGCTGCGCAGTTGGCGGGCCGGATCGCCCTGGTGGATCGCGGCGTTTGCTACTTCATCGACAAGGTGAAGGCCCTTCAGGCCGCCGGCGCGATCGGGGTGATGGTCGTGAACAATGTGGACGGTCCGCCCGTGGGCATGGCGGGAATCGGGGATGCGTCGATGCTGACCATTCCGGCGGTGATGATCGGCAAGGATGTCGGTGACCGCCTCAAACCGCTTCTGACGACCGCGGAAGGGGTTGAGGTCACGCTTTCCGCGGAGACCACCATCCGATTCCCCGAGTTGGCCGATACGCTGGCGGAGAGCAGCTCCCGCGGGCTGGTGTGGCCCACACTCCGGTTGAAGCCCGACCTTTCCGCACCGGGTTCCTCGATTGACTCGGCCCGGGCCGGCACTGGCCTCGACCCCGTCGCCGAGACCGGCACCTCCATGGCGGCACCGCACGTGGCCGGTGCCGCAGCCCTGCTGCGCGAGGCGCATCCCGGGTGGCCGGCGGCGGAGATCAAGGCCGCGCTGATGAATACGGCGTTCACTCCGATGCGTGCCACCAACGGTGCCCCCTATCCGGAGTCGCGTGTGGGCGCGGGACGCCTGGCGGTGGCCGCGGCGATCAAGACTTCCGTCGTGGCGCGGGGCCTGGCTGATCCCGGGGCGGTGAGTCTTTCGTTCGGGGCGATCCTCGCGTCGTCGCCCGTGACCCGTACCCAGATGGTCAGCCTGGTGAACCGCGGGCTGACGGCCGTGACGTATCGCGTCGCCTCCTCGAACACGCTCGACCAACCCGGCGTGCGACTGGTACCGCAATCCATGGAGGTCATCGTGCCCGCCGGGGGTACCGCCGAACTCTCGGTGGTCCTGCAGGTGGATCCTTCCCAGTGGGTGGCGGATGCGGATGAATCGTCGTCAAAGGAGTATCTGGGCGGCCATCGGCACGGCATTCCCGAGGCCTCCGGTCAGCTGTGGTTCCTGGGCGGGCCTGTCGATCTTCATGTCCCGTGGCATTGCGCTCCGAGGGCTCTCTCGGTCCGGGTGCCGGGTGCGGTGTTGGCCGGGGTCCCGGTGGGCGATCCGGTCGAAATGCCCGTTCCCTCCGGCGGCGAGGGAGGGCACGAGCATCCGTTGGTCGGGCTCTTCCTGTCCGGCTACCGGGACGCGGCGCAAGGCTACACGGATGACCGTGCCTGGTCCGACATCGTGGCGGCGGGGGCGACCAGTGATTTCATGCAGGCAGGAACGATCGAGAACACGCGCCTGTTCTTTGCCGTGGTGGCCGCCGGACCGCGACTGGCTCCGCAGCGTCAGTTCCTCGACGTGGAAGTGGAGATCGACCGGGACTCCAACGGTTCGGTCGATCTCGTGCTGGCGAATGGGAACACCGGAACCATCCAGGCCAACAATCTGGAGAGCGATGCGACGGCCAATGACGCGTTCGTGACCGCGGTGGATCCGCGGTCGGGAGCCCCTCTGTTCGCCGCGGCCAGTTGGAATGCGCTGATTCCGGGGACCAACGATCCCGCGACGTTTCTGAATGGCGTGGCGGTTCTTTCGGCCACGGGACGTGATCTCGGATTGGCGGCCGGCCGGACCGCCTTCCGTTACCGTGCAGTGACCCGGGGGCGGCTCAACGATCAGACGCCCTGGATCCGCTTCGACGCGTCGCGGATGGTGGCGGATGGGACGGCGTATGGAATCGACGGGGGTCCCTGGCAATCGGCCGATGCCCGTGCGCGGATGACGGTGCGCCGGAGCCACGCGGTGGGTGCGGGCTTCACCACGACGGGGCGCATTCCGGTACTGGCGGTTTACCTTCACAACGCACCGGGCAACCAGGCCCGTCTCCTCGAGTTCGATCTGGGGCGATCGGACGTCGATTCCGACGGGCTGCCGGATGAATGGGAGTTGCGGGCGTTGCATGATCTGGCGGGATCGCCGGGATCGGATCGGGACGGCGACGGACAGAACGAGTTGGGGGAGCGGGTGGCTGGAACCGATCCCCTGGATGCCCGTTCGGTGCTGCGATTGCAGGTGTCGGGCCAGCCCGGATTCCCGCTGGAATGGGCGAGCGTCGCAGGCCGACGCTATACCCTGTTGCGAAGCCGGTCCCCGGGTGGACCATACACGGTGTGGCGATCGGGCATCGAAGCCACCCCGGGGATCAATCTCCTGGCCGATCCGGCGTTGGTGGCGGATGCACTGTCGTGGTTCTACCGACTGGGCGTCGAATAGGCGGTCTGCTCTACGGCTGGGTCGAGTTGGTGAGCAGTTCGATCAGCGCGGCGTCCTTCTCCGGTCCCGATTGGAAGTCGAAGGCGCGGAGGAAGCGGGGCTTCTCCTTCTCTCCGGTGGAGGGATCCTTGAGCACCTTGACCAGCAGGGAAGGGGTCTTGCGGGCGCGGGAACGCCAGAGGATCTCGCGTCCCGAAGTCGTGTTCCAGATGCCACCGCGGGCTTCAAGATAGGCGTCCAGACAGGCGTCCCAATTGCGGTCGGCACCGATTCCCAAGGCTTCGGTGTACCAACGGTCCTTGCCATCCGATTGGGCGGCCAACTGCGCCCAGAGGCCCGGCATTTCCGGTGAACGCTGGTGGCGCAGGGCAATGGCGCACTCACGGCGGACCTGCGGCTCCGGGTCGTTCACCAGGCGCTTGACCAGGGGAATGAGATCGAGTCCTTCGGAGCGTGCGATGCGGAGTCCGACGATGCGCAGGTCTGAATCGCGATCCGCCAGGGCGGTATCGACCCAGGCCTGGGTGCGACCCGGGATCCGGGCCAGGAGTTGGAGGGCCCGGGCGCGGAAGCGTGGGTTGGGATCGGTCCAGAGTCGCTTGAGTTCGGGTTCGGCCTTCGCCCCCAAGCCGTGCACGGCCGTCCACGCGGAATGGCGTGCGGCGAGATTGGGCGACTTCAATGCCTCGACCGCTCCGCGAGGGGACGCGAGATCCAGCCGGGGAGCCGTGGGCTTGTGACCACGGGGCGCGACGCGATAGACCCGGCCGGTCATCGTCTCGAGCTTCTGGTCCGCCATGTAATGGCCGCCCACCCCCGAGTCGTTCCAGTCGGCAATGTAAACCGAACCGTCCGGTCCCACGCACACATCCGCCGGACGGAACCAATCGTCCTCGCTCGAAACCAGATCCACGATGCGGGCCGAGTAGCCGGCACCGTCGCGTTGGGCCGGGTAGGCGCGGACGACACGAGGGCCGGCATCGCTGTGGAGGATCTGTCCATGGAAAACCTCCGGGAGCAGGTCGCCTTCGTAGATGCAGATGCCGGTGGGGGAGCCTGCACCGGTCTGGATCAGGTTGGGAACGACGCCGGGATCATTGAGATGCCAGTGGCGGAGGGGGATCTCCGATTCCCACCCCGTTCGTTTGTCTCCCCAGCCCGCGCCGGTCATCTCGTCCCGGTAACCGTAGTTGCCGAACTCCATGACGAAGTTGATCCGCACGCCCCGGTTGCCGTCGTCGTCGTTGTCCGACTGCCAGAGTGTGCCGAAGGAATCCACGGCGACTTCGTAGTTGTTGCGGAAGTTCCAGCCGAGGGTTTCGACGCCGGAGCCGTCGGGGTTGCAGCGGAAAACCAGGCCCTGTTGGTAGGGCTTGCGATGGCCCCAGGTTTCATTGCCGGCCTTGTCCACGATCCAGCCGCTGCCGTCGGGCTTCTTCAACTGCTTCCCATCGTTGCCGACGTTGAAGTACAGCTTTCCATCCGGACCAAAGGTAAAGGCGTGTCCGCCATGATCGTGGTCAACGCCACCCATCCCGGTAAACAGCTTCCGCGGCGGTCCGTCGGCTTTCAAATCATGGTTCTTGTCCTCGAACACGAAGACATCCGGGGAGCGGCTCACGATCACCTGATCCCCGAGGACCGCGATGCCAAGGGCGGCATTGATCTCATCGCCTTGATAAAAGGTGACGGCCTTGTCCACCGCGCCATCGCGGTCGGAGTCGATGAGGACCTGGATGCGGTCGCCTCCGGGGCGGAGCTTGCCCCACTTCTGGAAGGAGGATCGGTAGTTCGCGCCTTCGGTGATCCAGACGCGGCCCTCGGCATCGACGTCCATGTTGCAGGGGTTCACCAGATCGGGTTCAGCGGCGAAGACCGACACTTCGAGGCCGGGATGAACCTTCATCCGTTGCAGGAAATCCCGGGCGGCGGCGAGGCCATGGGCGTGCTCGGCCTGCGCTTGGGTGGCCAGGAGAAGGGCGAAGGGAAGCCCAAGAGAGGGGAGGGAACCGGAACGTTTCATGGTGAGAATACTGGGACCATACAGAGCGACTGCCTACAGGCGAGCAGGGAGTCGGATGTCGCAGCGGAAAAAGCCGGGAACCCCCAAGCTTGCCACGGAGGGCGTCGATGGCGGAACTTCGCCGTTGGTCATGTCCAAAAAGGCGATCATTACGGGGATTACCGGGCAAGATGGTTCCTATCTTGCGGAGTTGCTGCTGGAGAAGGGGTACGAGGTCCATGGGATCGTACGCCGTCAAAGCAGCACGGTGCGGCCGCGGCTCGACGCGGTGATGGGGCGGACGGATCTGCCTTTGGACCGCTTGCATCTGCACTACGGGGATCTGGCGGATGGCAGTGGGTTGGTCCGGTTGGTGGCCCGGGTTCAGCCCGACGAAGTCTACAATCTGGCGGCCCAGAGCCACGTCCGTGTCAGCTTCGACGCGGCCGAATACACGGTGGATGTGACGGCGACCGGCTGCCTGCGCCTGCTGGAGGCCATCCGGGACGTGGGAATTCAGCCGCGGTTTTACCAGGCCAGTTCCAGCGAGATGTACGGCATGGTGCGCGAGATTCCCCAGACTGAAGCGACCCCGTTCTATCCGCGCAGCCCCTATGCCTGCGCCAAAGTCTTCGCCTATTGGGCCACGGTGAATTACCGCGAGTCGTACAATTTGCATGCCAGCAACGGCATCCTCTTCAACCACGAGTCTCCGCGGCGCGGCGAGACGTTCGTGACGCGCAAGATCACGCTGGCGGCAGCGCGGATCAAGATGGGCCAACAGAAGCGGTTGGCGCTCGGGAACCTCGATTCCAAACGCGACTGGGGCTACGCCAAGGAGTACGTCGAAGCCATGTGGCTCATGCTCCAGCAACCGGAGGGCGACGACTATGTCGTGGCCACGGGTGAAACCCATTCGATCCGCGAATGCCTCGATGTCGCCTTCGGTGCGGTCGGTTTGAACTGGCACGATTACGTCGACATCGATCCCCGCTATTACCGTCCCACGGAAGTGGACCTGCTCATCGGGGATCCGGAGAAGGCCCGTCTCAAACTGGGCTGGAAGCCGACGACCAAGTTCCACGCCTTGATCTCGCTGATGGTCGAGGCCGATGTGCGCCTGCTGAAGGATCAGTTGTCCGGTAAGCCGATCCTTTCGTACTGAGGGGCCAGATTCTCCTGACGCCGTCTCCTACCCGTAGGCGACGAGGTGACGAGGCGTATTTTCGGGCGAGCAGGGCACGTTCATGAACCCGCGGAGCTCGTCCCGAAAGTTCCCCTTCATCACAGGCGTTGCCTGACGGCACGGTTCTGTGGCGGAATGAATGGGTTCCCCGTGACGTCCGTCGTGTGACGGTTCCCCACGGATTTCAGCCATCGCAATGCTCCCGTCATGAAGATTCCATTTACCATCGTCGCGCTCGCGGCCGCCACGTTCGCCGTCGAAGCGGCCCCCAAGAAGGTTGTCGTCGTCACGGCCACCAAGGGATTCCGCCACTCTTCCATCGCCACCGCCGAGAACGTGCTGGCGACACTGGGCGAGACCAGTGGGTCCTATCAGGTGGTCGATGTGGTCCGCGGGGGTGCCGATGGCAAGGACGACGGGGAGGTGGCCGCCAAGTTGACGCTGGAGAAGTTGAGGGATGTGGACGCGGTGATCTTCGCCAATACCACCGGCGACCTGGCCATTCCGGACAAGGACGGCTTCATGAAGTGGGTCGAGTCCGGGCACGCCTTGATCGGCATGCATTCCTGCTCGGACACGTTTCACGGGTATCAACCGTTCATCGAGATGCTGGGGGCCGAGTTTCAGACGCACGGCGCGCAGGTCACGGTCGACATGTACAACGAGGATCCCACCCATCCCGCCAACCGGCATCTGGGCTCGGTCTGGTCCGTGTACGACGAGATCTACGAGTTCAAGAACTTCCATCGGAACAAGGTTCACGGCCTGCTGACACTCGATAAACATCCGCAGACCTTGGTGCCGGGCGACTACCCGATTTCCTGGGCCAAGGAAGTGGGGAAGGCGGGCAAGGTCTTCTACACCTCGCTCGGACATCGTGAGGACGTCTGGACCCACCAGATCTACCAGCAGCACATCCTGGGCGGCATCCGCTGGGCACTCGGCCTGGAGAAGGGCGATGGCAAGGTGACCGACGTGTCCAACCAGATCTCCGCCGACGAATCCAAGGAAGGCTTCAAGCTCCTGTTCAATGGCCGGGACATGACCGGATGGAAGTATCGGCGCGACGAAGGCAAGCGCTCCTGGAGCACCCAGAACGGGATGCTCTGCAATGTCCTCGGTAAGGATGAGCACGGCACCGACCTTCTCACCGAGGAGAAGTTCCGGGACTTCGTGGTCCGCTACGAATTCCAGGTTCCCCCGGGAGCCAACTCGGGATTCTATCTCCGGGGTCGCCACGAGATCCAGGTGTTCGACGACTTCAAGTCGGGCAAGGCCGAGAAGGGGGGCAACGGCGCCATCTACAATCTGAAGGCACCGACGCTCTTCGCCTCCCGTCGTCCCGGCCAGTGGCAGCAGGCCGAGGCCCGGATCGTCGGACAGAAGATCACGGTCATCCTCAATGGTGTGAAGATCCACGACCAGGTCGAGTGCCCCGCGGGGACCGGCGGACAACTGGATGATCAGGTGGGTGAACCCGGACCGATCCTGCTCCAGGGCGATCACGGTTCCGTGGCGTTCCGCAACGTCCGGATCAAGAAGCTGAACTGAGCTTCAGATGTAGAACATCCGGCCGCGGTCACCGCCGGAGTCGAGCAGTTGCTGGAAGTTGATCTTGCCCGCCTCTGCCTCGACTCCGGCTTGAAGCTGGCGCCATCCATCACGCAGTTCGGGGGCGCAACGCGGATCCCCGATGGCGGGCGATTCAAACAGCGGCCCGTGCATGCAGCGAAGGACGTCGGCCAGGCTGATCTCCGCCGGGGATCGCGACAGTTGATAGCCGCCTTCCTTGCCCCGGATGCTCCGGACGATCTGGTGCGATTTGAGTTCGATCAGGATCTGCACCAGATAGCTCGCCGGAAGCCCATTCTCGCTGGCGATTTCATCGAGCCGGGTGGGTACGTTCAGATGATGCCGACGCGCCAGGGAAAGCACGGCGCGTGCGGCATAGTCGCTTTTGACGGACAGCTTCAAGGGCCCGAAGTGTGAAGCCTTCGCCGGGTCCCGCCAAGACGGGATCCGGTTGCGCCCACCCGGGGGCGCAGCCGACCCCGCGGCTTGCTCCGGCTCGGCCGACGGTTCACGCTGCTCCCCTTGCCAATGAAGACACCGGCTGTGAGCGACCTGAGAATGGAATGGCGGACCGGGAGAAGGACGGCCCTCGGCCTCCTGCTGACGGCGGTTCTCCTGTCGTCCGGATGCGCCTTTTCCTCGGCCACGGATCCCAAGGAAATCGCGCGACGTCGTGCCGAGCGGGCCACGGCCTATGCCGCGCTGGTGCCAGACCATCAGGCCCTGGTCGATCAAGGGCAGATCCGGGTGGGGATGTCCGAGGATGCGGTCTTCATCGCTTGGGGAAAGTCGGCGCAGGTCCTGCGCAGCGGCGATGCCAGCGGCGAGGTGACGACCTGGCTCTACGAAGGGACGACCACGGACAATTACCTTTCCTGGAACTTCCGTGAGATCACCCGGAGAGACGGAACCACCTACCTGGACCGGTTCATGGATCGGGACGTCAACATCCGCACCTACATCAGCGCCGAATTGACCTTCCGCGACGGGATGTTGGCGAGTTGGAAGATGCTGCCAAAGCCCGCGGGGAACACGATTCTGGCACCCCAGCCGTTCGTTCGCTGAGATCGTGATTCAAAAAAAGGATTGGCCCGAGGGGTCGATCTCTGGCACATCGTCGCGCTCACGTTGGACCGGCGGTTGTCCGGGCTGACTTTGAGCCATGAGCAAGACTTCCACTGCACCGGTGCCGCAACTGCGATTGGGCCTTCCAAAAGGCTCCTTGCAGGACGCCACGCTGGAGAAGTTCGCCAAGGCAGGGTGGAACATCACGGTCTCCAGCCGCAGCTACGAGCCGTACGTCGACGACGTCGAGTTGCAGATCCGCCTGATCCGGGCCCAGGAGATCGGGCGCTACGTCTCGCTGGGATATCTGGATGCCGGTCTTACCGGTTACGATTGGATCGTGGAGAACGGCGTGGCCGGGAAGGTTCATGAAGTCGGCGAGTTCGTCTTCAGCAAGGCCACCCGTCAACCCACCCGCTGGGTCCTGGCCGTCCCTGAGGAATCCCCGATCCAGTCGGTCAAGGACCTGGAAGGGAAGCGGATCGCCACCGAGGTCATGGGCCTGACGAAGAGTTGGCTCCGCAAACACAAGGTGAAGGCGGACGTCGAATTCTCCTGGGGTGCCACGGAGGTCAAGGCCCGCGAACTGGTGGACGCCATCGTGGACGTCACCGAGACGGGATCATCGCTTCGGGCGAACAAGCTTCGGATCGTGGACACGCTGTTGGTGTCCACGCCCCGGTTGGTGGCGAACAAGGAGTCGTGGAAGGACGCATGGAAACGGCGCAAGATCGAGACCATCGCCTTGCTGCTGAGGGGAGCGATCCAGGCAGAGGGAATGGTGGGTCTGAAGATGAATGTGAAATCATCGGACCTGTCGCAGCTCTTGCAATCGCTGCCCGCCTTGCGTAATCCCACGGTGTCCAGTTTGAGCCAGTCGGGCTGGGTGGCGGTCGAGACCGTCATCGATGAAGCGGTGGTCCGTGAATTGATCCCGCGACTGAAGGCCGCCGGGGCGGAAGGGATCATTGAGTATCCGCTCAACAAGGTTGTATACTGATTCTCTGGAGAAACGAAAAATATGGGTTCACTGAAAAAACGCCGGAAAGCGAAGATCAACAAGCACAAGCGCCGTAAGAAGCTGCGCCAGAATCGCCATAAGAAGCGCACCTGGCAGAAGTAACGACAGCGTCCGGTTTGTCCGGTTCAGCTTTCCCGCGCGGTCTCGCCTTGCGCGACCGCGCTTTTGTCTTTCTGCGGGTCATGCGGCACTCCTCTCTCCCCACGGCCGTCCTGGTCAGCCTCCTGATGCTGGCCGGGTGGGGCTGTCGTTCGACCCCAAGGCCTGGCCGTCCGTCGTCAGCCGATGAGATTTCCGTGACCGGCGTCGTCCGCCCCTCCGATGCGGATCTCGAGCGCCGCGCTCAGGCCCATGCGGCTTTTGCTGCCGGCGTCGTCCGCCAGATGCAGGACGATTCGTCGGGCATGTTGGAGTTCTGGACCCGGGCGGTGGAGGCGGATCCGGGGAACGAGTCCCTGGCGCTGGAAGTCGCCCGCCGTCGGCTTTTTCGCCGAGAAGCCCCGGCTGCGGTCGAGGTTCTGGAACGGGTGACGCGTCAGCCGGGCGTGGGTGCCGTCGGATCGGTCTGGTCGCTTCTGGGGTTGGCCTACGTCCAGACGGGTCGCACCAACGAAGCGGTCGCTGCCTACCGCAAGGGCCTCGGCGACGCCGAGTCCCGGTTGGGTGCGTACGCCTCGATGGGACGTCTGCTGGTCGAGGCGGGGCGGGCGGAGGAAGCCATGACCCTGTTGGCGGACGCGGAAGGAACCGAACCGGCCAACCCGATCTTCCAGCTCGACGTTGCTGAGTTGCATTCGCAACTGGTGGAACGTCAGCCCACGGTGGCGGATCGGGCGCGTCCGCGGGCCATTGCCGCGCTGGATCGGGTGGCGGCGCCCAAGCCGACGGATGGGGGAGTCCTGATGCGCCTGGCGGATCGCAACACGGCCATGGGACGCCCTGGTGAAGCCGAAAAAATCCTCCAGCAATTGCGAGCCGACGGCGGTGGGGGTGCGATGGCCGCCGCCAAGCTGGCGGAGATGTACCTTCGCTCGGGGCGACTCGACGAAGCGGTTACCCGGTTGGATGTCCTCCGCCGGGAAAGCCCGAGCAATCCGCTCCCGCCGTACTACCTCGGGGCGATCGCCTATGAGCGGCGGCAGTTCGACAAGGCCATTGATTGGTTTGAAATGGCCCTGCTTCTCGATCCCTCCCACGAGCCGTCCAACATCGATCTGGTCTCCGCGCTCCTGACCGTCGGGAAGGCTTCGGCGGCGGTCGAGGCGGCCGAACGTTCGCGCGATCGGAACAAGCCCAACTACCGTTTGGAGTTCCTGCATGGGATCGCCCTGGGCCGCGCCAAGCGGTACGACGCAGCCGTGACGGCATTTTTGGGGGCGGAAAAGATCGCGGCGGG
>JBDNHZ010000206.1:0-6244 GCA_041688515.1 Verrucomicrobiota bacterium
AGGCAAAGCGCGAGAGCATCCGCCTCCTCACGTCGGCAGCTACCCAGGTTTGTGTCGCCCCCCAACGGATCGGGGTCAGTGTCAGAATGCGCCCCTCCGAAGGGTTGGTGGAAGTTCAGGCTTGGAAGTTCAGTCCCGACGCTTCGACAGTGACCCCATTCTTCCATGAGTGATTCGCAGCATTGGCGTGACCTTTCGTCGCAGCAGAAGAAGTCCGGCCTGGCCGCCTGGCTGGGCTGGATGTTCGACGGTCTGGACATGCACATCTACACGCTGGTGGCGCTTCCGTTCGTCGCC
Source organism: Verrucomicrobiota bacterium (assembly GCA_041688515.1). Lineage (GTDB taxonomy): Bacteria > Verrucomicrobiota > Verrucomicrobiia > Limisphaerales > UBA9464 > UBA6176. Next base: position 298 of record JBDNHZ010000206.1, read on the forward strand.
GCGTTGCTGCGGTTGCCTGAGTCGGATACGTCGGTCGGGCAACACGGTGCCTGGATCAACGCGGCCTTCCTGGTCGGGTGGGCGTTGGGCGGCGCTTTCTTCGGCCGTCTGGGCGACCTCATCGGTCGCAGTCGCGTGCTCTGTCTCACGATCCTGACCTATGCCGCCTTCACGGGACTGTCCGCGGCTTCGACCGAGTGGTGGCATCTGATGGGGTTCCGGTTCCTCTCGGCGCTCGGGATCGGAGGCGAATGGGCGGTGGGCGCATCCCTCCTCTCCGAGACCTGGCCGAAGCGGTGGCGTCCATGGATCGCCGCCAGTCTGCAGACGGCGGTGAACGTCGGAGTCCTGTTGGCCTGCGCGGCGGGTTGGGCAATGAAGGAGGCCAATCCGCGTTGGATCTTTTTAGTGGGCGTGGCGCCGGCGCTGCTGGTCCTGTGGATTCGTCGGGCAGTTCCCGAGCCGGAGGAATGGTATGCGGCACGGAAGAGAACCGAACGTCCGCCCGGGATCGCCGATCTGTTCCGCGGCAAGGTTGCCTCGACGACCTGGCGGGTATTGGCGATCTGCGGTGTGTCGCTGACGGCGCACTGGACCTTCATGTACTGGCAGCAGGCCTATATCCGGAAGTTGCCGGAGGTGGTGGACTTGGATGCGGCCGGGAGGAACCAGGCGGCCCTGGTGGCATTGTCCCTGGTGATGGTGGGGTCGATCGTGGGGAACTTCCTTGCCGGAGCCCTCGCGTCGAAGTTCGGATATCGCCGGACCATTGCCGCCATGTGCCTGGCGTATGGCGTGCTGATGCTGGTGGCCTTCGGTCAACCGCGGGCGCATGGGGTGGCCTTGGGATTCATGGTGGCCATCGGGCTGTGCCAGGGCGTGTTCGGCCTGTTCACCATGTGTCTGCCGCCGCTTTTCCCGGTCCTGTTGCGCACGACGGGCGCCGGGTTCTGCTACAACTTCGGCCGCATCGTGGCCGCGGGGGGCACGGTCTACTTCGGGCGCTACACCAGCGTCACCAACGTGGGCGAGGCGCTGTTCTTCGCGGGCATCCTGTTCTTCCCGGCAGCGGTGCTGGGCTGGTTCCTGCCGGAAGAAAGATCAGACCGATCCGTCTGATCCGTCTGATCCGCCGGTGGTGAGCAGGCGACGGAGGGCCACCCCATTCAATAGGGCTTTGGGGACGAAGGAACCGGGGAGGACGTACTCCGGCCGTTTCGTTCCGTCGGCGGAACGCTCGGAGCAGTGGTCGTTGTCGCCAGAGGGACCGAGTCCGTCGAGGGTGGGCACGGTATTCCACAGCAGGTTGCCGTCGCTGAGCCCGCCGCGGGCTTCGGCTTCCAGCGGCAGCCCGGTTTCGAGCGCGGAGGTTGCCCAGATTTCGTACAGGGCATCCGTGCCCGGATTGCGGGGCCAGGGATCACTCTTCGAAAGCAACTCGACGACGACCTCGCACGGGAAGCCATCGGTGCCGCTGCGGATGATCCCAGGTCCGGCCAGGGCAAACAGTCGGTCGCGGCCGTGGTTCCACGCTTCGGGGGTGAAGGCGCGGAACTCGCCCTCGGCGCTGGCCTCCTCGGCAACGCGGTTAAGTCCGGAGCCGCCGCGGACGGTGCCGAGATTGAAAGTGAGATCGCGCGAATTGTCCGTCAGCGCGTGCACCTGCTGGAGGGTGTGGGCGAGTTGGGCGATGGCATTGGCACCGCGGGCGTGGGTGACTCCGGCGTGCGACCCCCGGCCGCGCACCGTGACCCGCCAGGTGCCGCGTCCTTTTCGTGCCACCACCAGTTTGCGGACGTCGTCGCGTCGGCCTTCCGCTTCAAACACCAGGGCCGCGAGGGATCCCGGGGCGAGGCGCGAACGCACGACGTCGCCGAAGTCCGCCGACAACACTTCCTCCGACGAATTGAAGAACAGTTGCCAGGTGGTGGCGGCGAACAGGTCGGGGGAATGGGTCGCCAGCGCCTTCAGCGTGAGCCACAGGAGTGCAGTGCCGCCTTTGATGTCGTGCGTGCCGGGGCCGTAGATGCGGTCGCCTTCGGGCAGCCATCCGAAGTGATTCCGGTGTTCTTCCTCGGGGGAGAACACGGTGTCGAGGTGGGAGACCATCGAGATCGCCTTCGACCCGGTCCCCCGCCGGGTCAGGATCAGATGCCGGCCGTAGGACGGGTGGGTTGAAGCGACGGTTTCGGCGGTGAACCCGAGGGGGGCGAAGAGGCGGGCGGTGATCTCGCCCACCTGATTGACGCCCGGCGCATTCAGGGTCCAGGAATTGACGTCCACCAGGGTTTTCAGGTGGGCGAGCGTTTCCGGAAGGTGTTGATCCAGCCACTGGCGCAGGGCGTCGTGCATGGGTCCAGCGTGCCGGGAGGGACCCTGGCGGGCAACCGTCGGTATTGGCGAGCCCCGGCCACGATGGGCGGAATGGGTCAGGATGGAACTGCTGATTTCATGGGGGAAACTACGGATTTTTGGGCTTCGGTGGCGGATGGCAGATGGGTTGCTCTGGAGTGGAAGTTGATATGAGCAAGACGGGTTATCTGATCGACATGGATGGCGTGATCTACCGGGAAAACCACCTGATCCCGGGCGCAGTGGAGTTCGTGGAAGCACTCCGTTCGATGGGAATTCCATTCCTCTTCCTGACCAACAACTCGGCTCCGACGCCCGAAGACCTGGCGGTGCGTCTGAACCACCTGGGGATTCTCGGGATTTCTCCGCGTCACTTTTACACCTCGGCGCTGAACACCGCGGATTTCCTGGTAGCGACCCACCCGGGATGCACGGTGTTCCTGATCGGCGAAGGTGGCCTTCAAACGGCCCTGCACGAGCACAAGATCGCCAATGACGGCATCCGCCCCAGCTACGTGGTGGTGGGCGAAGGCTCGGCTTCGATGGAGCGGTTGGCCAAGGCCCACGAATGCCTGGAACGCGGGGCACGACTGCTTGCCACCAACCCGGACAACTGGTGTCCGGTCGGGGCAGAGAAGACGCGTCCGGGCGCCGGGGCGACCGCGTCTTTCCTCGAGGCCAGCAGCGGACGTCGGGCCTATTACCTCGGCAAGCCCAACGGCTATATGTTCCACCGGGCGCGCCAGAAACTCCAGGACCTCGCGATGGGGCCGGTGGAGAATGTGATCATGATTGGAGACACCATGGAGACGGACATTCGCGGGGCTGTGGAGGCGGGTTTGCATGGCTACCTGGTTCTCAGCGGCTCCACCCAGTTGGAGAACCTCTCGGACTACGTTTATCAGCCCACGCGGGTACTTCAGTCGGTGGCCGATCTGACCGACGAGATCCGGACCGGCCGTGCGTCCGACCGGCTCAACAGCCCGGTGTTCGCCGGAGGCGGGATGGCAACGTCGCGCTCCGGGCATCGGCACCAGACCGACGTCCTGGCGTTTCACAAGCCGCGCCCGCGCCCGGCCATGACGCGTTGATCAATCCTTGTCCGGCGGTCGGAACGCCTGGGTGGTGGTCTCGACAAGGTCATCGCTCACATCGCCGATCTGGCGCGCCTGCTTGCGCAGCGTGCGGACGGATTGGCGCGCGAGTGCCACCAACCCGACGGGGGTTAAGATCAACTGTGCGGCCGACTGGGCGATGAGGACCGGATTGAAGGCGTGCATGGTGCGCATGGTCCGCCAGACGGACTCGGGTGGGTGCGCCAGTTCTTCGTGGACCAGATCCAGCAGGTGAACCGCCACGACACAGCCCAGCATTGAGACGCCGAACAGGAGATGGAAATCGCGGATCTCCTGCCCGAGGAACGAACCGAGATGATCGGGAAGCAACCGGAGCAGGGCTCCGCCGAGGAGTGGACCGAGGGCCGTGAGCGCGCTGGTGACGGCGAGGAAGACGGCGACGTAGGGTGCGCGATTGGCGGGGGCCAACTTGAGCATCAGGTTGAACTGGCAGAGCTGGAATCCGGCGGTGGCGCCGCCAATGAACAGGTAGGTGCCGATCAGATGCCACCACCAGCGGTTGCCGGCGCTGGTCCACGAGACGAGCCCGATCAAGGCCCAGGTCAGCGAGCACACGTACAGCACCGGCTTCACACCGAAACGATCGCAAAGCCGACCCCATGCCGGCAGCGTCAATAGGCCGCCCACGCCCGCCAGGGCGATGAGCCAACCGATGTCACCCACCGGTCGTCCCACCACCTGCAGGAGGAACATGGGATAGAAAGGTTGGCTCAGGTTGAGCAGGAACCCCCACAGCCCGATGAACAGCGCCAGGCGCATGTAGTTCCCGTCGCGCAGGGGCGTCCACAGCTCGCCCCAGGCCGGCGGATCTCCCTGGGATTGCATGACGGACTCGGGAAACTTCATCCGGCGCAGGAAGACCAGGCCCGCCAATCGCGCGAGGCCAGCGGCGGCGAAGATCCATCCGTAGATCACCAGCGATCCCTTCCCACGTTCGGCGACCTGGCTGGCGACGGTGACAGTGACCAGGGTCCAGAAACCGAAGGCGAGATTCCGACGGCTGAAGAACTTCGAGCCGATGCGCGGCGGGACGAGCTCTCCCATGGCCGCGGACCACGACACTCCCCCCAGGCTGTGGGAAAGCGTCGCCACTCCGAGAATCAGGGCGAAGGCCAGGTCGCGTCCGCGCTCGGGAAGGAAGGGCAGGGCGGAGACAAATCCCCACGGAAGCGCCGTGAAGATGAAGGTGAGCACCATGATCGGGTGCAGGGCCATCCGGCGGCGCAGCCAGGTGGACAGAACAGGCTGAATCAGGTTGCACAGATGCGGCAGGGCCGCCATCAGGCCCACGGCGGCGCTGCCCCAGTCCAGGGCCACCACGGCAAACGTGATGACGAACGGATAGCTGGGAATGGTCAGGTTCAGCATCGGCACGCTGAAGCAGGCTTCGACGGTCGAGGCCTTGAGCGAGAGCAGCAGTTCGCGATGCCGGAGACGGGACATGGCCGAGCGACACTGGCTATTGCAACACGTTCAGCGAAACGATCTCGCCAGGTTCGGTTTCTGCCGCCACCTCGAACGGGCGGCAGCAGACCTCGCAATCGGTGGTGAACCGTTGCGAAGGGACGCTGGTATCGATGACCAGGTCGAACGCCTGACCACAGAACGGGCACTGCACCGACTCGGCGACTTCCATGCGAGGAGCATGGTCCAATCCTTCCAGGAGAGAACACCAGAAATGCACCGTCTGCTCGGGGCGCACAACTTGCCACTGCCCGTCCTGGGACCGCGGGCCTCCTCGCCCGCTTCTTCGTCCCCACCCCCAAGCGGCTACGGCAGTTCTTCGAGGGTGATGTCCTTGAAGGAGACCAGGGTCTTGCCGCCTCCGTGGACCTGCAAGCCGATCCGGCCGTGAAGCGGGATATCCGCATTGAGTTCGGTGTAATCGACGGTGCTGACACCGTTGATCCGAAGCTGGATCCGCGGTCCTTCGCAGCGGACTTCGTAGTCGTTCCAGTCGTGCTTTTTCACCGGCTTTCCGAGGTCGGCATCCGCCGGCTTCGCCAGGACTTTGTTCCTTCGGGATTCGTCGTAGAGCGCGCCCCACCAGCCATCGCCCATGTCGGCCTGGTAGCCAATCATCTCGGCATTGTTGGGAATGCGCTGACTGCGGAACTGGATTCCGGAGTTCACGAATCCCTCGGTGCCCTCGAGCTTGAACTTCGCGCGCAGGACGAAGTTGGTGTAGGAGCGGGTGGTGGCCAGGAACTCGTTGCGGGGAACGGTAGTCACCAGACTGCCGCCCTCAATCATCCCGCCATGGATGCGCCAGGTCTTGTTGGTGTCGCCGTCCCAGCCTTTCAGGCTGCGGCCATCGAACAGGGGAACGGGATCCGCCGCCAGGGCGCGAACCGCAAGAGACATTCCGACAGCGACCAATACGACGGGCTTCATGGCCGGATCATGCGGAGCCGAACGAAGTCGGCAATGGGAGAATGGGAAAGACACTGCCTCAGGCA
>JBDNHZ010000207.1:0-5156 GCA_041688515.1 Verrucomicrobiota bacterium
GTCGTCGATCCGGTCCGTGTGGGCGTCGGATCCCACCATGTTCGACTGTCCCGCAAACAGGAACACCCTGACTGGTTTGTGTGCGTCAGCCGCGCGGACGAGTCCGGTTGCGGCGATGGCGATCGTGGCAAGAAGGGCGAGAAGCTTCATGGTTGGGCGGAATGCGGGGGATCAATTCAAGGAATTTGGAGCGGATCCATCGTTAGACGGTCACCCGACCCATCAGGGGATCGCTTTGACTCTCGCGACCGGTTTCGACGTGTCCCGCGTACCGACGGGCGAAGGCCGGCGATCCAGTGACTCGAATGCCGAGGTCATACCAGCCATGGCTGCGGGACAGTTCGAGCGGGACTTGGGTGGCCTGGCCCGCGGCGACCCTGACGGAGGGTTGCGGTTGTCCGTAGCCGAGATCCGCCAGTTCCACGGTCAGCGCGGATGAGCCGACGTTGCGCAGTCGGACGTGGGTCTTCGGTTCCACACCGGTCGATTCGAAGGTGACTTCGAGCGACGGATCCTGGTCTGACCCTTCGAACTCCCGGAAGAAGCCGTTGGGTCCATGGACGCATAGGTGGTAGCGACCGCTGGCAAAGTCGGTCAGTCTCCACGCGTCGCTCAGTTGGTCGCCTGCCGAGACTGCATAGCTTCGGGAGCGGCCTGCATCGACGTCAGGATGGGTCGCGCCGGGGGGCCGCACCTGCGGGGAGGAATAGGCATGGAACGGTGCCCCGGCCGCCCGATCGCCAAAGCGTTGTCGGCCGGCGGCGAACTGGACGATCAGTGACTTCCGATCCGCTGCGAGTTGTCCGTCCACGGCAAGTTCGTAGGGCAGGGCGCAGGCGGGCCGGATTCCCGGTTCCTGCCGTGGCATCCATTCGATCACGCCCTTCGGTTCGCGGGCCTGGGCGATATCGCCCCTCGAAAGCTTGCGGTAGCCGTCGGGAAGTTGTCGGAACTGTGCCTGATGGATCGAGCCGAGGAACGGATCGCGCTGGACCGGTTGGGGCAGATCCAGTTTCCCGCCGTGATCAGGACGGAACACCGAACTGAGGTCGCCGCAGACCGTCCGCCGCCAGGCACTGATGTTGGTTTCGCGAACGGGCTTCCCGGTGCGGTGACTGACCAGTTTCTCGATCATCTGAAGGATCGAAGTGTGGTCGCACACCTGCGAGTTGACGAAGCCACCGCGGCTCCAGGGTGACGCGACGACCAGCGGGACGCGGAAACCAAGCCCGATCGGACCGGCGCGCCCGGCCGAGCCGGGTTTGGCCTTCTGACGTTCGACTTCCTGCGCCATCCGCACCCATTCCACCGAGGGATCGATGTCCGCGGAAACCTTATCGGTCTCCGCCTGATCCGGGTTGGGCGGTACGAACGGCGGGACGTGATCGAAGTAGCCGTCGTTCTCGTCGTAGCAGAGCACGAAGAGGGTCTTGCGCCAGACCTCAGGATTCTTTGTGAGGATGTCCAGGCACTCGGAAAGGTACCAGGCTCCGTACCAGGGAGCGCCGGGGTGATCGGAGAAGTTCTCCGGTGCCACGATCCACGAGACGGCGGGCAGCCTGCCAGTGCGGACATCCTCGCGGAACTGATGGAGGATGTCGCCCTTGGGCACCTGCATCCGACGGTCGGTCTCGCCGTCGCGGTAGGTCAGGGTGGTCAGCTTGCGATAGTTGGGATCACCGACATTGGTCGTGAAGGCCCGCTCGTGGAGGCGGCGCTCGCGGTCGGGAAGCCGGGCATGAGTTTCGTCGGTGTACTCTTTGCGCTCGTCCCGGACCGCCGCCAGTTCCGCTATGGCTGCGGCGAGCTTCCGGTTCCGTGCCGTGCCGTCGGGTTGGGCCTCGAGTGAGGCGATCTCCCCGGGCAAGGCCTGTTCCCGTTCGGCCAGATGACGTCGATGAGACGCGGCGAACCGCACGTGATACTGCCGGAACCACTCGATGGAATTGTCCGTGAAATTGGAGAGCCAGGCGTCTGCCTCCCCTTTGAGGCCCGAACTGACGGACACCTCGTTCTGGTAGATGCGCCAGGAGACCCCGGCCTCCTCCAATCGCTCCGGAAAGGTCTTCCACACTGCCTCTGCGCCATAGTCCACGTCCTCGTTGCGGACGTTCGCCTTGGCGTCGATATGCGGTCGCTCACGGATCGTCCCCGTCCAGAGATGGAGGCGGTTGGGCGTCGTTCCCGTGAGCGACGAGGAGAAGTTCTGGTCGCAGACCGTAAAGGCGTCGGCGAGCGCGTAGTAGAACGGAAGGTCCCGACGGTCGTAGTAGCCGAGCGTCAGTGGCATCGCCTCGAAGTTGCGGTTGCCTGACTGCTTCGAATCCAGCCAACCATCGTGCCTGCCGCCATTGCGGGCGTCGGTCTGGTCCACCCACGAATGCGGGAGCGAACTCATCCAGGTGGCCTTGCTATCCCGGAGGTTCAGTCGGAACGGGGCGTAAGTCTCGCCCGCCCGATTCGTCTGGAGCCACACTGGGTTGCCACTCGGCAATGTCACCGCGCGTGGATCGTTGAATCCACGTACGCCGCGCAGGGCACCGTAGCAGTGGTCGAACGATCGGTTCTCCTGCATCAGGATCACCACGTGTTCGGCATCCAACCAGGTGCTGCCCGGCGTGGGATCGATCGCCAGAGCCTTCTGGATCGAGGCCGGGAAGCCGCCTGCCATGCCGCCGCCCGCTGCCAGCAGCGCGGCCCTCTTGAGGAAGTCACGTCGTGTATCCATATCCGCTCGTGCCGACACCCGACGGAGCCAGCGACAGCGACGTTGGTGACCAGAAGGAGCGTGGCCAGTTGCCACCCAAGGTCCCCGGCCAAGGCGCTCGATAGATCGTCATAACCCAGACTGAAAAATGCAGTGCGGCAACGTTGGAGCATCTCTCCGGCGAGGACCTTCTCCATTCCTCGGTAGATGGGTGCCAGGCTATCCTAAGGTCCCGAGTGCCCTTCGATTCCACCAGATTCCGGAAGCCCCCGCTCCCACTGAATACGCGAATACGTCCCAAATGTCGGCGGTTCCGCGATGCAGCCAGAAGGGGCCGATGTATTCGCAGACAATCGACCAGACAACCAAATGCGTTCCAATTTCACACCAAGTCGGAGGCGCATCCGACTGACGGAGCCCAGTGATTCGCTGAATCCAGAGGATGAACGGAAGGCCGGCGGGAATCAGTAGCAGGTCATTGAAGTATCCCCGGAGAAACGACGAAGCCACCAACGGCGCGAGCAACCAACGGTTAAGCGCATAGGCGCCGGAAGCACCGACAAAGAGCGCATCCCGCAGGTAGCCGAAGCGGATCATAGCAATGCCAGAATCACGAATCCCGATCCGATGGCCAACCACAGCTTCAAGAATGCAATCATCGTGCTGGTAAGTACACGCCGGACGCAGTCGTTCCAAGCCCCGGCGCAATTTTGAGTCGAAAGGTTCCGTCGGCGACGGCCGATCCCAGCCGAAACCCGGACGAAAAGCCATCGTCGGCAAAACAGAGTCTGGAGCGTGTGGCAACCGACCCGGCCGGCAAGTACATCTAATCCCCCGCCAGAGCGTCCGCGCGGACGTGACCTCCGGCGCCGGAAAATGCCTCGAAGCCGGCAACCACGTCGAACAGTTCCTCGTCGATACGATTCTGCCGCAGACGATGGAAGGTGGCTTGGAGCGTCTCCAGCACTTCGTCGATGTTCTTGTCGGCACGTTCCATCGCCGCCAGGCGGCTGGCGTTCTCGCTCGCAAGAGATTCGGCGGAGGCCCGAAAGAGGGAGACGAACAGATACTCACCGACCAACGCCTTGAGCGGGCCGGCTCCCCTGCCAAGAACCTCGGGCAGGCTCTTCGTCGGCCAGAGACGCTGCGCCAATTCGAACCGCCACATCTCATCAAGGGGTAGCAAACGCTGGCCGACCGGCTCATAGCTGGATCCGCTGGTTGGCCTGTTGTAAAAGAGATGGAGCTCTGTGACCTTGTCACGACCTTGATGCGTCTGATGTTCGACAAGGATCCGCCCGACGAGCGGTGTAATTGCTTGGATCGAGTTGGGCACGGCCAGGAGACCCAGTGGAACAACGCCCGATTCGGTCAGCCGTGCATGGACACGCTCCCCGACGGCCCAAATGGTCGGCTTACCGGGCAGCGCGGTGAGGGCCTTCAACGCGAAGTCGGCGACCACATCGTTGAACTGGCCTACCAATCCCTGATCCGAACCGAAGACCACCGCGCCGATGGTTGGCGAAGCCTTGGCGGGCTTGGATTCAAGACTTGTCGCGGCGTCAAGGTCCGCTCGGAAGCAGGCACCCAAGCCGAGTTCCACGGTACGGTTGTAGTCGGCCAGTGCCCGCACGGATTTTTCGTATTGCCCAATGCTGGCGGCCGCCAAAGCCTTCATCGTGCGGACGACAGATTGAAGGTCCCCCGCACTGCGGATCTTGCGGCTCAGACTCGCGGTCGTTTCGGTCATGGCCTCCTCTCCGCTTTCAAATCTGGTTTTTTTGGGGTTGTAACCGGTTTGGGCTGAATTGGGGCGAGTGCCAGCCGGGCGATGGTGATGATCGCATCGCGGTCTTCGTCGCTGAGTTTGTCGCCGGTCTCGAACCGGGCAGAGATTTCGGCCGGGATGTGCTCGGCCGCTTTCCGGACCAGTGTCTGGGCATCTTTCATCTTCTCAACCTCAACGGTGTCGAAAAGGCCCTGGGTCAATGCCAGCAGAATCGCGATCTGCGCCGGCATTGAGACCGGATCCGATTCCGGTTGCTTGAGACAGGCGCGAATCCGTTTCCCGTGAGCGATGATCTTGCGGGAGTCCTCGTCCAGACGTGCACCGAACCGGGCAAAACTCTCGAGTTCCTGAAACTGGGCGTAGGCCAGCTTGAGATCGCCCGCGACGGCGCGAAAGGCAGCGCGTTGCGCCTTGCCACCAACACGGGAAACCGACTGGCCGACATCGATCGCCGGCAAAACCCCCAGTTCAAAGAGTGACGGCGAAACGTAGATCTGCCCGTCGGTGATGGAGATCAGATTGGTTGGGATATAGGCCGACATGTTCTGAGCCTCGGTTTCGATGATGGGCAGCGCGGTGAGCGAGCCGCCACCGCGTTTCGTGCAAAGATGGGTGGCGCGCTCGAGCAGACGCGAATGGATGTAGAAGATGTCTCCGGGA
>JBDNHZ010000208.1:0-5527 GCA_041688515.1 Verrucomicrobiota bacterium
AAATTGTTCCGGTCCACCCTCGGGCCAGGCCTTGAGGAGTCCCTTGTCCGGCGAACGATCTTCGCGGCCCGGTCCCCGCCACTGGGTCCAGTCGGCGGCAGTTGCCATGGGTGAAATGAGGGCGAGCGAAACAACCAGGGCGGAGAGGAATGATTTCATGTTGAAGGCGAATACAGCAACGAGCCGATCTTGTCACCGATGTCGGGGGCGCGCATCAGCGATTCCCCCACCAGAATGGCGCGGGCACCGCAGCGCCGAAGCCGGACGACGTCTTCCCGAGACTCAATGCCGCTTTCGGCGACCAGCAACCGTTCTGCCGCCCGATCCTCGGCGAACAACCGGAGGGCGAGACGCTCGGTGGTGGCAAGATCGACCTGAAATGTCTTCAGGTTCCGATTGTTCACCCCGATCAACCGTGCACCGGCCGACAGCGCCCGTCCCAATTCCTCCTCGTCATGAACCTCGACCAGCGTCGCCAGGCCGGCGGCATCGGCCAGCGCGTGGAAGTGCCGGAGAGCATCTTCGTCGAGGATCGCCACAATCAGGAGGATGGCGTCCGCCCCCCACTCGATGGCCTCCAGGATTTGGCGTTCATCGATGATGAAATCCTTGCGCAGCAGGGGAAGCCGGACGGCGGCACGCACCTGGCGCAGGAACGAGAGCGATCCCTGGAAGAACGGTTCGTCCGTCAGGACCGAGAGGCAACTGGCCCCGCCCGACTCGTACTCGCGGGCGATCTTCACCGGATCAAAATCGGCGCGGATGATTCCCTTGCTGGGCGACGCTTTCTTGACCTCGGCGATCAGGCCGATGTCGCCGCGACGGGGTTGCCGCAGGGCCCCGATGAAATCGCGGACCCCATCGCCCCGCTTCTCGATGGCGGCGCGGAGTTGATGGGCGGCGATCGCACCGGCAGGGAGCAATGCCACCTCCTGACGCTTCCGGGCGACAATCGTATCGAGGATGTTCATGGGTCGGAACCGGCAAAGGTTCTACTCTTCGTCGTCCTTCAAACCCGGGATGCGCTTGAGCGGACAGCCCGCGCGCAACCAACCGTTCACGTAAACATCCAGTGCGCCGTCCATCACGCCCTGAACATCGGACGTCTGCACACCGGTCCGGAGATCCTTCACCATGCGGTAAGGCTGGAAGACGTAACTACGGATCTGATTGCCCCAACTGACGCTCCCCTTCTCGCCGTAGAACTTTTCCATGTCCGCCTTGGCCTGGTCGAGTCGCAGCGCGTAGATCTTGGCCTTCAGCATCGACATCGCGGTCGCCTCGTTCTGGGCCTGGGATCGTTCCTGCTGCGAGGCGGCGACGATGCCGGTGGGGATGTGCGTGATTCGCACCGCTGTCTCGACCTTGTTGACGTTCTGCCCGCCCTTGCCGCCGGAACGGAACGTGTCGCGCCTGATCTCGCTGTCGGGCACCACGACATCCGAAAGCGCCAGATCATCCAGTTCGGCCACCACATCGATGGAGGCGAAGCTCGTGTGCCGGCGTTTGTTGGAATCGAAGGGTGAAATGCGGACCAACCGATGCACCCCGCGCTCGGCCTTGGTGAAGCCGTAGGCATTCTGCCCGACGACCCGGAAGGTAACCGATTTCAGCCCGGCGGAATCGCCCGGCAGGGCGTCGGTGACCTCCCACTTCCAGCCACGCGAATCAAACCCCCGACCGTACATCCGCGAGAGCATCTCGGCCCAGTCCTGCGCTTCGGTTCCACCGGCTCCGGCCTGGATGCTGAAGATCGAGTTCTTCCCGTCATGGGGCCCGGTCAGCAGGACTTCCAGTTCGAACCGCTCCAATTCCCGGTTCAAGGCGACGACCTCGGCATCCGCCTCCTTCTGGACGGCGTCCTGTCCGGCCGGGGGTTCGGCCTCCCCCAACTCGAGCAACACCCGAACGTCGTCCAGACGCCGGTCGCAGGTGGCCATCGGTTCCGCCTTACGCTTCAGCCCGTTGAGATCGTCGATGACCTTGCGGGCCACCTCCTGATTGTTCCAGAACGTGTCCGAAGTCATCTGCGCCTCCATTTCAGTGATGCGCTTGAGCACCAGAGGGAGGTCGAGAAACTTCTTCAATTGCGCCAGCTTACTGGCGATCGCGTCCACGTTGGAGCGCGTCACTTCGAACATAGGGCGGGGAACGTAGGCCGAACCCGTCCAGCCTGTCGAACCCGGACTCGTTCCGGGACGCACGGCGGAAAGCTCCCTGAGGTTGAAATCCCCTTCGATCGCTGTCCCGGGGCGGCGCTTGCGAACCCGCCGCCAAAAACCACACTCTCGCACTTGAAGCATCTGGACCGGATCACTTTCAATCCCCGGCAATGCGGCGGACGCCCCTGCATTCGGGGAATGCGCATTCGCGTCAAAGACGTTCTCGACCTGCTCGCCGCGAGGGTGTCCGAAGCCGAGATCCTCGCCGACTATCCCGATCTTGAGCCTGAGGACATTCAAGCCAGCCTTGAGTCCGCGGCCGCGCAGATCGACCACCCCGTCCTCGTGGCCAGTCGGTGAAGTTCCTGATCGACGCCCAACTCCCGCCTGCTGTCGCCCAGTGGCTGCGCGAGGCCGGACACGACGCCTATGCATCAGGGAAGTGGGCCTCCGCGTACTGGAAGTCCGCTGAACCGTTCTCCGCCTCTGGCGGCGTCAGATCCCCTTCACGGAACCCAGACCCTTCCCAACGGTCGGGGAGAAAGCTCCCATTCCGGACCCGGCGGACGCTCTTCACCGACCGTGTACCAGATTTCCCCGACCTTCGGCCGTCGCCATTCGCGCAGGACCGCTCGCGTCGCCGGCCATTGAACCTTCGCCTCGGGCACGACCCGGGTCGCCGTCCAGACCCCGGCCTCCGAATCATCCGGACGTCGCCAATTCCCGGCCCATCCGCTCGGGCCATGGGTCCCCCGGATGAGATAACGATCCTGGATGTACTCGACGGTGAAACTCACCTGGTTGGAGAGGACGAGACCGTCGGTCATGCGGGCAAAGCGGAAGTCGGTATCGGGATCGAACCGACCGCTCAGCCGCGTGGCCGAGGCGGTCCATTCCCACGACAACCGGTGCACGGCTCCATCAGGTTTCCGGGACACGACACTCCACCGCCCCGCCACCTGGGCGGACTCCGGTTCCTCCTCCAGCGGCAGGACGAAGCACAGAGGATCCACCTGATCCTCCTGGCCCCGCAGCGGCAACCGCCGCAATTCCATCTGGCCTTTCAGCTCGACGGCGAACAAGGGCACCGCCCCTTCCCACCAGCCCACGGGCGGAAGGACAAGGCAGACCCGCTGCGATGGGACTGCACTGGTGGCCGCAACGGTCCATTGTCCTGACACGGGAGCGTTGGTGTTCCGAAAGAGGGGGCGCAGGCGAAGGTCGTCGGCGACCGCCGGAAGAAGCATCAGCCAACCCCACGCGAGGAAAAGGAGGAGCGCCGAACTCTTGAAAAACGCCCGAACCAGGTCGCGCGCCTCGCGAACCAGGTCGCCATCCTGAAGCAGATCCCCAAAGCGCAGGGCCGGCATGCCACTCTGGTTCTGCCCCAGAAACTCCCCGGGACCCCGCAAGCGAAGATCCGCTTCGGCGAGTGCGAATCCGTCCAGGGTCTCCGACAGGACCTTCAAACGTTCGGACGCCGTCTCCTGGGCGGTCGGTGCCACCAGGATGCAATGCGAAGCGGCTGCGCCCCGTCCCACCCGACCGCGCAACTGATGCAACTGGGCGAGCCCGAACTGTTCCGCGCTCAGGATCACGATCACCGTCGCATTGGGCACATCCACGCCCACCTCGATCACCTGCGTGGCCACCAGCACCTGGACAGCCCCGGCGCGAAAGCCGGACATGGCCGTGTCCCGTTCCTCGGAGGACATCTGGCCGTGGACCATTTCCACGGTCGCCGGGGACAAGGCTTCCCGCACCCGGACCAACTCGCGGGTGACGGCCCGGACCTCGTCGTGTTCGGATTCGGCGACCCGGGGACAGACGACATAGGTTTGCCGACCGGCGGCGATCTCGGTCTTCACGAAGGCCCAGACCTTGGGCAGGGCCGATTCGTCCCGGACATGAGTCCGGATGGTCTGTCGTCCCTCGGGGAGCTGATCCAGCAGGCTGATATCCAGATCACCGTACAGGGTCAGCCCCAAGGTTCGCGGGATCGGAGTGGCGGTCATGACCAACAGATGCGGGAACCTCCCCTTTCGTACCAACTGTTCCCGTTGAACCACCCCGAACTTGTGCTGCTCATCGATGATGACCAACCCGAGACGACGAAACTCAACGGCGTCCTGAAGCACTGCGTGGGTGCCCACCACCAGTTCCGGCGTGGCCGATTCCCGGGCGCGCTCGGGCTCGGCCCCCGATCGTCGAGGGGAATTCTCGGGCGGACCCGGGAGACGCCTGGGGGACGCCGTCCCGCATGGCGGGGCCGCTTGGGCGTGGGGTAGGAAAAAGCGGGCAGGGACGCCCGCGGTCCCAGGAGGGGCATCAGCCGAATGCGCCCCCGGTTCCCTGCCCGGCGTCGGCAGCTCAACGCGTCCTCCGGCGCGAAGGGTGACCGGAATGCCCAGCGGCTCGAACCAACGTCTAAAATGACCGGCCAACTGTCCGGCCAGGATCTCGGTCGGTGCCATCACGACGACATCACATCCGCTCTCCAGAGCCATCAACGCCGCGCACGCCGCCACCACCGTCTTGCCGGAACCAACGTCGCCTTGAAGCAACCGCCTCATGGGAACCGATCCGGCGAGATCGGTCCGGATCTCCCGCAGCACCCGGGTCTGCGCTGTCGTCAGGCGGAAGCCCAGCCCCGAGAGGAACGGCCGGATCAGGCGGTTGTCCCCGCCGCACGGCAGCGGTGGCCCCTTCGATTCGAGGTTTCGCCGCCGTCGTTGGATCGCCCGTTGCAGACGGATGAACTCTTCCAGGGCGAAGCGGGCCCGGGCCCGTTCGGCATCCCCGGGTTCCGCCGGAAAATGGAGGTCCACCAACGCCTGCGCACGGGTCGGCCAGGGACGTCCGTCCCGATCGCAAGCCGGAACCAGATTGGGATCCTCGGGTGGAATGGAACCGGCGAATTCACTCAGCGCATTCCACATCAGCGTCCGCAGGACCCGGGCGGACAAGCCCTCGGTCAGTGCGTGGATCGGCACGATGCGGTTGAGATGCACGAGCGGATCATCTTCCGATTCGAAGCGCTCGGTTTCGGGACGATCGATCTGACGGGGTTTGATCGAGTGGGGTTTGCCGTGGACGAGGACGACATCGCCGACCGAGAAGGCACGGGCGAGTTGGGGCACGTTCCACCACCGGCAATGCAGGCGTCCGGTTCCATCATCCAGGACGAACTCGTAGATGGAACGGGTCCGCATCTTGAACCAGTTCACGCCGGACGCGACGATGGTGCCTGCGACCGTGACCGGCACACCGAGTTCGATGTCCCGGATGGCGGCCAACCGCCGGCGATCCTCGTATCTCCGGGGTGCGTGCAGGAGAAGATCGCCGACCGTCCGGATCCCCAGTCG
>JBDNHZ010000209.1:0-4352 GCA_041688515.1 Verrucomicrobiota bacterium
CCGTCGGGCCGTCCGTAGCTGCCGACGTGAGGAGGCGGATGCTCCCGTGCTGTGCTTCGTCTGGGGCCCGCCTCGTGACCTCGGCAGCTACCTCATCGCGCTTCCGCTTTTCCCCGACTTCCGGTAGCCTTGGCGAATGCAACATTCCCCTGGATTCCTGATGTTGGTGGAGGACGCCAAGTCCCGCGTGCGCGAGGTGACCATCGAGCAGTTGCGCGAGCGGTTGCAGACCCATCCGGGGCTGGCCCTGATCGACGTGCGGGAGGAGAGCGAATGGGCGGCCGGCCATGCGGTTCAGGCGTCGCATCTCGGGAAAGGGATCCTGGAGCGCGATCTGGAGACCCGGTTCCCGGACAAGGACTCTGAAATCGTGATGTATTGCGGCGGCGGATTTCGAAGTGCGCTGGCCTGTGATGCCGCCCAGAAGATGGGTTATCGAAACGTCACGTCGCTCATCGGCGGCTATAAGGGGTTGGCGGGTGCCGGTTGGGAAATGACGCGCTGAAATTGCTGGTCCCATGACGATCATCACCGACGAGCGTTGCCTGGAGTACCGGACCCAGGGGCACCCGGAACGACCGACCCGGGTGAGTCGGACGGCCGACCTGTTGCGAACCCAGAAGGTGCTCGCGCTCCAGTGGGCGGAGCCGGATCTGGTAACCGACGAAATCCTCCTGCGCACCCACACTGCGGCGCATCTGGCGCGCCTGGAGGTTGCGGAAGACTTCGATGGCGACACTGCCTGGTACCCCGGGATTGCGGAACATGCGCGTCGCGGGGTGGGCGGAGCCCTCAAGGCGCTGGCGCTGGCCAGGAGCGGCGAGCCCGCGTTCAGCCTACTGCGCCCACCCGGACATCATGCGACGCGACAGGGTCCGATGGGCTTCTGTTATCTCGGTTCGTTGGCCGTCGCGGCCATTCACGCCCGGGCCACCGGAATCCAGCGGATCGCCCTCTTTGACTGCGACGTCCATCACGGCAACGGGACCGAGGATCTGGTGATGGGACGCGAGGGGATCACCTTCGTCTCGGTCCATCAGCATCCCTGCTTTCCGGGCACGGGCGCGTCGGATGTCGGTGGCAACTGCTTCAACTTTCCTGTGGCCCCAAAAGTTTCGCGGGAAGTCTGGCGGACGACCTATCTGAAGGCGTTGGAACGGGTGCGGGAATCGAAGCCCGAGGTGGTGGGAGTCTCGGCCGGGTTCGACGCCTATGTGAGGGATCCGTTGGCGAACGGATCGCTGGAGCGGGAGGATTTCCATTGGCTGGGTCGTCAGGTGCGGGAGTTGAAGTTGCCGATCTTTAGTATCCTCGAAGGCGGCTATAGCCTCGACCTGCCGGATCTGGTTTTTCATTACCTGCGCGGTCTTGAAGGCCGGGAATTCCTGTGACCCATGATTGAAACTCGCATTTTGAATCCGCACCTGCTGGCGCTGCTGGCCCGGGTGCGTCACACCAACCGACTGGTTCTGGCCGACGCCATGTTCCCGTCCTGGCCGGACATTCCGGAGGTGGATCTGTCGATTGTCGCGGGGTTGCCGACCCTTCCGCAGGTCCTGGCAGCCATCCGGGCCACGTGGAAGCCGGGCGTGATCTGGATGGCCGAGGAGTTCAACCGACACAACGATTCGGCGGTGCGCGCGGAGTTCACCGAAGCGATGGGCGAAGGATGTCCCGTCGAGTGGGAGCCGCACCTCCGACTCAAGGAACGCGTGCCGGGTTCGATTGGACTGATCCGAACGGGTGAGATGCGGATCTATACCAACGTGGTGATGGAATCGCGCTGATATTCAACGCGGCGCGGGCAGTGGGACAGTTCTTGCCCCGACCCGCTCAGAACACGCGGGTGGACGTCGGCTCCGGTGCGCTGGGAGCCCAGATGCGCAGGTTGCTGATCTTGCCGGTGTCGTCGAACGATCCAAAGCCGATCAATCCGGTGGCAAAAGTCGTGTCCTTCGCCTCCATGATGGGTTCGCTGAGGAGATCGAAATATACCCGGACCAAGCCGGAGGCCGCACGACGTTCGACGCGGATCTTGTGCCAGACGTTTTGCCCCCACTTCACCCCGGCGGTGGTGCGGGTGGCGACCTTCGTCCGTGGGCTGCCGTCGACGCGGAAGATGTTGTGCGCATGTTCGTCGGCAGCGGTGGCGAGATGCACGTACATCAGATGCGACCGATCCTGGACGCCGAAGAAGATGCACAGGTCGCGGTGGCCGTATTCGCGTCCGGTCTGGAGCAGATCGGCTTCCAGGATGAAGTCTCCGAACTTCAGGCCGGAAAGGAGCGCGACGTTGACGGGGGATCGGACCGGAGGCTGGTACTGGCTCTGACGGGTGAGTTCGAGGGCGAAGCTGGATCCGTCTGCGGTCTGTTTCCAGGCGCCGGCATCGGAACGTTCGAATCGGTCCAGGGACGCCGGGCTGGTGAAGTGTTCCTCGGCGACCAGCCGCCAGTCAGCGGGAATGCCGGGGACGGGTGAACTCCGCTCGGCCAAGGTTCGCCGGGCGAGGCCGGGATTGTTGGTGATGATGCCGTCCACCCCGCTCTCGACCAACTGCCGCATCAACGCGGGATCATCGATGGTATAGACCCAGACCTTCAAACCCTTGGTGTGAGCATCCTGGACGGCGACAGCATCGACCTGCCGATTCCAGACGATGGCCCGGGCACCGATGCGACGGGCTTCGTCGATCCAGCGGGGCGAGAGATTCTTGTCGGTGTCCGAGAGTGTCTGGCCGCGGTACTGACCCCAAGGACCGAGTGCACCGAGCACCTGATCCGGTTCCAGTTGGTGGTAGGCCTCCAGATATTCCCAGTCGAAGGCCTGGACCACCACTTGGTTGACCAGTTTTTTCTCGCGCAGAAGCGCCACGCAATCCGCTGCGGGACCGGCCTTCCGTTCGATCAACGTGACGGAACCCTTCTGGATCAGGTCGAGTGCCTCCGTGAGCTTCGGGATGCCGGCTGGGGGCTGGTTGGATCCACGCCAGGTGGCGGCGTCGAGTTCACGGAGTTGATCAAACGTGAACTTCGACACGTGCAGGTTGGTCCCACCCCAGCGTCGCGTCGCGTCCGTGGTCCGATCCAGCGTGGAGTCGTGCAGGACCGTCAGGACCCCATCTCGGGAATGATGGTAGTCGAGTTCGACCAAGTCGGCCCCGGTGGTGACGGCCAGTTGGAAGGCCGGGAGCGTGTTTTCGGGTGCGGCGGCGGAATACCCGCGGTGGGCGATCACGAGCGGATGCGATTGCTCCAGCAGACGCTCTGCCGGGGACACCGCCAGGCCGGACCACGACGTCATCATCAGACTGGCTGCGACCGTCCCCATGGCATGCAATGGATTCACTGCGCCCTGCGATACGCCGAAGAGGGGCGTCGTGTCGAGGGGGCTCCTCCCCCGAAAGTCGGAGTGGGTGGGAGCCGGGCATGTGGTTGGGTTGACCCGTGACCGTTGAGCAGGTGCATCACCTTAGAAAAACCTTCGCCCTCGTGGAGCGGCATCCGGAGGTGGCCGCACTGGTCTTTTACCAGGAACTGTTCCTGATCGATCCCAGTTTGCGGGTCCTGTTCCGCGAGGACATCTCGGGGCAGGCGAGAAAGCTCATGGAGATGCTGGGAGCCGCCCTGCGACTGCTCGACGAGCCTGCCCGGCTCGTGCCGATCCTGGAGGAGTTGGGGCTTCGTCACGCCGCCTATGGGGTGCTCCCGGAACACTACCCGATCGTCCGTCAGGCGTTGATCGCGATGCTTCGGCAGACGCTTCACGATGAGCTGACTCCCGCGGCGCTCGCGGCCTGGAGTGATCTGTACGATCTGATCGAGGTTTCCATGCTCCGGGGAGCGGCGAAGGCCGGCGTGGTGATGGAACGGTTGTAGGTTCCCAGGCGCGGCCGTCCCCGGCCGCTTGGGGGGGCAAGGAGGAAGAGGCGGGCGAGGACGCCCGCGGCCCCGGGAGGGACCTGGGGCGCGAAGAAGCCCCAGGCCTTCCATGGCCCCAAGTCCGGGGATTGCTGCGAGGGCGAATCCTGCGATCTTCCCTCCGATGCGTTTCCCACTTCAGTTCCCTGAGCGAGCCGTGATGGCGACGGCCTTGCTGCTGGGCGGGGTCCTGTCCACGGCGGCGGATGGAGTGCAGTTCAACCGCGACATCCGACCGATCCTGTCGGACCAGTGCTTCTCCTGCCACGGCTTCGATGCGAAGAAGCGCAAGGCCGGCCTGCGTCTGGATGCCGCCGAGTCCGCCTACGCCGCGAACAAGGACGGTCGCATCGCGGTGAAGCCCGGGGATGTCTCCGGGAGCGAACTCTGGGCCCGGATCAACACGACGGATCCCGACGACCTCATGCCGCC
>JBDNHZ010000030.1:0-16889 GCA_041688515.1 Verrucomicrobiota bacterium
AAGTGTACTCCACCGGGTAAGTGCGGCTGCCGTAGGTCTTCTTGAGAGCACCAGTGACAAAGTACTCGTTGGTGACGGTGGTGCCGTCGGGTTGCGTCGATCGCCAGGCCCGCAGGGAGGCGTCGTACTCGGTTGAACTCGTCTGGGCTGGCTGACCATTCCCGGGAGCCGGTGTAGTCATGGACATCACCAGATCCGCGACATTGAAACTCATCTGTGAGGTGCCGTTCCGACTGTCGGTGACGCTGGCCTGACGCCCCTGGACGTCGAACCCGTAGTTCACCGAATTCACCACGGTTCCGTTGGTCGCGTACCTCGCGGCGGAAGTCATCCGACCGGCGGTGCTGACGGCGACTGGGGTGAGAGTCCTTTGCGGACGGACGTCCTGCCGGAGTCGCTCATCCCGCGGCCAGAGCGGCAGCTGATGCTGCGCGCACTCCAGGACGCTCCCGCGCACCACGTCGGTGCCATTCCCGGTGCCCATCAACGGCCTGCCTTGTCGAAATTCCGCTTCTCCGCGGCCCACCGGTTCCTGCACCCATTCCTTCACCATCAGGCCAAGGCTCTCCGCATCCTCGCCCAGGTGGGAGAACCGCCTGTCCGGTTTGGAGGGAGGGGTGGCCCAACCGGGCCATCCCCACCCCTCCCACCTGGGGTGGCAATCCGCCTACGACAGCAGTTCCTGGATCTCGTCCCAGCCGAGGCTGTTGGTGAACACGTCTTCCCCGGTGAGCGTGGCGGCGATCAACTCCCGTTTGCGTCCCTGGAGGGCGAGGATCTTCTCCTCAACGGTTCCGCGCGTGATCAACTTGTAGCTGGTGACCACGCGGGTCTGACCGATCCGGTGGGCGCGATCGGTCGCCTGGTCTTCGACCGCCGGGTTCCACCAGGGATCGAAATGGATGACGGTGTCCGCCCCGGTCAGGTTGAGTCCAACGCCTCCGGCCTTGAGCGAAATCAGGAAAATCGGGATGGCGGCGTCCTTCTGGAATTTCTCCACCACGGCGGCCCGGTCGCGGGTGGTGCCGTCGAGGTAACAATGCGCGAGCCCACGGCGATCCAGTTCCTCGCGCAACAGCTTCAGCATCGAAGTGAACTGACTGAAGACCAGGGCGCGATGCCCGCCATCGACGACTTCGTCGAGGAGTTCACCGAACATCTGAAGCTTGCCGCTGGTGCCTTCCGCAGCCACCTCGGGGGCCTTGGCCTCGACGCCCGCATCCGCATCGGTGGGATCGACCGGGTCTTCCTGGCCTGCGGCGGCGGGCAGGCGCAGGAGTCGGAGGTCGCAACAGACCTGACGGAGGCGGAGCAGGGCGGTGAGCACCACCATGCGACTCTTGGCGAGTCCCTGGGCACCCACGGCCTGCTCCACCTCGCGGCGGGTCGCCGTCAGCAGTTGTTCATAGACCGAAGTCTGTTCTTCCGTCAGTTCGCAGTAGCTCACCTGTTCGAGTCGCGCCGGAAGATCGGCGGCCACCTCCCGCTTGAGACGGCGCAGCAGGAAGGGGCGCACCCGGCGGGCGAGGCGAGCCATGGTTCCGGCGTCCCGCTCCCGGGCGATGGGGAATTCGTAGCGCTCACGGAAATCGTCGGCGGTCCCGAGATAACCCGGCATCAGGAAGTCGAAGATACTCCAGAGATCGAGAACCGAGTTCTCCAGCGGCGTGCCCGTCAGAACCAGGCGATGGGTTGAACGCAGGCTCTTTACCGCCTGGGCGTTCTGGGTGGACCGGTTCTTGATGTGCTGGGCTTCGTCGAGAACCACGGTGTCGAATTCAATCCCGCGGTGCTTCTCGAGGTCGCGCCGCACGAGCGCGTAGCTGGTGATCACCAGGTCCGCGCTGGCAATCTGACCGAACCACCGATGCCGATCCGGGCCCTGGAGTTGGAGGACCTTGATCTCGGGAACGAACCGCGCCGCTTCAGCCGCCCAGTTGAACACCAGCGACGTCGGACACACCACCAGCCACGGACGTCGTTTGCCCTGGGGCTGCGTGCGGGTTGCGGCCGCCAGTTGCGCCAACACCTGGAGGGTCTTGCCCAACCCCATTTCATCGGCCAGCACCCCGCCGAAGTGTTGATCCCGCAGGAAACACAGCCAGGCCACGCCCTGCTTCTGGTAGGGGCGCAGGACGGATTCGAGCGGCCCGAGCGCGGGGCAGGCGAGCTCGACCTCGCCGCTGGTGGCCCGGGCCTGTTGACGCCACGGGGCAGGGGCCTGCAACGCCAGTCCGGCCTCCCGCAGTCCCGCTTCCAGGAATCCCGCCTGGGCATTGCCCATCCGATACCGCGTGGTCTCACCGCCACCTCCCGCCGCCTGTTCGGGAGCGCAGTCGACCAGGATCTCCTGGAGTTCCTCCACCGCGCCGGAATCGATCAGGGCCAGCTTGCCATTGCGGAGGCGACGCGACCCGCCGCGAAGCAACTGTTGGATCTCCGCTGCGGGAATGGCCCCGCCGCTGGCGGAGCCGTACGACACTTCGAGGTTGAACCACTGCTCGCCGCTGGAGGTGACCCGAAGCTCCGGGGTGACCCGTTCAAACGTCGATTGGGTCGTGCGATCCAGCCGTTCCTCCAGGTTGACCGTCCACTCCCGTTCCAACCTCGGATGCAGCCGCGCGAAATACGTGAGCACCCGATCCTGCCCGCTGAGTTGCCATCGGCCCTGACTGTCCGGCCCGGAGAATCCCGCCTGACGCAGGCGTTGGAAGGCGGCGTGCTCGGCGGCCAGATCGCGCGTGCCGTAGCGCCGCGGGTTGGCCGGGTCGGGCAGCCAGGCGGCTTCATCCGATCGCGTGACCCCCACGGTCATGATCCGGGGACCGTAGGCGCACTGAAGAGTGGCGGTGAGCTGGGCGAGACCTCCCGTCAGATCGAGATGGAACTTGGGTGCCGCCGGAGCGAGCTCGAAGTCGGTCAGTTGAAAGTTCGCCTCGACCTTGCCGGTGGCGGCGAGCTTCGGCCAATCCTGCGACAGGAAGCCGGGAATCTGGGAACGCTGAAGGACGACCGGTCGTTGAAGCGCTTCGCGGAACGGCCCTGCCAACGCCAGCGGCGCCAGCGCGGGCGGCGGCCCCGGCAACAGGATCCAAAGCGAGGTGTCCAGCGGGACGACGACCGGCGGTCGGGCTTGTGGCTGGAGAGCGAGCGTGATGGTCCCATCCGGGGCCAGAGTCGCCCGCAGGGGAAGCATCGCCGCCTCGCGCTCCACCCGGAAGGGCTGGGAGCGTCCCAGGGTGATCCGCGAAAACCCACCCAGCGCCGGCAGCAACGCGGCCAATTCGCGGGCGGGGAGTTGGATCATCCCGGGGGTATCCCCGCCCGTGGACAATTCGGCGGCAGTCAGCAACGCCTCGTCTTCCGGCGAAAGATGGAAGGCTCCCCTCCGGACGAACGAATCGAGGGGGGCGCGTTCCTTCCCGACGACCCCTTCAAACACCAGCATCAGGCGGCCCCGCTGGAGCGCCTCCTGGAAGTTGGGAGGCAACACCACATGGACGGCGAGCGGCGGACCGGCCGGATCCCGTCGGAGGCGGATGGGATCCTTCTTCTGCAAGGGACGGGAGGCCGTTGCGGCAAGGGCAGGGGACGGACCGGGGGAGGGAGTCGGCCTGGAGGCAGCGGGCGTCGGTGCTGGCTTGAGCCAGTGCAATCCCACTGCGACCACGTGGGGGCAGATGGTGCCGTACTCACGGGCCTGACGGCAGGTGCACAGGTTTTCGACGTCGAGCTCGGATTGGATCACCAGACTGGCGCGGTAAGAAATGTCGCCGGCCTGGACCACACCCTTGAGCAGGGGGGGCGTCCAGTTCGAGGACAGCACCTTTCCGGATGCGAGCAGGATCCGCGCATGCTGCACCGCTTCCCATCCGGCGGTCTTCTGGAAGAACGCCTCGCTGAGGACGATGTCAGGCATGGGCAACGCGAGCCACCCGTCACAGGCGGGCGCTCAGGCCACGCTGCGGGCGAGTTCTTCCTCGACGTCCACGATCTCGCGCATCTGCGTCAAAAACCACGGATCGATCTTCGTGAAGTTGAAGATGTCTTCGACCGTGAATCCGGCCCGGAAGGCATGACGGATGAAGAACACGCGCTCGGCGTTCGGCACGGACAGCTTCCGGATGATGACGTCCTTGGGGAGGATATCCCGGTCGCCATAGACCTCGGTACCGATGCGCCAAGGTTTGCCGTCACCGCCCAGTCCGCTGCGGCCGATTTCGAGGGAACGCAGGCATTTCTGGAGGCTTTCCTTGAAGGTGCGCCCGATGGCCATCGCTTCGCCCACCGATTTCATCTGGGTGGTGAGCGTCGGATCGGCCTGGGGAAACTTCTCGAAAGCGAAGCGGGGAACCTTGGTGACGACGTAATCGATGGTGGGCTCGAAGCTCGCCGGGGTCTCCCGCGTGATGTCGTTTCGAATCTCATCCAGCAGATAGCCGACCGCCAGTTTGGCCGCGATCTTGGCGATGGGAAACCCAGTCGCCTTCGAGGCCAGAGCGGAGCTCCGGCTGACCCGGGGATTCATCTCGATCACGATCATCCGGCCCGTGGCGGGATCGACCGAGAACTGGATGTTTGATCCGCCCGTCTCGACCCCCACCGCCCGGATCACGGCGAACGAGGCGTCCCGCATGATCTGGTACTCCTTGTCGGTCAGCGTCTGGATCGGGGCCACCGTGATCGAATCGCCGGTATGCACGCCCATCGGGTCAAAATTCTCGATGGAACAGACGATGACGCAGTTGTCGGCCCGGTCGCGCATGACCTCCATCTCGAACTCTTTCCAACCCAAGAGGGATTCTTCGACGAGGATCTCGGACACCGGCGACAGGTCGATGCCGCGCTTGGCCAACTCTTCGAACTCCTCGCGGTTGTAGGCGATCCCGCCGCCGGTGCCGCCCAGGGTGAAGGCCGGCCGGATGATCAGGGGCAGGCGCCCGATCCGTTCCGCCACCGCCTGGGCTTCAATCATGTCATGGGCGATGCCGGAGATGGGGACATCCAGCCCGATCGCCAGCATCAACTGTTTGAAGGCCTCGCGGTCTTCGCCCTTGTGGATGGCCTCGGACTTGGCACCGATCATCTCGACGTCATGACGTTCCAGCGCCCCGTTCTTGTGCAGCGCCATCGCGGTGTTCAGGGCCGTCTGCCCCCCGAGCGTCGGGAGCAGGACCAGCTTGCCCTGGGCTCCGAGGCGCGCCATCTCCTCCTTTTCGCGGACGATGATCTTTTCCACCACCTCCGGAGTGATGGGCTCGATGTACGTCCGCTCGGCGAACTCCGGATCGGTCATGATGGTGGCCGGATTGGAGTTCACCAGAACGACGCGATAACCCTCCTCGCGGAGGGCCTTGCAGGCTTGGGTGCCCGAATAATCGAACTCGCAGGCCTGCCCGATGATGATGGGTCCGGCCCCGATGATGAGGACCGAGTGGATGTCAGTGCGCTTCGGCATGGTCTAGAAAATCGGACGGATGCAACGGTATCGCGGTCACAATGTCAGGGCTTTTTTCCTCCTTCATTTCTCCCTTGGACGGCTGGCATCCGGGTCGGCCACAGTCTCCGGCATGTCGCTGCTGCCCTTTGGTGAACTGACGCCGCACACGCCCCGCCGCTTCCTGCCGGCCGCCCTGGATCTGGGAAACTGGGACGCCCTCAAGCCTTGGGTGGACCGTCTGGAAGCGCAGGGCAGGGCGGCGTCCACGGTCGCGGAGTTGGAAGCCTGGCTGATCGATCAGGGCGAGGTGACCGCCGCCATCGATGAGGAACGGGCCCGTCGTTACATCGCCATGACCTGTCACACGGCGGATCCCGAAGCCGAGAAGGCCTATCTGGCATTCGTCGAAGGAATCGATCCCGAGCTGAAGCCCCGTGCTTTTGCCCTCGCCCGGTTGTACCTGGAGCATCCACTCCGTTCCGCGCTTCCCAAGGAACGCTACGCCGTGCTGGACCGAAGCCGGGCTCTGGAAGTGGAGCTGTACCGGGACGAAAACGTCCCTTTGGAAACCGAGGAGGCGAAGGTCTCCCAGCAGTATCAGAAGCTCAGCGGGAGTCTCTCCGTTCAGTTCCAGGGGGCCGAACGGACCCTCGTGCAGATGGGACGGTTCCAGGAGGAAACCGATCGTTCCCTTCGCGAATCCGCCTGGCGCACGGTGGCCGATCGTTGGGTGGCCGAGGCATCGGCTTTCAATGGGCTTTTCGATGAGTTGATCCGTATCCGAAGCCAGATTGCCGCCAACGCCGGATTCAAGGACTACCGCGATTACGCCTTCCGCGCCCGCGGACGGTTCGACTACACGCCGGCCGATTGCGAGCAGTTCCACGACGCCATCGAGTCGGAGGTGATGCCCGTTCTCCGGGGCTTGCAGGAGGACCGCCGACGCGTGATGGGGCTCGACACCCTGCGCCCGTGGGATACGGCGGTGGACCCGAAGAACCGGCCGCCCTTGCGGCCTTTCACCAACACGCGGGTTCTGGAGGAAGGGTCACAACGGATTTTCGACCGGTTGGATGACACTCTGGCCGCTGATTTCCGGTTGATGCGCGATCAGCGGTTGCTTGATCTGGACAACCGGAAAGGAAAGGCCCCGGGCGGCTATCAATACACGCTCAGCGAATCCCGGGTGCCCTTCATCTTCATGAACGCGGTGGGTCAGCAACGGGATCTCGAAACCCTCCTTCACGAAGCCGGTCACGCCTTCCACGCGCTCGCCTGCCGGAACGAACCGCTCCAGGCGTATCGCGAGGTGCCGATCGAGTTCTGCGAGGTGGCGTCGATGTCGATGGAACTGCTCGCTGCCGAGGGCCTGAGCGAGTTCTACTGCCCGGAAGAACTGCGCCGGGCCCGGCGGACGCATCTCGAGGGGATCGTGGGGGTGTTTCCCTGGATCGCCATCATCGACGCCTTCCAGCACTGGATCTACACCCACCCGGGACATTCGGTCGCCGAGCGCCAGGTCGCCTGGCTTGGGCTCATGGATCGATTCGGCGGGAACATCGATTGGGCCGGACTCGGACCCGTGCGCGCCCATCGTTGGCAACGGCAACTGCACTTGTTCCTCCATCCGTTCTATTACGTGGAGTACGGGATCGCCCAGTTGGGTGCCTTGCAGGTGTGGGCCAATGCGAAGAAGGACCCGAAACGGGCGCTGGTTGATTATCGTGCGGGACTGGCGTTGGGCGGATCCCGTCCATTGCCGCAATTGTTCGCGGCGGCAGGATGCCGTTTCGACTTCCGTCGGGAGACCCTCAAACCCCTGCTGGCATTGGTGCAGGAAGAATTGGCCACGCTCGACTGATTCCCTCATGGCCCAGAACAAATCCAAAACACCGGGTTCCTCGGATGCGCCGTTCCCGGATCTGGAACGCGATGTCACCCTGGGATTGCTGGTTCTCAACCTGTTCGTCTTCCTGATCGAACCGGGCTTGCGAGATCCCAGCCATCATTGGTTCGAAGCCCGATACTCGCTCTCGATGGATGGCATCCGGGCGGGCTATTGGTGGCAGTTCTTCACCTTCCAGTTCCTTCACGGCAACTGGGTCCACCTGGGCACCAATCTGGTGCTGTTGCATTCGATGGGCCCGATTCTGGAAACCACGCTGGGCCGTCGCCGGTTCTTCGCCCTGTACCTGCTCTCCGGGGCGATGGGCGGGTTGGTTCAATTGGCCGGCGCCCTGATCTCCCCAAAGATCTTCGGACATCCGGTCGTGGGCGCTTCGGCCGGGCTCTGCGGCCTGCTGGCGGCCCTGGGCGCGCTGTACGCCGAGGAAAAGGTGAAGGGTTACCTGTTCTTCCTCATTCCCTTTGAACTCAAGGCGAAATTCCTGCTCCTCGTGGCCGGTGTCCTTTCCCTGGTCGGTTCGGTCGTTCCCTTCGGCAACATCGCGCATCTGGCCCATTTGGGCGGGTTGCTGGGCGGACTGTGCTGCGTCAACCTGATGGATGCGCGTCCGCTCCCGCCGATTCCCGAAGCCCCGCCGCAGCCGGATGCAGGGGGCGCATCTTGACAATGCCCCCCCTGGGAGCGCGGGCGTCCTCGCCCGCTTCCTGGTTCCCAAGCGGCCGGGGACGGCCGCGCCCCCGGGATTTGCCCGGCAGGGTCCTGGAATCCACTTCTCGCATTGGGGGCAGTATCAAGATGCGACCGGATGCAGGGCGGCGTTGAATTCGCGGTTTTCAGGCTTAGGCTCCGGACCATGATTTCCGATCGCGACTACATGCGGGAGCCCGAGGGCCGGCCCTTCCGGGCTTCCATGGCGTTGATCTGGATTCTGGGAGCCTGCTTCCTCGTCCAGACGATCCTCACCCTCTACGGCAAGGTTCCCGTGGTTCGGGATCTCGGTCTCAGTCGGCTTGGCATTCAGAACTGGGAGATCTGGCGACTCCTGAGCTACCAGTTCCTCCACGAGGTTCCTTGGCCGCTGCACGTGATTTCCAACGCCCTCGGCCTCTATTTCTTTGGCCGCACCGTCGAGGAAACCACCGGGACCACGCGTTTCCTGATCATCTACCTCCTTGGCGGCATCGTCGGTGGCTTCGCCCAACTCGGACTCGACCTCGCCTTGGCGCGCCCGGCGTACATCAGCCTGATCGGAGCCTCCGCCGGGGTCTCGGCCATCGTGGCGGTGTTCTGCCGGTTGAACGCCCAGCAATCGTTCCACTTCATCCTCTTTGTGTTCCCCGTCCGGATGCGGGCCATCACCTTCCTCTGGCTCCTCATCGGCGGTAGCATCTTCGGATTGATTTTCCCTGGTGATCGCGTCGCCCACATGGCTCATCTCGGAGGCATCGTCGTGGGCGTTCTCTCGGTTCCCATCCTGCGCGGTCGCGCGCCTTGGGAAGGTTGGATGGGATTCCGCGAGCCGTCCCGTCCGGTGGTCATTCCATTCCCCGGACCCTCCCGCACGTTGGCCACACCGCCCGCCCCCCGACGCGAGCGACCGGTGATCGACACCGATTACGTGGCGCGGGAGATTGATCCGATCCTCGACAAGATTGCGTCCCAAGGATTGCAGAGCCTGACCGATCGCGAGCGTCGGGTCCTCGAAGAAGCCCGGGAACGCATCCGCAGGCCCTGAGCCGTGGCGTCGGGATACGGGCGGTGGACGGTTCGCCGGGATGAAGACGCGCGTGAGTCGGTCGATCTCCTTGAGCACCGAGGCCTCAGCCATCGCCGACTGCGTTTCATCCGCCGCTTCCACCCGGAGTTCGAGGGAAGTTCCCATCCCATTTTCGTGATGGAAAACAAAGGGCTTCGCTTGAAGGACCGGGACCAGTGCCGCCATTCCGAGCCGGCGGATCCACCGACCTTCAAGACGTGTTCGATCCAGGAAAAACAGGGACGGGATCAGAACTGGATTACTCGCGCGGACGTCCCTCGCCGCCGTCGCGCTGCGGACGTCCCCCGCCGGGTCCGCCGGGTCCCTGCTGGGCCATCCGGGCGGTCAGTTCGGCCTTGGACAGGAAGCCGTCCTTGTCGGTGTCCGCCTCCGGGAACATCGCCTGCATGCGCTCGGGGAGTTCGTCCTTCGATAGTTTGCCATCCCCGTTCTTGTCCATGGCCATCATCCGGTCCACACCCTGACCTGCACCGCCCCCAGCACGACCGCCACCTCCCTCGCCGCCGGGGCCTCCGACGGCGGGACGCAGCTCTTCAGCAGTCAGTTTGCCGTCCCCGTTCTTGTCGATGGCCTTGACGGCCTTGATGGCGTTATCGATCTCGGCAGCGGAGATCTCGCCGTCCTTGTCGGCGTCCAGAGCCACCATCAACGGCATCGCGCGCATCATGCCGCCGCGGCCGCCCCGTCCGCCGCCCGGGCCTCCGGCACCGTCGGGACCGCCCGGACGTTCTCGGCCTTCCGGAGGCTGCTGGGCGGCACAGAGGAACGAGAGGGAGGCGATGGCCACGAGGGCCAGAGAGCAAGGGAAGAGTTTCATGGGAAGTGCGACACCACATCGGGTATCTGCTGGGGAGGACTGGCACCATGGCTCTCAGGTTACGGCCCGGTTGTGAATGAAGCTCGGCTGGAGTCGGAGGTGCACCCCGGGGTAGGGTGCGGGCCTGTGAAGCGTATCGAAGGGTGGTTTCCGACTTACATTTACGCGGCGGCATTGCAGCCCCGCTGGCAGACGTTGAACAAGGAACTGGCGGCGGAATGCCGTCAGATCCAGGAGTACGATCAGGAAGGACGGCAGTGGTCGGCCAAAAACTATCCGGGCGGCTACACTTCCTACGGATCGCTGGACCAGGTGCACCGGCTCTCCAGTACCTTCATGGAGTTGCAGGCGAAGATGGATCGGCACGTGAAAATCTATGCCAAGGCCCTCGACTGGGACTTGGGCGGGCGGGGGTTGGCGATGTCCGACTGCTGGATCAACATCATGCCGCATCGGACGGCCCACAGCCTGCATCTGCATCCCAACTCGGTCGTCAGCGGGACGTACTACGTCACGACGCCGCGCGGCTGCGCCGGCTTGAAATTTGAAGACCCGCGCATGAGCCGTTTCATGGCGTCCCCCCCGCGGGTGGCATCGCCCCGACGCGAGAATCAGATTCGTGTCACCTACCCGGCGCGTGCCGGACACCTGACGCTGTTCGAGAGCTGGCTTCGCCTCGAGGTGGTGTCCAACCCGGTAAACGCGGAACGGATCAGCATCAGTTTCAACTAC
Organism: Verrucomicrobiota bacterium; assembly: GCA_041688515.1. Classification (GTDB taxonomy): domain Bacteria; phylum Verrucomicrobiota; class Verrucomicrobiia; order Limisphaerales; family UBA9464; genus UBA6176. The sequence continues at coordinate 10,673 of JBDNHZ010000030.1, forward strand.
GCCTGGAGTTGAGCGGGGGGTGCGGATGCCGCTCGGAGACGGCTCTGGCGCAGATGAGTGCCCTCAAGGCCGATTGCAAAACCCGCGATTGGGTCGAGGCGCAGCAACCGCTTCCCGGTACGAGGTGGTGGACATCCATTCGACGGTGCCGCCCATGGTCGCCACGTGCCCACCTCGAAGGAGAGAAACTACCTGGCGGGAGCCGAGTGGATGAAGGCCATGGCGCTGGGTCATGATCGAGTCGGGCATGATGGTGGAATCATTGAAGTTGAAGTAATCCCACTCGCTCGGTTCCATGAACGCGAAGTCCCCCGGCAGGAACTGGTCAATCCGGAGCGGCGGGGGCACGAGGCCAAGGTTGCTGAGGGCCGCATTGGCGTTGTACGAGCTGAGCTTGAAACTGCGACCCAGCGGGAGCCCTTCCTCGGGCCGGAGCAGCAAGGGATCCTCCGGGCAATAGAACACCGACTCGGCCCGAAGGTAGGGCCAGAGCTGGCCGAGGCGCCTGAACGGTTCCTGGTCCAGTCGACCACTGGCGATCCCCGATGCATCCGGCATCTGGGGAGGCTGCCCGGGCAGGCGTCCCTGATTGAAGGGGCCGAAGCACCAGTTGTCGCCCGACTGCACTCCAAACCCAGCGTTGGGAACGAGCCCTTGGTTCTCTGCCGCGTAGAGCGTCATGGCCCGGACGATCGCACCCAGATTGCCCAGGCAGACGGCATCGCGGGAGGATTGCCCGATCTTGGCCAGCATGGGAGCCACCAGTCCTGCCAGCACGGCCACGGTTGCCAGAACGGACATAAGCTCAATCCGGGTGAACGCGTGTTCGGAGCTTCGGGACATGTCCATGGGCGAGGGAAAATGTCCTTCCAGAGCAAGCCCCTTTCCGATGCCCACACGGTCAGTCTCAACCGCCAGCCCGCCACAGGCATGCAATCCTCCCGGCCATCCGTCCTCTCAACCTCGTGCTTCGCCTTCCTGCTGCTGGCCGGAGCGGTCGCCTTCCAGTCCCGGGCCGCGCTTGGGGAACTGATCTCCCGCCGCTCCGAGCCCGCTTTTTCGCAAGCCAACAGCGCCGATGTCCAACCGAACACCCACCGTTCCGGACGTTGGCTCGCGTTCACCAGTCCCGCTCCGCGCCTTGAAGGCGACCGCAACGGGACGGCACCGGACGTCTTCCTGCGTGATCTGCAGTCCGGCTCCGTCACCCGGATCAGCCATCGGCTTGGGGGGCCAGAGTCCGGGAATGCCGGATCCCACTCTGCACAGATCACACCCGACGGCCAGTCGGTGGTCTTCGTGAGCGATGCCTCGGACCTGATCGCCGACGACGTGAACGGGGAGACCGATGTCTTTGTCTGGTCCCGCACCACGAACGAGATCCGATTGGTCAGTCGGACTCCCGGAGGGAAACCTGGGAATGCAGGATCCGATCGCGCGATTTTGTCCGGGAACGCCCGTTACATCCTGTTCGAGAGCATGGCCACGGACTTGGTGGCCAACGATGCCAACGAGCGGAGAGATCTCTTCCGGCACGACCTCGCCACGGGCACCACCGAGTGTGTGAGCGTGGCGGTCACGATGGATCCTCCCGTTCCCGCAGGTGGGTACGGGGGCGACTGAGCCACGATGGCCGCCATGTGTTGTTCCGGAGTAGTGCGACCAATATTACCACGACACCAACCGCACCCGCATTCACCGTCTACTACCGGGACATCGTGTCCGGTATCACCCGCCGAATGACCCCTGAGATCCCGGGGCTACTGCCTCGGTTCGTTGCCGAAGTCCATCACCAACTCGCGGCCGATGGTCGCTCGGCTTTGGTGATGTCTCGGCGTATTTATTCCGTGGTCGACGGTGAAACCAACTCGCTGGCGCGGTTGTTCCGCTTCGATCTGCTCGATGGATCTTCACGGGAAATCGCGGAAGGAATCGACTTTGCGCCTACCGCCAAGACGCTGCTTTCTCCCGATGGCCGTCGGATCGTGTTCGATGGCGTTCCAACGAATCAACCCTTACCCCAGAAGTCACAGCCGTTCGTCTGGGACGCCGACATCGGAGCCCGGCCACTCCCAGACCTCGTCCTGACGACGCCCCCCTGCTTGGACGGATCACCAACGCCTGGGTGGTTGCCTTGCGTCCGGATGGCCAACGCATCCTCCTCGCCTGCGAGCAGGCGGATTTGTTCCCCGACGTTCCCCGCAATTCGGTGCAACTGGCCGAGTACACCTTCCTGACGGGCCAGTTGCGCCTGCTCAGTACGAACGGTTCCGGCAAGCCCATCGACGGCGCCCTGCTTCCGGATGCCGCGTACGCCTCCGACGCGGAGTCCATCTTCTTTGGTTTCGGGCCTGCCGACGGAGCGGAGATCGGTGTTCACGAGCGGCCCGGCATGTTTCTGACCGGCCCGGAACCCGCCACCCAGAGCCGCTTTCCCCACCTCACCCCCGTCATCCAACAGACGAGCACGACGGGTCGCCAGCCTTCGACCTCGTTCGAAGCTTCCACGAGCGATGACGGGCGCTTCGTTCTCTTTGTCAGCTTCGCGGGAGACCTGGGGCAACCGGCCGGTGCCGATCGATACCAGAACCTTTATCTGCGCAATCTCGTGGTCTGGGACACCGCGACGACCAACGTGATCCTGAGCCGGCCCCTGGGCTCCGCGACGGTACGGAGCCTCCACTTCTCGGCAGACGGCAAGTCCATTGCCTTCTCCACCACCACCAGCCTCAACGTTGCGGATAGAAATGTGCACTCGGACGTGTATGTGCTCCGACTGACGAACAGCACGCCGATCCTGATCAGCACGACTCCCTCGGGTCTGGCCGGCAACGGGCTCTCCGATCAGCCAGCCCTGTCCCCGGATGGCTCCCAGGTCGCTTTCCGCAGTCGGGCGACGGATCTGACGAAGGATGCCGTCTCAGGTATTGGCGATGTCTTTCTCCGGGAACCGTCGATCAACCGCACACGCCGGGTTCTCGATTCGATGCCGCTCCCTCCTCGGGCGGGGCCCGCGCTGTATCCGCGCTTTGCCACCGACGGCACGGAGATCCTCCTCACCTCTTCCAATGAAGTGGCACCGGGCGACCGGAATGATACCCACGACCTCTACCTCGTCTCCGCAACCGCTGCGTCCGTGCCGGTGCCCCCTCAGCTCAAGATTTCTTCCACGATCAGTGGAGGATGGAGCCTTCGTTGGGTGGGCCAGTCCGGCATTCGATACCAAGCCGAGACGACCGACCTCCTGGGCCAGGACTGGAGCACGCTGGGCATTCCATTGGCCGGAACCGGTGCGAACCTCCTCGTCGATGACCCGCGCCCGGGCGGCCTCGCCCGCTTCTACCGGGTGAAGGTGATTCCCTAAGCTCCGTCCGCCGAGGGCGGTCAGTTGAACGCGAGCAACTCGCGGGCAGTGCGGCCAACGAGGGCCGCCTGTTCCTCCGTGAGCCCGCTGAGCAAGGGAAGGATCGGGCCGGTGTCCGCCAGTTGACTGAGCCGGACCGCCTCGTGGAGGACGCGCACCGGGTTGATGCTGTTCCGGAGATCTTCCAACGGCTTGAAGATCGCCCGGATCCGTTCCGCCTCCACCCAGTCACCGGCAGTGATCGCCGCGAGGAAGCGGGTGGATAGCCGGGGAGCAACGCAGACGCAGCCGCTGGTGAAACCGTTGATTTGGAAGTCGCGCAGGTGAACGAGGGCGGGTTGCTCGCCGATGCCACTGACGATCATGGAGGCAGGGACGTGCTGAAGCAGTTCCTGAAGGAACGGGTCCTGCGCGGGGTCGGGTCGGACAATCGCGTACTTGATCCACGACACGCAGCCGTCGTTGACCAGACGGGCGACTTCCCGAGGCGTCACGTAGCCTTCCTGTTTCACGTACACGACGATCGGACGCCCGTACGCGTCGGCAAAGCGGCGGAGTCCGGTTTCCACGCCGGCAAACGTTTGCAGGCCCTGATGCGGAAGCACCATCACCGTTGGGAAGGGAAACTCCCGCGCGATCTCCGCCTGATCCATGGAGAGGCCATAGGAAGGTCCGGCGGACGGAATGACCACCGTTCCCGGACCGGCGGCCTCGGCGAGTTGAGTGAGAACGGTGGCGTATTCGCTTGGGCGCAGATGATAGAAGATGGCGTTGCCGCCGTAGAGCAGGAGGTTCACTCCGCCGGATTCAATGTGGCGAATGAGGCGGGTGTTCTCGGCCTGGTTCACCCGCTCGTCGGCACCCCGGGCGAGAGGCGGAACGGCGATGACCGAAGAGGCGAGTCGGGCGGAGGTGAGCGGGCGGGTGTCCATGGGAAGTCAGGGAGGCGGGTCAGAAGATTTCGGGCTCCGGCGTGGGCGGACCGTGATGCAGGAACTTGAAGTCGCAGCCTTCATTCGCCTGAGTGATTTCCTCGGCGAAGAGTCGACCGTACCCGCGGGCAAAGCGGGGTTCCGCGGGTTTCCATGCGGCGCGGCGGCGGTCGATTTCGTCGGCGGGCACGTGCCAGTGCAGGCGACGTCCGGGGACATCGAGTTCGATCCGGTCTCCGTCCTGGACCAAGGCCAGCGGACCGCCAATGGCGGACTCCGGAGCCAGGTGCAACACGCAGGCGCCGTAGCTGGTGCCGCTCATCCGGGCGTCCGAGATCCGGACCATGTCGCGCACGCCGGCTTGCAGCAGCTTTTTGGGGATCGGCAGCATGCCCCATTCCGGCATGCCCGGTGCCCCGATCGGCCCGGCATTTTGCAGGACGATGACCGTGTCCGCCGTCACCGGAAGTTCAGGATCGTCGATGCGCGCCTTGAGGTCGGGGTAATTGCGGAAGACCAATGCGGGGCCGGTGTGCCGGAGGAACCGGGGTTCCATGGCCGTGTGTTTGATGACGCAGCCATCGGGCGCGAGATTTCCGAGTAACACGGCAATGCCCCCCTCGGACGACAGCGGCGATTCGCGCGGGACGATGACCTCGTCGCCGAACACTTCGGCATCGTCGAGCACCTCCCCCAGCGTCTGGCCCGACACCGTTCGGCACTCCAGATGCAGGCGATCGCGGAGGCGTCCGAGCAGGGCGGGGACGCCGCCGGCATCGTGGAAGTCTTCCATCAGGAACTTCCCGGCGGGTCGCAGGTTGGCCAGCACCGGGGTGGTCCGGGCGATCGCATCGAAGTCGGTCAGGGAAAGCTTGAGGCCGGCGCGACCGGCCATGGCGATCAGGTGAACGATCGCGTTGGTCGAACCGCTGATGGCCATCAGGGTGGTGATGGCATTCAGGAAGGATTCACGGGTGAGCAGGGTGGAGGGTTTCACGTCCTGCCAGACCATTTCGACGATCCGACGTCCGCACTGGGCAGCCATGCGTGCATGGGCGGAGTGCACGGCCGGGAGGCTCGCCGCACCGGGAAGGATGAAGCCCAGGGCTTCCACCACGCAGGCCATGGTCGAAGCAGTGCCCATCGTCATGCACGTGCCCGGGGATCGTGCGATGCCGTCCTCCAGTTCCTGCCAGGCGTCACAGCTCAGCTTGCCGGCACAACGCTCCGCCCAGTACTTCCAGACATCGCTCCCGCTGCCCAGGGTCTCCGTCCGCCAACGTCCCTTGAGCATCGGACCGGCCGGCAGGAAGAGGCAGGGCAAGTCCATGGTGAACGCCCCCATCAGGAGTGCGGGAACCGTCTTGTCGCATCCGCCCATCAGCACCGCGCCATCGATCGGATGACACCGCAGGGTCTCCTCCACCTCCATCGCCGTCAGGTTGCGATAGAACATCGAGGTGGGCTTCATGAACTGTTCGCTCAGCGAAAAGACCGGGAGTTCCACCGGGAATCCGCCCGCCTGATAGACCCCACGTTTCACCTGCTCGACCCGTTCCCGGAAATGCGTGTGGCAGGTGTTGAGATCGCTCCAGGTGTTCAGGATTCCGATGACCGGCTTTCCCGAAAAATCCTCCGAATCGAAGCCCATCTGCTTCGTGCGCGATCGATGCCCAAAGGAACGGAGGTCATCGGGTCCGAACCAACGATGGCTGCGGAGTTCTTCCGGACGTTTGCGGGGAGCGGACATGGCGTATGGGTGAAACCGTAGGGGAGCGGTTGCCAACGATGCAATCGCGGCGTCGCCCACACAGGCGACGAGGCCACAAGGCGCATTCTGGGTGGGCGAGCGACGCGCCCGGACGAGCTTCGCGAGTCCCCGTCGTAGGCGACGAGGTAACGAGGCTCACTTCAATCGGGC
>JBDNHZ010000210.1:0-3307 GCA_041688515.1 Verrucomicrobiota bacterium
GAAGCCGCTGCGCGGGGGGCTTCGCCGGAGTGGACGACAGGTTCGTCCCGGAGCACCTGCTCCGGGTGGATGAAACATCCAACGCAACGACGGCAAAAGTTCATCAATCAGCTCACCCCTCGCAAACTCGCCGCACGCACGGTCCAGCCCGATACCGACTGGATCATCCATCCCGCGCGGTTCCATCAGACCTCTCCCGATACCCTCGGGCATCCGAAGATCTCCTCGTGGTGACGCGACCTCATCCACGAGCGCAAGCTCTCGGCTTCCTCCATCCATCTCGGCATTCAAAATCCGCCATTACGGGATCCTCGGGAACAACCGCCGCATACGCACCGTACCGATCGCCCGCGAGGCGCTGGCCCATTCCCAATGGCTCATGGCCCTCGCAATTCAGCCCGCGCTGCCCCGTCCTATCCGAGCGGTACCCGAGTGTCCGAGCTGCGGCGCCAACGACCTGTCCTGCATCGCGCGTCTCGATTCCTCGGGGAGATTTACCCCGCTCGCCGCCGGTGCCCGGCGCGCCCGCATCCGAACAGGCGACCCACCGACCGTGCGCGACACCTCCTGACACGATCGTGGAGTTCTGAGGAATCGAACCCTTCGGTGGACTGAGGAACAGTTCGTTTTCCTATAGCCCTGCAACTCCCCCGCGGCTCCGTCCAACCGCGAAATAAATCGGGCGGCTCATCGCCGCCCGTGATCCACCCCTGTCCTCGCCCGATCTATTCCGCTGGGGTGTTATGCGTTGCGGTCATTGCGAATAGACGGTGCAAATGTTTTCAAATCCAACGTTGGATTGCATCGGCTGCATCGGTCGGCTTCGTGTTGAAGCAGAGTTTGGCGCGTGGAGCGTCTTCATGAACGACGTTAATCAGCTTCTCGAACAGGAGAAAGTTGCTGGCGATGGTTCTGACACCCGCACCAATCATAACGCAGTCGAATCGCTTCTGCTTGAGGCGGGCGGAGACAACTCCTTCTGCGGTCTGGCCAAAATCGGTGAGGCAAAGCTGTGCGTCGTAGCCCAAAGTCTTCAGGTATTCTTGGTCGGCGGTCAGCCCCGCCATTACCTTTGCTGCGGTCATGCCAGGGAAAGCAGCGTAATTGGCATCCGTGAAATCAATAAGCGATGGTTCCAATCCGACTATTAGCACAGACTTCCCCCCGATGTCGTCGGGTTTGGGAGGCGTGTATTGAGGGTTTGTGTTCATATTTCTGGTTTTGTTTATCGCACAGTCTTACTTGGGCGCGTAGCAACGCCTAACGTAAAGGTCAGCGATGGGAGCCAGCCGCCACTGAAGGTCGCATTTCAATGTGAGCTGAACGGCTGGCTCCGGTTCGCTGCACCGCCTTGTTCGTCTTGAGTCCATGAACGCTGCCTCGCAGATGCTCCAAGTCTCGGCCAATCATTCTGTGCTGCTCGCAATATGCAACCACGCGCTCTGCGGCCTCAAGCAAAGAACTCTGCACCTGCGCAAATCCCAGCTTCCCACCTGCAACCTTCGTCAGCGTTAGGCTGTGCGGTCCATCCATGAATCGCCACAACACCTCGCGCCTCTTCGGCACGTCCAGCTCAACCAGTGCCTCTGCCCACCAGCCGAGAATGATGACAGGAAAGTCTGACCACCCCACGTCCGGGAACGCTCCCGACTCCAAGTCAACATAGATGACGCCCGTCACCGTGCCGCTCTCGCGGTTCTGCCGGAATGTCTGGAGGTCGAGCGCGATCATACTGCCGGCGAACGAACAAGTTCACCGGCCACCGCCCAAAACGCCCGGTCGTCTGCAACAGTCGCTGACAAATTATCTGAACCTTCCGACGGCAAAGCAGGGCGGCGGTTCGTCTCCACCATCTGGTTAGACCATTTTGTTTTCAAGCGCTCTGGTCAATCTGAGAGAGTAGAAAAGTGGGATAGCGCCGAAGACTCCGAACGAGCAGTCGATCAAACGCCAACCCATCGGTATCTGGCGAACGGCTCCGCACACCAGCGCCAAAGGAATTACAAGCACACAAGCAATGATACCAGCCTGCACAATCCACACATTCCGCACGGGGTCAATGAATGCGCCGATGAAGAAAACGGCGATGACAAGGTGTGCAAATGCCAGCCAGTCGGTGCCGTAAGCCAACCACGGATACCTGGCGTAACTCTCGCGGAGGCCGTTTCTGACGGTGAGAATCCAGCGGTCGAAGCCGCTCCCGGCATCAGCCGGTGCGACGTGCTCTATTCCCCGAATCGCTACGACCTGCTCCATCTCACTCTGGAGAGGAAACGCAGTGATGCCGCTCAAGACGAGAGCGAGGATGAACATTCCAAGCACCCAGCGCAGCTTCCTGAGAATAGCGGCTCGCTCGGCTAATTGTGCGTCCGGGTTCATAACTGGCTATCTGAAATGAAAAGGTCCCCCGCCTCCCGATCGATCAGGAGCCGGAAAGCACTGTTTGGAGCGTTGGAGTAAACCCATACCTCGTACTGAGCGATCGGCTTCGGGACAAACCACGTCGGTCTGTGCTGCGACCAGACAGTTGCCTCCTGCAATTCGCTCTCCAGCGTGAGATGCTTCATTGGGTTCATGGTCAGGAGCCGCCTTTGAAGATGCGCGTGCTTGTGAATCTGGATGTAGTATTCGTACTCGTAGGTAAAGTGCGGTGAACGCCAGAACCAGGAGTGAACGACGGTGATGTCGTCTGGCTTTGGGACTCGGAAAATGCGCTTCCAGTTCCGGGCGTCGTCCTTCCATGCTCCAGACTCGTGGCAGCCAACCAGCAGAACCGCGACGAGGATAACAAAGGTGACGCGCATGGTCTCCGGGCTAACGACCCAAGCTCAGCGACGGCGGCCATGAGGCACGCCGATTGCAACCGCGAAGGCCCGCCGCCGTTCGCTGCAGCGCATTGTTGAACGAAGCCGCTGCGCGGGGGGCTTCGCCGTAGTGGACGACAGGCTCGTCCCGGAGCACCTGCTTCGGGTGCATGAAACATACAACGCCATTACGGCAAAAATTCATCGATCACCTCACCCTTCGCCAACTCGCCGCGCGCACGGTCTAGTCCTACACCGACTGAATCGTCCATCTCCCGCGGTTCCATCATCTCTCTCCCGATAGCCTCGGGCATCCGGAGATTTCCTCATGGTGACCAGACCTCATCAACGAGCGCAAGCTCTCGGCTTCCTCCATCCATCTCGCCATTCAAGATCCGACACTACGGAATCCTCGGGAACAACCGACGCAAACGCTCCGTACCGATCGCCCGCGAGGCGCTGGCCCATTCCCAATGGCTCATGGCCCTCGCAATTCAGCCCGC
>JBDNHZ010000211.1:0-2373 GCA_041688515.1 Verrucomicrobiota bacterium
AGGCCCTCAACGACGCCCGGATCGAAGTACCGCGATTGGGAACGGTCACCCAGGACGTCACCGTGCACCTGAGCACCTTCAAACTCGCCCGGGCCTTCTACGGCATCTACCGCGACCAACGCGCGTCCTACCGGATCACCTCCACCCTTTACGGGACCCGCTCGACCCTTCGGACCCGCAAGGAAGGCTCGATCGATCTCCAGGGCCTTCAGTTGCCTCCGCCGGGATCGCCGGGCGTACCGACCTTGCAACCGTAATCCTGCGTGACGGCCGGGGCCGGTCCCGGTCCAAGGCAACATTCCAGATCCAGCCCGCTTGAACGCGGGCGGTGTGCCCACGTCTATGGCCCATTCCTTCGCGTGATTTTCGCCAAACCAACCAGACCCGTCGGCCCCGTCGCCATCACTGCGGCCACCTTGATGGCGATGATGCTGGCGGGCTGCACTGCCAGCCATTATCGCAGGTCGGCCGACAAGGAAGCAGCCAAGTTGATCGGGGAAAAGTCCCCCGCGATCCGAAATATGGACACGAACTTCACCATCGAAGTTCGACCCCCCGTGGATCTGACCGCCCTGCCTCCGGCTCCCGAACCCCCGGAGTTCCTGGGAGACGAAGCGGCGCACGAGTGCGGGACGCGACTGCTGGATCTGCCGGGAGCCCTCGACATCGCGGTCCGTCAGAGTCGGGAATACCAGGCCCGCAAGGAACTGGTGTTCCTGAACGCACTCGACCTTTCCCTGGCTCGGCAACGCTACACCCCGTTGTTTTCAGGGAATGCCAGCGGCTTCGCTCAGGGCTCCACCCCCCAGCCGGTGTTTGGCAATGACCCAATCACCGGCCAACCGACCGTGGTCGCTCGCAATGATTCCACCCTCATCCGGACCTCCGGACGCCTTGGAGCCTCCTGGCTGCTGTCCAGTGGAGCCCAGCTGACCACCGCTTTCACCACCGATTTCCTTCGATATCTGGCGGGCAACCACAGCGTCGTTGGGTCCGAGCTCAGCGGTTCCATCGTCGTCCCGCTCCTGCGCGGCGGCGGGTATGCGGTCACCCTCGAGAACCTGACCTCCGCCGAACGGAGCCTCCTCTACACGCTCCGTGAGTTCGCCCAATACCGGAAGGACTTCGCCGTTGAAACTGCCTCGACCTACTTTGGCGTCCTGCAAAACCGCGACGCCACTCGCAACGCCTGGACCGATCTCCAACGTTCCCGCCAGAACGTCGAACGCGAGCAGGCGTTCGCCGCCGAGGAACTTCGACCGCTCGCTTCCCTGGACCAGTCCCGGCAGGCGAACCTGACCTCCGAAACCCGCTGGATCGAAGCGGTTCGCTCCTATCGCGAATCCCTCGACCGCTTCAGGATCAATCTCGGCATCCCCTCGACACCCAACTCGTCCTCGACGACCGCGAACTGCAAGGCCTGCGGATCCAGGATCCCACCATCCCCCCGGACCTGGCGGTGCAGGTGGCCCGGACGCACCGGCTCGATCTCCAGAACGGACACGACCGGGTCGAGGATGCCACCCGTCGCATCAAGGTCTCGAAGAACGGACTGCGCCCACAACTCGATATCCGCGGCGGAGCCAGCATGGCGGGCAACAGCACCGAGGGATTCAAGCTTCCCAATCCTGGCAACTACCAGTGGAACGCGGGCATCGACCTCGACCTTCCCTTCAACCGCAAGTCCGAACGTAACGCCTATCGCGGCGCGATCATTGCCGAGGCCCGAGCCCAACGGGAATTCTCCCTCCAGGTGGAGCAGGTCCGATTGCAGATCGCCTCGGACTGGCGCGCGCTCGACCAGGCGCGACGCAATTTCCAGAACGGAGAACTCGCCGTGCGCCTTGGCGAACGGCGCGTGGAAGAACAGGGCCTGCGCATGGATCTCGGCCGAGGCGTCACCCGCGATCTCCTCGATGCCCAGGCCGACCTGATCGCCGCCCGCAACGGTCGCACCGCAGCCATCGTCGCCCACACCATCGCCCGCATCCGCTATTGGCGGGACATGGGCCTGCTGCACATCCGCGAAGACGGTGCCTGGGATGAAGCCGCCAACCTGGAGGGCTATCCGCCAACCGCTCCGTCCACCAACGCCCCCGTCGCAACTCCGCCCTGACCATGACCTCCCTCAAAACCTCCCGGGGCCGCCTCATCGCAGGCAGCGTCATCGCCCTCCTGATCGCGGGCTGGTGACTCCGCCCGCGCGGCAACGAACCCGGTGCCGCCACCTTCACCGTCCGTCAGGGGCCCCTCGACATCACCGTGCTCGGCGGCGGTTCGGTGGAGGCCCTCGATTCCTGGCAGATCCGTTCCGAGGTTCGGGGTGAACCGGTAAAAATTCTCAAGCTGGTGGACGAAGGAACTCTGGTCACC
>JBDNHZ010000212.1:0-3671 GCA_041688515.1 Verrucomicrobiota bacterium
AGGCTCGGGCAGGGCCCTTCGGTCCACCTTGCCCGACGACGTCAGCGGCAGTTCCGACAGCTCCACCCACGCCGATGGAATCATGAACGAGGGTAACCGCGTCCGGACGAACCTCGCCAGTTCCTCCCGAACCACTCGCCCACCCTCGTTCGCCTTCCAGTACGCAACTATTGCCTTACCTGCTCCTGCCAGTTCCCGCGCTTCCACCACCGCCTTGTCCACCCCGGGGTAATCTTCCAATACCCGTTCGATCTCGCCCAACTCCACCCGGAACCCCCGGATCTTCACCTGCTGATCCCGACGCCCCACGAAGTCCAGCGTCCCATCCGCCAGCCATCTCACCAGGTCTCCCGTCCGATACATCCGCCCACCGGGTTCCTCCGCGAACCGGTCCGGCAGGAACCGTTCCGCCGTCAATTCCGGCCGGTTCAAGTACCCGCGCGCCAGCCCGGCACCCGCCAAATACAATTCGCCCGTCACACCCACCACCACCGGTTCACCCAACTCATCCAGCACGTACGCCCGGGTGTTGGCAATCGGTCGTCCGATCGGTATTGCGGACGTCGACTGCGCCACCGCATGTGGAATCGTATAACAACACGCGAACGTCGTGCATTCGGTCGGGCCGTAGCCGTTGATGATCCGGGTGCCGGGTCCGAGTCGTTCCTGCGCCAACTGGACATGCCGCGGCGACAGGACGTCGCCACCGGTCAGGATTTCTTCTACCCCAGCCAGCGTTTCCGGCCGTGAATCGATGACCGCGTTGAACAGGCCTACGGTCATCCACAGCGTGGTGACGCGGTGTTGCCGGATCAATGCACCGATCGCCTGCAGATCGGGGGGGCCTTCCCGCACGATCACCAGTCGCGCGCCGTGCAGCAGGGATCCCCAGATCTCGAAGGTGGACGCGTCGAATGCCACCGGTGCCAATTGTAGGAACACCCGGTCGCTGCCGAATCTCGCGTAGCTCTGGCCGAAGACCAACCGCGCGATGGACCGGTGTTCGACCACCACGCCCTTGGGTTCCCCTGTAGAACCCGAGGTATAGATCACATACGCGACGTCGCTGGGATCCTGCTCCGGGCGGGGAAGGTCGGTTGCCGTCAGCCCCGCTCCATCGACCCGCCCATCGAAGCCCTGCAACTCCAGCACGCCGCACCCAGCCGGCACGATCCCCTCGGGCATTGCTCGCAAGCTGATCACCAGCACCGCGCGGCTGTCTTCGAGCATGAAGCGCCGGCGCGCCACCGGGTAATCCGTGGGCAACGGCACATAACCACCGCCGCACTTGAGGATCGCCAGGATGGCCACCAACAGTTCAAACGACCGTTCCAGATGCACCGCCACCAGGTCCCCGCGTCGGACGCCGCGCGCGTGCAGGTTCCGGGCGAGTCGATTGGCGAGATCATCCAGTTGCTGGTAGGTCAACGACTCGGTGCCGAACGTGGAGGCGATGGCCTCCGGCGTGCGCTTGGCCTGCGACTCGAACAACGAATGGACACACTGCGCGTCCGGGAACGGCGCCGCAGTCCGGGCCGACTCGTCGAGGACCGGACGAGATTCTACCGCTCCGGTGATCGGTAACTGCGAGATCGGACACCCGGAATCGAATCGCTGGAGCATCGCCTGCCGTCCGTTCGTCAGGCGACGCCGACGCAGGTCCAACTGTTCGCGCTCGGTCATAAGTCAATTCACCCCGAACAACAGCCCAAGCCGGGACACCGCACGCGTCGCCAGCAACGAATCGCCGCCCTGCGCAAAGAAGTTGTCATCCGCGCCAACCGAACCGCATTGGAGCAACTCCTTCCAGACTTCCGCGATCGCTTCCCCGACGGCCATCGCCGGTGGCCGGTCCAGAGATCCGCGACTCATCGGGGAAAGGCCCGGCGCACGGATTGCCGGAGCATCGGGGAACCTTGCGGCCTGCACCGCGAGCAAGCCTGCGATCGTGGAAGACTCTGCCGTCATCGGCTTCCCCGTTTCCCGGCCATGGCCATGCCCGGAAATCGCCAACTCAATAATCAATCCCATTCGACCTCCTCAGAAAATACTCCCATCTTCTCAAGCCGTCCAGCAAGGCCCCGGTGCGAACATCTCGTATCGATGGCCCATTTCGTGGCTCTTGCCCGTCACCGGACTCTCAGCACCAAAGGAGGTGTCAGTGGATCTCCTACACTCACGGTAAATCCAGGAGGGATGGAGGCTCTCTCAGCCGGCAGCCGTAGCAATTCCGCGGAAATCTCCCGCGGAGTCCCGGAGGCGGAGGATGCGATGGTATTTCCGATGTTTCTGGGAGGTTACCAAAAGGCGAACCCAGAAATGGCAGTTCAATCCGCACTGAATTTCAGCATCGTCCGAAACTACTGGCTGCTTGGCGGCCTCATCCTCGGTAAGCTCCGGCACTTCCTCTTCATCTACACCGAGTCGCTGAACTGCATGTTTCACACCGTTCCCATTCCGCCCACCGAACCTTTCCTGATCGATGTCGTCGCCAGCCTTGTGCTGTCGGCGGAGGAGATTCGGGAGTTCGTCGCGCGCCGTTATTTCAGGCACCCCCTCAACCCAGCATCACCATGAACCCATCGGCCCCACATCCCTTCATCAAATGGTTCGCCGACATCACCATCGGGGACATCCCTCTTGTCGGCGGCAAGAACGCGTCGCTCGGAGAGATGGTGCGCGAACTCGCGGCCGAGGGCGTGAAGGTGCCCGATGGCTTCGCCGTCACGGCGGAGGCGTTCCGCCATTTCATCCGCGAGGCGAAGCTGGATGCCATCATCCGCTCGACGCTGGCCGACCTCGACACGCAGGACATGGCGAATCTCAGCCAGCGCGGCCATGCGGTGCGTCAGGCCATTCGCAGTGCCACGTTGCCGGAGGATTTACAGCGGCTCATCGGCGAGGCGTATCAGCAGTTGCAGGGCGGCAGCGCGGTGCCGCTCGATGTCGCCGTGCGGTCGTCGGCCACGGCGGAGGACTTGCCGGATGCGAGCTTTGCGGGACAGCAGGAAACCTATCTCAACGTGCAGGGCATCGGGGCACTGCTGGAGACGTGCAAGCGCTGCTTCGCCTCGCTCTTCACCGACCGCGCCATCAGCTACCGAGTGGACAAGGGCTTCGACCATTTCAAGATCGCGCTCAGCATCGGCGTGCAACGCATGGTGCGCTCGGACCTCGCGTGTTCGGGAGTCATGTTCACCATTGATACCGAGTCGGGCTTCCGCGATGCGGTGCTCATCAGCGCCGCCTACGGCCTCGGCGAGAACGTGGTGCAAGGCTCGGTGACGCCGGACGAATACACGGTCTTCAAGACGACCCTGAAGACGGGGCACCGGCCCATTGTGCAAAAGACGGTCGGCAGCAAGGAATTCAAACTCATCTACGACACCGGTGGCGGGAAGATGGTGAAGAACGTTCCCGTTGCGCCCGCCGACCGTGCGAAGCTGGCGCTCACCGACGACGAGGTGCTCAAACTCGCGCGCTGGGGCTGCATCGTCGAAGACCATTACTCCGCCAAGCGCGGCACTCCTGCCCCGATGGATCTGGAGTGGGCCAAGGATGGGAACACCGGCGAACTTTTCATCGTGCAGGCGCGGCCTGAGACCGTTCAGTCGCGCAAGAATCCCGACGTGCTCGCGTCGTATCAACTGCGCGAACGGAGCGCCGTGCTC
>JBDNHZ010000213.1:0-5461 GCA_041688515.1 Verrucomicrobiota bacterium
GCCGCAGCTACCGGTCCAAGGAACGGATCGAAGAACCCTGAGTCGAAACCAACGCAATGGCCGCCGGAAGAAACCCCTTCCGGCGGACTTTTGCATTCCCCATCCGCCGGTGGATTTCAAACCGGCGAAAGAAGACGGATTTCACGCCGGCGGCGACAAGCGCCGGGTGTAACGGGAGTAGGTGGAAGCCGCCCTTGCCGTCGGCGCGACGTGAAGATCCCAGGAGAGGGAAGGAACAGCGTATCGGTCGTCAATAATCTCCGTCGCAAGACGCAATCCTCGGCGCAGATTCATATTGGTGAATCCGTGGCGGAAGTCCTGCGCGGGTTGCCGCGGACGGGCCCGCTCTTCCCGTACCTGCGCACCGTCCGCAGTTGCGATCGGGCCACCTCGACAGGAAGCATCATTTAGGTGTCCACCTTACAATGGTGCCGCTTAGACTGGGGGTAGCCGTTGCAAGGCGTTGCAACATGGCAAACACCAAAGGCCCACCCGGACCATCCGCCGGTGTCGGTCCGGCCGCAGCCAGAAGGTCCATAGAAAGTTGCGCCCAAGCCTGATGAAAGGCACGCGCATCGCCCTCGGATTGGAAGACTGCCGACGCGACTGGTTTCATAGGATCGGCATCTGTCGAACGTGGGAGAGACAAATCCAGCGCGATGAGACCGCGGGAAGCCTTGCGCAGGTGTTTGAGTTGTCGCAGCAGTCGGGGTGAGCCGGCATCGATCGGTTCGATTTCGCCCGCAAACTCGCCCAGCAAGATCAAACGCACTGCGGATGGAGGGAGATTGCGTAGAGCGTCTTCCAAACGTTTCGCTCGGGTTTCGTCCACGGAGCGGGCCATGCCGTCGCCGGTGACTCCCCAGAACCTCCATCCGTAACCGACGTCGGTCACCGAACTCATCAATGTGGTCCAACCCAGCAGGGTGCCACCGCCGCTCCGGAGTAGAGTGGATTCAAGCTCTTCCACATTCTGTCGTTCGTCCCCTCCCAGATAGACTCCGACGTTATCGAAGGCGGACAAATCGTAAGAAATAGGCAGGGCTGCTGATGAGATTCCAGCACTGGACAATGTGCTGCGCAGTTGTTCGATTCCGGAGAGAAAGATGTCAGCTTCGGCCCGGTTGACTCCACCTTCCACGAGCAGGTCGCGCAGGTTATTCGGCCGCAGCTCAGCCAAGTCAACCCGAACCAAACCTATGGTGGAGGCACTGATCCCGCGATGGGGAATCGAGTCGGGACGGGTGGCCGAAGTCCCCCCCACGCGACAGCTGAAAAATATCAGAGCCGTGAGCACTACCAGAGCGGTCCCCAGAAGCACTGCGAACAGTCTCCGTTTCCGTTGCACTCTTGTCATGATGGTTAATTCCAACAACGTCAGCCAACGGCTTGTCGAATCCTCCGCGCAGTAGGATCGCTTCGGGCCGAGTCAGGCATTCGTTGATATGCTGGAGGTTGGGTTGTCGGTCCCCGTCTGCGTGGCGGACTGGGTAAGTATGGGGGCCCAATCGGTTGGGGACGCACTCAAAAAGCCGAGCAGGTCAGATGCTGCGTGCTGATCCAGCGGGTCTTCTCGCAAAAAGCGCGGGCCGAGCCATCGCTTAGCCGAAAGTGCCGCCACCGCAGCGGGGACAACCTGCTTGTTCGCCAAGTCCGAAGTCTCCAGTAAGGCCGGCATGATCCGGTCGAGCGTTCCGGCTGTGGCCTGAGGTTCGACGAAGAACACAGCGGCACCCCCGTTCAGATCTTGGTGCCGAGGCAGGCGAAAGGCTGCCATGCGGCAGAACTGCAGCAGACGTGGCGCGACAGTCCCAAGTGCGGTCTGCAAAGCGAGCGTCAGTTCCGGCCAGAAGGGACGCTCCGGGTGAATTTCAGAGGTGGAGCCGGTTTCCCACTCCTTACCTAGCACTCCGTCAAGATAGGCGCCGGCGTTTTCGCCCGGCAAGGGCACCCCAAGCAACAGCACCGAAACAGCGGCGGGATAAGTGAAGTCGATCGGGTGTCCGAACCGGCTAATATGTCCCGATTCATTGGCACCTCCATGAATTTTCGCGATCACTTCAAAGCCGGGGATCAGGGCTTCAATGCCGGCCCCGAGCTGCACTCGTTCCGTGGCGGCCCTTTCTTGCGATTTAAGCACACTGCACAGCCTGAGCCAGCGTACGCCCGGCCTCACTTCTTGCCGGAATCCGGACACGCGAGTAGCGGTTTCCTGCCCCTCAATCTTGAACGGTCGCAGATGGAGGCTGAGTACCGGAAGATAGGGCTCGGAGCCGTCGCCGCGCCAGAGGTCGCCCACCAGATTCACCCGTCCCTGGGCATCCGTTTTGACGTCGGAGCACCAGAACCATTGGTCGCCGTCACGCAGACGAAGTTCAGCGAGCGCGGCCAGATCAATCCGTCCCAGCGGGGTGCGGCTGCGGTCGAGCCAAATTGCAATCCGCCGTTTCAGCCATGGGTCCGGTAGCCCGCCGAACTCAATCGCCCGACCGTCCGCCCGCAGGCGGTAGCCAGCGCTTTGGGGTGGGAGTTCAGCGAAGATCACCGGTTGCGGCCCCAGCACGCCTTGGCCGACGACTCCCAGCGATACCATGGGGAAGACCGCTTCGGATGGAGAGGGCGGGCTTGCCGCACCTTCAGCCGGATCAAGGTTAAACCAGATGCTGGGGTCCACCTTCCACCCTTGGCTCCCGATGATCTCCGGGCCGGGGACATTGTCCACCGGCTGGAACCCGAAACTGCAAAAACTGTTCCGGTGAATCGGTGTGTCCACGTTGAGGTGCACAACCGCAGATCGCAGGTGGGCCAGCATGAGCGGCACCGCCTCGCGGGCCGCGAATACAGGGCAGGTTGGCCGGGAAAGCTCCGCGCGCTGAGATGCCGGCACCGGCACTTCGTCGCCAACCAGGCCCACCAGGGCGGTCCGACCGTCCGAGAAACGGCTGGCCAGCGATAACACGGCGGGATCATCGACATGGCCGAAGAAGAACACCGCCCGCGGAATCGACGTATCCGTCTCCTCCATATGATCGGCCAGACTCCCGAGGATGCGCACGGGTTCGGCCATCCATCCATCGGCCTTTGAGTTGTTTTCAGCCGTCCGGCGGGCAATCCGTCCCTGCAGCTCCTTTTGCCGTTCATGGCTGACACCTTCTAAAAAAACCACTACGCGGACACCATGGCCCAGACAACGGCAGGCGGCGGTGGTCAGAAGTTCGTCCAGATTGGAACCTCGCAATTGAAGGCGCCATGGGAGCTCCTGCTGCCACGGTCGTACAGGCAGTTGGTCCGCCCGGCGTTCACGGCCGAAAAGCCGCGTTCCGAGAGCGGTAAGAGCAATTTCGTGGAGCAGCGGCGTAGTTGTGGCTACCACCTGCAAGCGCCGGTCCTCGGTTGCCAGCAGCAGCCGCTGCTTGTCGAGCAGGAAAGGTAGGTGGGTGGCCTGGCTGTGCGTCCACGCCGGGCTGGCCACATCATCCAAGAGGATCGCGCCGCACCCAAGCAACAGCGACCGCAGTGCGGACCGCCGCCTTGTATCGGTATTGAACCTTCCGAAAAAGAGCTCCTCCCAATCTTGGGGAGTAGCTACCAGGATTTCTGGAAAAGGAAACTCGATCTCGGGCGACCTGTCGTCGCTGCCAGTTCGCTGCATCAATCGCGCATGGCAATCAAGCCAGTTGAGGAAGGTGACAGACGTCGCCTCCTCTGCCCTGACCAGTCCTTCTAGGCCGTTGCGACGAATCAAAGTCGCTACCTGCCGGGCCACGCTGCGGCGTCCGGCGGCGTCTGGCACCCAGACCGCCAGCAACCCTCCGCGCACAACCGCAGCGGCTACAGCGCAGGCCACCAGTGAAGTCGTCTTGCCCGACCCATTCTCACCCACAACAAAGAAATCGGACATCGCGCCGGTCTCGTCTTGATTCAGGCTGAGAAACCGATTCAGCACCGCCGCCTGATCCACGGAGGGGCGAATGGACCCGAACATGTGATCAAGCCTATCGGTAGTTTCCAAGGGTGCCGGGTTGGCGCGTCGCTCGGGTGCCAGGCACTTCGCATTAAAGTGTCCGCTCAAGTCCGAGATCCACGCTGGCGGATCTTCGGTCCCGGCCTCGTCGGGCGACGGTACTGGTTTGGGCAGAGCTGACATGCCCCATTCGGGAATGCCTGATAGTGTCCATTCCCCCAACAGCCAAAAGAACGGCACCAACGCGGCTGCGGCGAAGATCTTAAGAGCCGCCTGAAGTGCGCTGCCGGCAAGACCGCCGAGCAATTGTCCCAACAGGGGAATCTTTGCCAGCGGAAGATGCGCGATGAGCATTTCCGCCCATGCGGGCCGCAGCGACCCGGCGAATGAAATCAGGCACACCATGCCCCACAGCCCAGCCAAATAGAGCCAGATGCGCCGCCATCCGTTCGGTTTACCGTCCACCCCGGTCGAGGGGGCAAACAGGTCCAGAAGGGTGAGGGTCAGCACATAGGGCACGGCGGCCGCCAGGAGAGATGCCTTGCGGACCACTGCGGGATCCATCCCTGGAACTGTCAGCCAACGGGGCAGCATGTAGAAAATTAGTCCCGCTAAGGCGGCTGCCCCCACCCCCAATCCCACTCCGCCCCAAGACAGGCGGTCTTCGGCGACGCCAGCCATAAACCTGCGGGACGCAGAGACGCGCATCACCAGCATTGCGGTGGCGACAAACGACACCATCAGGACGAGGCCCAAGGCGGCCACCAGCACCGGCCAAGAGCGGTTCTGGAGTGCCTCAATGATCCAGCGAAAATCCAGGGTGGCTCCCTTCCACATGAACCAACCCCCGGCAACCGTCAGAAGCGCGAGCGGCCATCGCAACATTCGGACCGCCTTGCGCCGGGCATAGAGCGGGTGACTGGAAGCGAAGCCCAACGACTTTTCGACAAAGGCGAGCGCTGCCGCGTCGTGCGCTGGCTGAGATGGAGAGTCGGAGGTAGGCATGAATCCGGCCGCTCAGGTTTCTGGGGCGATCCTCCGGGTATCGGGGGCTCGATCAGTGGGTATCTCCTCTGGGGCCTGGGTGCGCAAGACCCAGGTCATGTGTGCTGTCAATTCTCCCAAGACAATCGGCACCTCTTCCACTATCAGGCCCAGCCATAGCCCTTCGTGTTCCGACCGAAGCTGATCGGCATCCGCCGCAAGTGGGGTCAGTGCCTGAGAATCCACCGCCTGCTGTTGGTTCAACCTTAGACCCAACCACTCGTGCAACGCTCCCACGCCCGAAAAGGTCACAGTGGCCTTGGCCGGCTCACCGCCGGCATCCTCCACCTGGCAGGACATCAACTCCCGGGCCATACTGACTAGTCCTTTGCATAGGCTACACTTGGGGCGCAGAAAAATGACCTAATTAGGTTAGGCATTAATTTTATCGCAGCAAGGGTTGCGTTGACCCTTTCCTTGAGTGATTCGTTTCGTTTAAGTGGCTTCTTGGCA
>JBDNHZ010000214.1:0-10359 GCA_041688515.1 Verrucomicrobiota bacterium
CCCGCGCCTCCGAAGAGGCCGGCCTTTCCGCCACGTTCCAGCGGAACAAGGACGTCGATGGCCTTGATCCCTGTTTCAAAAATCTCCGACTTGGTGGATCGGCGCGACAAAGGCGGCGGCGCCCGGTGCACCGATCGCCATTGGACTGCAGCTAGGGGCCCCTCGCGATCGATGGTGTTCCCGAACACGTCGAACATCCGCGAGAGAATGGCCTCGCCGACGGGAGCCTCCAGAGGGCTGCCCGTATCCTCCACCGTCATGCCGCGCGCGAGGCCCTGGGTGGGTGTCAGCGCAATGCCCCGCACATGCCGGGCGTCCCTCTGGGCGAGAACCTCGATCACGATAACCCCCATTTCACCCGCTTTCAGGATGGTATGAATCGCCGGCAGGCGACTCTCAAAGCAGACATCCACAACACTCCCGCGCACCGACACCACCCTGCCGAAATTCGGTGCCTTGGATCCGTTGGTGTCCGGGTTACTGGGAGACTTGCCGCCCGGAGCGCCCATTGGACTCGGATCCGGCAACGCCATCACGATTGAGCCAGCCATGTTCGTGCCTCGGGCTCGCGGTTGTGGTCGCAGTATTGAATCTTCGCGCTGGCGAACGGCTTGCAGAACGTGGCCATTCCATGCTGCCATTTTCTGTCGCCGACCATCACGATTCGCTCGATGTCGGCAAAATGTCTGAAGTCAAACTTGATGCCCTCCCATAGCGCGCCGAGTTCCCAGCCGTGGAAACCGGTCATGTCGGACAAAACGCGCAGTTTTCCGTATTGCCGACCAAGTCTTTCGAATTCAGGTACGAAATTTTCATGGTCAGCCTTGGCCAGCTTCCCGGTGACGTGCACGGTTAGCCGGCTTCGTCCGGCTTCTTCCTTTAGATGTATTGGCATTTCAACTCCGTGCTTCTCAGAACCCGTGAGACCGCCGTTCAAGGCATGGGACAGGTATGAATTTGTTCCGTTCAGAAATCCAACCCATGAACAGTGGTAGCGGTGGTTTTTCTGGTGGCTTCTCCTGAGCTGTGAAATGCCAGCCAGAAGTTGGCTTTTGTCTGTATCTGCAGAGTCATCAGCGTATTAACCGCTCTGAGGCTAGACCAAATTCGGAAGAGCAACACTTGGGATGCCGTTTGGACATGCTCGTCCACCGCTTCGGGGTTCGGGCGCGCGATCATGTCACGCGGCCCAGCCGCTTCAGCTCCGGGTTCGGACTCGTAGATCGCCACGACTGGGCTAACATGCCTCATAGTGCTCAACTTCCGTGTTCTAATTCAAAGCGGAATTTAAGACATCCTATGAATCTTGAGGTCCTGTCGCCATGGGGTGTTCACCCCACGCGGAGCCTGGGCTTGAAGCGGATTCTACGGATTGATTCCGTGGGACGGGTTCCGTCTTGCCGGAGTCGAAAAAGGGTTGGATCCAGTTTCCAAATGACAATTTTTCAGATCATCTCCCATCTCATCTCCATGAAAGTGTTGTTCAGCTATCTGAATCACAGGCATGATGCCGGTTCGATCAAAGCTTCTTGCGGATCTGCTGCAGTTCCTTGCGACGGGCGGCAGTGATCTTTGGATATCTCATTCCGAGCCCCTTCATCGTATCGAGGACGACCTGCGATATGATTAATCGGGCGTTCTTCTTGTCGTCAGCGGGAATGACATGCCACGGCGCATTCACAGTGCTGGTGGCGGTCAGACATTCTTCGTAGGCGCGCATGTATTCGTCCCAGTGCGTCCGCTCAGCCACGTCCGCGAGGCTAAACTTCCAGTTCTTGTCCGCCTCGTCGATGCGGGCCAGGAACCGCTTCCGCTGTTCGTCCTTCGAGATGTGCAGGAAGAATTTGACGATCCGTGTTCCGTTCCGATCCAAATGCGCCTCCAAATCCACGATGGATCGATACCGTTCCCGCCAGATCGCCTGCGCGTCGATGAGTTCTGCGGGCAGTCCCTGACCGTGGAGGATCTCCGGATGTACCTTTACGATGAGGACCTCCTCGTAGTAGGAACGGTTGAAGATGCCGATCCGCCCGCGTTCGGGTAGGCGCCGAGTGGTACGCCAGAGGAAATCGTGCTCCAGTTCCTCTGCGCTGGGCTGCTGGAAGCTTTGGACTTCGCATCCCTGAGGATTCACTCCGGACATCACGTTCCGAATCGCACCATCTTTGCCGGCGGCGTCCATCGCCTGAAAGATTAACAACAGTGCGTAGCGGTTGGATGCGTAGTGTCGGCGCTGGAGGTCGCTCAACTCCTCGACCTGCCTTTTGAGGAGCTTTTTATACCGCTTCTTTGAGTCGTAGAAGGGCTTTGTCTTCGTTGGCCACTTCTTGAGCGAGACATTCTCGCCGGGTTCCACCACAAAATCCTTGGAATTGATCCTTTTCATGTTTTGTCCGCCATTTAACCGGTTGATGAGGTTGGCTTTGCCGTGGGAGCTTCTCGCACTTGCCGCAAGCGGTGATCAAAGCAAGCGCGGTCGTGCGGTGAATCAATGGTACGCACAGCCAATTCGGCGATCGATTCAACTTGTTCATGGAGCGCCTGCCGCCGCTCCGGGTTGGTCGTCAAACTGGCGATGGTCTGAAAAGCACCCAGCAATCGAAGCATGATGCCAAGGTTGCCCTTGGCGCTCTCCCGAATTTGATCAAAGGCCTCACCTAAAATGCTTTCAAAGCTTGGTCCGATCGCAATCACCCGCAGAGCACCGTCATCATGTCGGTGCGATGCGGGAATATCTCGGGGTGCAAGACGTGACAGGATCATCGTCAGGTAATCTATGCACGTTACGGCGGTCGTGGTGTCATTAATGCCGGGGGAAAGTGCCTTCAATGCGACGTCCACAAGCTGCCGTATGCCAAAGGCGGCGTCCTGCTCCAGGGTGCGATGGTAGCTCAGACTGAAAGCGTCCTGCAGTGCATCTGTTGTTTCGGCATCCTGCGGACCTTCGAGACCCAGCGATACCAGCGGTGTGTCCTGTACTACAAATTCGCCTATGCCGCGTTCCATCCGCACGATGGTCGTCTGTTGTTTCGCGATCCGCAGGAGGACGGCGCTGTTCACGCTCTGAATGTAGCCGCTCGTTTTGGCTGGTATGATTTGCCAGGGCCGCCCGGTCAAAGGGAATGACGCCCGGTAATCATCGGCTTCGGCGGGGCCGTTCCCCAGTTGCTTTGGAAACAACCGGTCAATGGCCTGAACGGTTTCGTGAGCTACAGAGGCAACGATGCTGGAAGCCTGGATTGAGGAGGCGACGTGGTGAATAAAGAAGATGAGTACGCCCACGCCGCCAACCGCCAGTACGAAGCCAAAGAAGGCCGCCAACTGTGGCACGAATGCTCCCTCGTCTCCGCCACGAATAGCCCGCAACACGATCAGGCAGTATGTGAAAATGCCTGCAAAGATCCCAAGAACGCCCTGAGTGATCCGACTGCTCATGAAGTTCCGGAGAATGCGCGAGGTGTACTGACTCGAAGCCATTGCCAGCGCCACCAGTGTCATGGAGAATGTAACGCCCACAACCGATATCATTGATCCTGCGATCGTCGACAGCATCCCTCGCGCTCCTGCTGCGCCAGCGCCGAATAATCGCGGCCATTCAGCCAGCAAGCGGCCGCTCCCGCTGGAGTCGGCTTCGATCAATACAACTGCCAGGACGACGCTTGCCGCTACGATCAGCAATGGGAGGAACCAGAGGCTTGACCGCAGATTGCTCCAAAGCTGTCTAAACTTAATCATGGATCGGTCCTCCGGCCCTGATGGGGGTAGATTCCTGGCTGCGAATTTCCGCCTGCGCCGCGCAGAAGCAAACCCCGAACACGCCAACGCAACTGGAAAGATAGATCCACACGAGGAACGCCATGACTCCCCCCAGTGCTCCGTAAAGGACGCTGAAATTCGAGAAGTGGACCGCGTAAATCAGAAACAGCCATTCGCCAATCCAGATCAAGATCGTTGCGGCCAACGCCCCAATCCACACCTCTGAGAATTGGGTGGGTCGGCTGGGGGCCAACCGGTAAATCATGAGGGCTCCACCAAACAAGACGAGCCAGGGGAGGAGATGGAAGATCAAGTTGAACGTCCAGTCCGGAATCGCCAGATAAGTGGCAAGCCAGTGGCGCGTCAGTCGGGCCAAGCCCGGCAGCAGAATTCCCAAAAATGCAGCGACCAAGGTAATTCCGAGCAGTCCGAGGCCTTTCAGAGGTAATCGCCACCAGTTATAAATGGGCGAATGCCAGATACGGTTCGTGGTCCGAATCATGGTGCGCAGGAATTTCAACGAACCCCAAAGCAACAACGGGAACGCCGCCAGGTTGATCTTGCCGCGCCTTTCCAGTATCTCCCGGATCGTCTCCTCTGCACCGCGTTCCTGTTCGCCGGTCAGCGGGAAGTACTGTTCGATCCACTGAACCACTTCGCGCGTCGCCACCTTGCGTTCGACGAACAGGGAGCCAGCGCTCACCAGAATGAAGACCAGTGGGAGAAGTGACAGCAGCAGGTAATAGGCAAAAGCCGCAGCACGTTGGTCGCCATCCACTTCAGCCCAACGCACTCGGGCCTGTTGGATGGCTTTCCAGCAGTTCGATTGCCTTCCATCACGCAACCAGGTTGGAAGCATTTTCACACAGAGAAGGTCAAAACCGCCAGTTACCAAAGCGCATTGCTGGGAGCAGGCGATTACCAGGCTCGTCATCCGATCCCGACCTCAACGATCGTTCAATCGCCCGAGCTTGTGATCGATCAACTTCGCCAGTTTCTCGACCGCGCTATTGATAGCCTGCTCTATATGTTCGGCCTGGTCGGTCACAGCGACGGGATCCTTTCCCTCCAACCGTGCCTCGATGACGCAACGTTTGTCTCGGCCGCCTTTGTGGCTGTTCTCGTCGCTGAGGTGGACCTCCACCCGGGTAATCTGTTGGGTGAATCTCTCCAATGCGCTCTCTACCACGGCCTGCGTCTGCTGAGTCATTTCTTCGCTGCCTTCAATGTTGTTGTCGGTATTGATTTGAATTTTCATATTCTCATTCTCGCTGGCTTTGCCCTGACAAGACAACGTTGCGACTCGGGTGAGGAGCCAGAAACGGGAAATGTCTGTTTGGCATGGCCATCCTTTCGTTGTTCTTAAAAGCGCAAAGTGGCCGCCGCCCCCGTCTTCGTGGGCATCTGGTCGGAAGGGACCACCACCACGCGACCACCGGTCTTAAGCACCAGTTCGGCGACATCGTCCAGCAGATCAGCCACCTCGGGATGGCCCAAATCCTTGACCCCCACTTCTGCTGTCGGGCCATCAATTCGTCCTGGCACTTGCCGATCCGCCTCGACAAGGAGGGTCGCAATCCGCCCGGCTGCAGCGGCCTTCGCCACCTCCTTCACATCGTCCTGGCCAAGCCCTTTGGACTTGGCGACCGAAAATTCGTTGGCCAGCGCCTCCAACCGCGCCTGATACTGAGGTTGGAAGACGCTCCACGCGCGTTCGCGGAACTCCGTCATCGGAAGCGTGTCAGGATGGCTCCTGATTCCTTCCTTCATCAGGAAGGGGTTCTGGCTAAGCTTGCGGAAGTGACCTTGATGCTCGGGCAGCGCCGCGAGAATCAACGGAAGTGCCGAGGGTTGCGAATGCGATTCAAGAATGGTGCGGTCAACCATTCGAAAGAACCGCTCCGTATCGTTGTCCATTTCATCCTTCTTATCCCCGTGCCCGTGCTTCATCGCCGAGCCTGCCCCGCCGGTTCCTCCGTAGGACGCGACGGTTTGATGCGGCTCGGTTAACTCCTCGCCCAGCGCTTCCGTAAGGGTACGGGGAACTCCGGGAACAAGATCAACTTCGTCCAAGGCGTCGCGATTGCCTTCGAAAAGTCTAATCTCGTGAAGATTGAGCGCTAGCACTTGGAAGCGATCCGCCGATTGTAAAAGGCCGAGCAGCGGTTTGGTGTGAAAACTGTCGGAAACCATGGCGAGCGCAAGCGTCGTGCGTTGCAGTCCGAACACCTGAAAGAAACCCGGTGCGCCGAACACGACCAACCCATCCGTGGTGTGGTTCCAAAATTTGTGATCGCGAGAGAGCGCTTCGAACGGCTCGAGCAGGGTTCGAATTTCCTGCGTTCCATATTTCTGCCGCAAGGACTGATCAAGTTCCTTGACCAGATTACGAAAGCGAATTGGATCCTCCTGATTGCCAGGATGATGCCGGTGCGTGGGTTGGTAGAGCGAGAGGCATGGCGGTCCGTGACAGCCTGAAAGCGAGGCTCGAAAATCAATTGTAAGCAGTTTCATAATGTTTCAATCGTGATAGTGGTTTTGCCCACACTCCTTTCGTCGGAGTGCGGAATGACTTCATGAAGGAGGAAGAGAGACTGGCCGAGTCGGGGCAGTCAAAATTACACCCGAAGTTTACATTTTTTCGATTACCCTGCATGATGTTTACATCACCCAATTGTTCATTGAATATTGTTTTCAATATCAAGGACGCCGGGGACGCCTTCAGCAATGGATTCTGCCGAGCGCATTCATCAGCACTCAAGGCAAAGCAGCTCATTTCCACTTTACTTCAAACGCCGCCATTTGGACCTTCGAAGGCTCGAATGAAAGTGAGCCCCGAGGGCGGTCTTCACTGGTTTGGGCAAGTCGTGGTCGACCGATTGCTCGGTCCCGATTCGCGCTACCGATTCCTGTTCGCAGCCGATCAAACCGGTCTACAAACAAAGAATCCATGGCGTCGTCACTGCCATAAGTTGCCGAGATATTCTGATATTTGCCCTTTCCAGACCGGTCCATTCAATGGGATTTCTCGATGTCTGGGAGGACGCCGTCAACGTGATGGGTGGCAACCTCATCGCTCCAATAGCCTTCGCGCTGATAGTGTTGATGGAGTCCAGCCTCGTAGTCGCGAGTCAGCAGGGATTCCTCCGTGTATTCCGGCGAATTCTTGATGGCTTCACGGGAAAGGTTAACGACCACTTTCGAGTCGCTCCAACTCACCCGTTCGATCCACTGCGGCGAGATCAGGACCTTTTTTCCAGGCCACCAATTGCGTGTGCCAACGATCAGGTACCTGATGGCCCAAGTCTCATCATCAATGACAAAGTCATCAACGTGTCCAATCTCTCCGTCCAGAGCTTGGATGTCGTATCCTTGGACGGCCTCTGTGCTGCGAAGATGGGGATTCCACGCCTTCCCATTCTGGGTGGACTTCCTCCATTGTTCACGGTCCCGTAAAATGTAGGGAGAGGAGCCCCACATGAAGGGACCGCTCCAATACATCGGCCAGCCATAATACCCGTAATAGGACTGCTCGAATTGTAGCGAGACGGGCTTGTCGCTGTTCAGTAATGGACTGTCTTCAATCTGCTTTTTCGTCAGGTTGACGGCGATGTGTTGCTCCGCCCTGATTGAAGCGACCAGCGCATAGGGGGAAATTAGCACTTTCCGGCCTGTGAGCCAGTTTCCCGTGTTGGCGACCAGATAGCGGATGGTCCAATGATTGTCATCAAAGTAGAATTCCTGAACCTGTCCGAATTCGCCGTCAAGGCTGTCCAGTTTGTATCCCCTTAAGGTGGATGTTCTATTTAACATAATGTTTCTGTAGGTATCTGAATTCAGTTTGATCGGCGTTGGTGGTGTTCCAACCGATTCTTTGATCGAGCCAGTGCCCCTGAATTTGACCCGAATGATTTCCAACCATAGACAGCCGGAGTTCGCCGCGCTATCAGGTTTTCACCCCACCCAAAGTAATTTCAAAAAGCCCTTCGCTTCATCTGTTGATGAGGAATCTCGCCCCCTTCGTTCTCCCATCGGTCAATCGCCGGTGAGTTTGCAGGTCTAGGCCTTTCCGCCGAAATTTCGTTCCATCGCTCGATGACCGCAACGGCGGGATGGTGCGGGTCGTAGCCGATGATGCTGACAGAAGCCGTGCCGAGTTGAAGGTGCTCCGCTTCGCTCACCGGCAACCCAATCCAACGCGTCCCCAGAACGCGTCCGAAGTGGCCATGGGAGAAGACCGCAACATTTCCGTCCATCCTGCGCAGGCGAGCGATCAATTCGTCTGCCCGCTGGGAAACCTGGGCGGGAGTTTCGCCTTTCATTCCGCCATCGAGGAAGAGGTTCCAATCGGGTCGTGACCGGAGGATTTCCGGGGTCTTAAGGCCTTCGTATTCGCCATAATCCCACTCCGCGAGATCGGATTCGATTTCCGGGACGACGTCTGGGAGCGCAAGTTCGCAGGTTCTCCGGGCACGCCGGAGGGGACTGGTGAGAACGCGGGTAAAAGGAATACCCTGCAGACGCCGCGCCAGTTCCCTCGCCTCGCCCTCACCCCGTGCGGTCAGGGCAATGTCCGTGGGTCCGGTATGTTGTCCAGAGAGCGACCACTCCGTTTCACCGTGTCGAATAAGATGGATGCGCAGAGGCGTGGGGCTTGTTTTCATGATCCTGCCGTTTCCATTGCTGTAGTGTATTCGCCGCGACGAGCGGCCCGATTGCAGCGGGCACGGTGAAGCAAAGCGTTTTGGGCCGCCGCCACGTTGGCTTCTCTGCCCTGCCAAATCTCCAACGCCGGTTGTTGAAGGGCGCGGGCAAACGAAAACGCCAGCGCCCAAGGTGCGCGAGATTTGAACCGGACGTTCATGGCGTTCAATCGCGCCGAAGCCAGTTCGGGGGATTGGCCGCCGGAGAGGAACGCAATCCCCGGAACGGCGGCGGGGACCGTTCGCAAGAGACAGTGCACCGTAGCATCGGCAACCTCTTCCACCGAAACCTGCCGCGGGCACTTCAATCCGGGCAGCACCATGTTCGGTTTCAAAATGATCCCTTCCAGCAACACGCGTTGGCAATTCAACTGGATGAAGACATTTCGAAGAGCTTCCTCCGTGGTTTTGAGGCTTTGCTCCAACGCATGTTCACCGCCCATGAGCACTTCCGGTTCGATGACGGGCACGAGACCAGCCTCCTGACACAGTGCCGCATAGCGCGCCAGCGCGTGTGCGTTGGCTTCGAGGCCGCTACGACTGGGGAGATTCTCGCCAATGGCGATTACGGCGCGCCACTTGGCGAAGCGCGCGCCCAATTGAAAATACTCCTTCAGTCGTTCGCGCAGTCCATCCAAACCTTCCGTGATTTTCTCTCCGCAATGCCCGGCCATGTCGTGGGCACCGGTGTCCACCTTGATACCGGGAATGATTCCCGCGTCGGTGAGGACCTTGAGAAAAGGGGTTCCATCCTTCTTCTGCTGACGAATCGTCTCGTTGTAAAGGATCGCACCGCTGATGGACTCGCCGAGACCGGGGGTGGTCACAATCAAGTCCCGATAGTCGCGGCGGTCTTCCTCCGTCTGGGCGATCCCCTGCTTGGAAAAACGCTTGTTGCAGGTGGGAGTACTTTCATCCATCGCCAGCAAACCCTTATCGTCGGCAACCAGCGCCCGCGCAGTATCTATTAGTAGTTGTTCGTTCATTTTGAATTATTCCATTGCCAGTTTCGAATCTCCGGCAGGTCCTGACCGTGCTGGTCAATGTATCGCTTGTGCTCGATCAGTTTGGCTTGAAGTTGCTGCTTTAACACCCGGCCTCTTTCGCCGGTTTTCGGCAGGCGATTGATGGTGTCCATCACCAGATGGAAGCGGTCCAGATCGTTGAGTACCGTCATGTCGAAGGGCGTGGTGATGGTGCCCTCTTCCTTGTAGCCACGGACGTGAATATTGTCGTGGTTGGTGCGACGATACGTCAGTCGGTGGATCAGCCACGGATAGCCGTGGAAGGCAAAGATGACATGCCTGTCCTTTGTGAACAGCGCGTCGAAGGCGTCGTCTTCCAGGCCGTGGGGATGCTCGCGCTTTGGCTGTAGCTTCATGAGGTCCACGACGTTTACCACTCGAACTTTGAGATCGGGCAGATGTTCGCGCAAGATGGAGACGGCGGCGAGTGTCTCCAGCGTGGGAACATCGCCGCAGCAGGCCATGACGACATCGGGTTCGCTGCCAGGGCAGTTGCCGGCCCAATCCCAGATGCCAATTCCGTCGGTGCAGTGTCTGACGGCGGCGTCCATGGTCAGCCATTGCGGGGCCTGATACTTGCCGGCGATCACCACGTTGACGTAGTGGCGGCTCCGCAAACAATGATCATACACGGACAGAAGGCAATTGGCATCCGGCGGCAGATAGACGCGCACGACGGAGGCCTTCTTGTTCACGACGTGGTCGATGAACCCAGGGTCCTGATGCGTGAAACCGTTATGCATCTGCTGCCACACGTGGGAGGCCAGCAGGTAGTTCAACGATGCGATGGGAGCCCGCCACGGCAGGTCGGCCGTGACCTTCAACCACTTGGCGTGCTGGTTGAACATCGAGTCGATGATGTGGATGAACGCCTC
>JBDNHZ010000215.1:0-30901 GCA_041688515.1 Verrucomicrobiota bacterium
CAACGGTTTTGGAGACCGCTACTCTACCAATTGAGCTAACGCCCTGTCTTACTGTCATCAAGCTTGCTGCCAAGCCCGGTATTTGAAGGGAACCCACCGTACACGGTGGGCTCCCTCAAGGTCAACTCGCCTTAGGCGATAACTTCGGCGACGCGTCCGGCCCCAATCGTGCGGCCACCCTCACGGATTGCGAAGCGCAACCCCTTTTCCATGGCTACCGGCGCCAGCAGGGTGATTTCGACGGAAACATTGTCACCCGGCATAACCATCTCCACACCCGCAGGCAGGCTAACGGTTCCAGTCACGTCCGAGGTGCGGAAGTAGAATTGAGGACGGTAGTTCGTGAAGAACGGAGTATGACGACCACCCTCATCTTTGGTCAGGACGTAAACTTCAGCCTTGAAGTGAGTATGGGGCGCAATAGAGCCCGGCTTGGCGAGAACCATGCCTCGTTCGACGTCTTCCTTTTTGACCCCTCGGAGCAGGATGCCGACGTTGTCGCCCGACTTGGCGCTATCGAGCAACTTGCGGAACATTTCAATGTCCGTTGCGGTCGTCTTGCGAGTATCCTTTAGACCGACGATTTCAACTTCGGACATCTTATTCAGAATGCCGCGCTCGACACGACCCGTCACGACGGTACCGCGGCCTTCGATGTTGAAGACGTCCTCGATGCACATCAGGAAGGGCTTGTCGTCTTCTCGAACGGGTTCAGGAACAAAGGTGTCCAGCGCGTCGAGAAGATCAGCGATGGCCTTTTCGCCTTCCGGAGTCGCCGAGAGGGCCGCCGTAGCGGAACCCCGAATGATTGGAGTTGTGTCCCCAGGGAAGCCGTACTTGTTGAGCAGATCGCGGATTTCCATTTCGATCAACTCAAGGAGATCCGCGTCCGCCAGGTCAACTTTGTTGAGGAACACGACGATGCTAGGTACGCCGACCTGACGGGCGAGGAGGATGTGCTCGCGGGTCTGGGGCATTGGACCATCCGCTGCAGAAACGACCAAGATCGCGCCGTCCATCTGGGCAGCGCCGGTGATCATGTTCTTGACGTAGTCAGCGTGTCCTGGGCAGTCGATGTAGGCGTAGTGCCGCTTGGGGCTCTCGTACTCGACGTGCGAGACGGCGATGGTGACGGTTTTCGTGTCATCGCGGACCGTACCACCTTTGGTAATGTCTGCGTAGGAGATCGCTGGCGCGAGTCCCTTACGATGCTGGACCGCGACCAACGCGGCCGTCAGCGTAGACTTGCCGTGGTCGACGTGCCCGATCGTGCCGACGTTCATGTGCGGCTTGGTGCGCTGGAAGTTTTCCTTGGCCATGTGACTACCTTTTTAACGTTTTCTACGTTCGTTAAACTGCAATGTTGCCTCGACGATGGAGCCCACGACCGGGCTTGAACCGGTGACCTCGTCCTTACCAAGGACGTGCTCTACCAACTGAGCTACGTGGGCTTCACCCGGAACTACTCCGTCCGCAACTTGCTGTCTTGAGACAACAAAAAGCTCAGGTTTCTACAGTGAACTGCGAGAAACCGAACCACGGCGCAGGCAACTCTCAAATGAGGGGCGAATTGATAGGAATCGGCGGTCAAAGTGTCAACGGGTTTCTCCGGTTGATGCACAGGTATTTTCGATTACCTCCCAACCGGCAGTCCCATGTGCGGGTCCCCGATCGGAGCTAGGGGCGGCTTCGTTAGGGCGCTTGCGTGCTTTTTATGGGTTTCGATGGCAAACAGGGTCCATGCGATGCGCGGCAGTGCTGGGGGCCTCCCAAAATCGTTCCAAGTTCAGCAACAAGGCCGTCCGCGCGTTTCTCGAGGCGGGTTGGACCGTCTTTCCGATTCACCCCCGGGAATCGGAGGTAGAGGGGATCGCCTGCTTCGAGAGCGTGGTCAGCCTCCCTACTGTTCCCACCGTGATCTCAGTCTACGTCCCGCCAGCGATCCTCCTTGGGGAATTGGAAATGATTGCCGCTAGAGGATGCGGCGAACTGTGGCTCAATCCTGGAAGTCACACTTCCGAAGTTCTCGATGAAGCGAGTCGCCTCGGGCTCAGGGTCGTCCTTGATTGCACCCTATTCCGACTGGGGCGGCGGCCTGAGGAGTTTCCGCAATGAGACGCCGAGCTGATCCGACCGGGACGTGCATCCCCTAAATTGCCCCACCTCAGTCCACCGTTGCTCAATTCAGATGCAACCATGGAACGGTGCTCGCCAACGGGCGGGGATGCCTTGACTGGAAAGGGCGCAGGATGGAGCCCGCGTATGAAGAAAACCATCCAGTACAGCGTTGCCGTCGCCCTAGCTTTGGCTACCGCCGCTGCAACGTCCGCCCTTGCCGACAGTTGGCAGGACCGTGCGATCGCCCCCGTCACCAACCCAATCTTCTTTGAGACTCCGATGATCCAATCGGAAGTCAGGCCGCTTTTCCTTTATCACAAGTTGGACTCCGGATTGCTGGGGGCACCGGTGGACGTGCGGGTGTATGCAGTACAACTGCGCTATGCGCTGACCGATCGCTTGGCGTTGATCGCAACCAAGGACGGGTATGTCGACATCGGAGGAAAAGGCAAGGCCGTCAATGCGGAGGGCTGGGCGGATCTCGCGGCAGGGCTGAAGTACGCGTTGTTCCAAAGCGAGGATAAGCAGTTCATCGTGACCTTGGGGTTTACGATCGAGATTCCGACTGGGAATCAGGATGTGTTTCAGGGTTCTGGCAGCAGCGAACTCAACCTTTTTGTTTCGGCCATGAAGGGCTGGGACGACCTCCACGCAACGGCGACTCTGGGTGGACGAATCCCCTTTGATGGGGACAAGAAGACCTCGAACCTCCGGTATTCGGCGATGCTCGACTATTACGTCTGCAAGTGGTTCATCCCCTATGTCTCCTTCAACGCCTTCACCACCCTGAGTGATGGCAATGGGCCGGGCTTCAAATCCGAGGGTTTCGACCTCATCAATTTCGGCAGCTCGAACGCGTCGGGACACACTCAGGGGGCGCTTGGCGGTGGTTTCCGTGCGCGCCTTCTTCAGAATCTGGATCTGGGCGTCGGCTACGAGTACGGGCTGATCAGCAAGAACGACCTCTTCAAGACCCGCTACACGTTCGATCTCATTTGGCGGTTTTGATTCACCCCCCGTTCCATCTCGAATGATCATCGGACGATCGCCGACGCGCGGTCGTCCGTTTTCTGTTTTTGGAGGGCAACGCGTCCTTGCCGAAGGAGCCGGGCCAACGACAGATTCTCCCCGGATGACACCGCTTCACCGTCGCACTTTCCTGCTTTCCCTGGTTTCGATTACCGCGCTGGCTGGATGCGCGCGTTTCGAACCGCCGCATGTCCACGCCGAAGACTACGACGGGAGAAAGATCCGGGTCGCGTGCATTGGAGACTCGATCACTTTTGGAGCGGGGGTCGAGGACCGTGAAAGGAACAACTACCCGACCGTTCTCGGCGGTCTGCTCGGCACCAGTTTCGAAGTCCGCAACTTTGGCCGCAGCGGTGCAACGCTGTCCAAGTCAGGGGACCTTTCCTACTGGACCACGGACGAGTTCAAGGCGGCGACGGAATGGCGACCGGATGTGGTAATTCTGAAGCTTGGGACCAACGATACCAAGCCGCAGAACTGGAAAGGCAAGGATGCGTTCAAGCGGGACTTCATCGCTCTGCTGGAGCACTTCAAATCCCTTCCCACCAAGCCACGCACAAAGGTCTGGATCTGCCTTCCAGTTCCTGTCTTCGGTGATCAATGGGGAATCAACTCGGGAACTTTGGAGGAAGGAGTGATCCCGGTGCTGATGGATACCTGTCAGGATCGAAAGATTCCGGTCATTGACCTGAACGACGCGCTGACGGGCCATCCAGAAATGTTTCCCGACAAGATTCATCCGAATGCGGCGGGCGCTAAGCTGATGGCGTTGACCGTGTTCCAAGCGATCCGACCCTGATGCCCAACAACGACGGCAGTTTAGGCGACAGGCCTCGCCCCGGGGTCGCCTCAGGGACGGCGGCCTTTCAGATCATCCGGGTAGTCCCCGAGTGACGCATGCGTCGTCATCTGGTCGAATTCGGGCAATGACTCCGACGTTGCCCTTGTTCGGTGCCGACGTAGCCTCCCTCTCTGTGGAGGAAGAACCGATCCGCGCGCGCCGCGCCACCGTCGACGACCTGCCCGCACTTCATGCCTTGTGGCAGCGCGCCGACTTGCCGTGGGATCAACTTGACCGGTTCGTCACCGAGTTTCTCGTGGTACCCGGGGAAGAAGGGATCCTTCTCGCCGCCGTCGGACTGCAGGTGGACGGGGATCAAGGACTGTTCCATAGCGAAGCCATCCTGCCGAACGACGATGCCGATGCGTATCGCGCCGCCCTTTGGCAGCGACTTCAGATCGTCGCCAGAAACCATGGTGCCGTGCGGCTGTGGACCCTTGAGGACGCTCTTTTCTGGAGATCCGTCTTTGTCCCGGCGGACCCGGCTTTGGTTCAGGGGCTGAAAGCCAGCTTCGCCGATTCCACCGCAGAATGGTGGACGTTTCAGGTGATCGACCCGGCCAAGGCCCAAAAGCTGGTGGACGAACAACTCGCCCTTTGGGAGGCCAACCGCCAGGTCGGGTCCACGGAGTTTACCGACAGCATTCAGCGATTCCGGCAGGTCTCATTCCTCCTGGTGGGCGTGGTCATCACCATGATGCTGGTCATGGTGCTCTACGTCTTGCTTCGTCGACCGGATGCCATCCAGCAGGTGATTCGAGGATTTGGAGGTCGGTGATCAGGCCAGGCTGCCGGGTCCCATTCGTGCCCTCGGTCTACCAGACTTCCACCGGGCCCGCGGGCACCGGAATGGCTTCTCGACGGGCGCTGGCGGGTTCGTCCTCGCGCAGAAAGCTGGCCACCATCGGAGACAATTGGTAGCGGGGGGTCAGTTCACCGTTTGCATCACAGAACTGGCGTCGCCAGGCGATGTAGTTCGTCGCGATCGTCTCGAACTCCTCCCTTGAGGACATCAGCACCACCTTCTTGTTGAACTCGGCTGACGGTCCAAATCGCTTCGCGTACCACGGTGCCACCTTGCGAAACATGACGCATCCCAGCTTCTCCCCGAATACCTCGATCATCAGATCGAGATGCCTTCGGACGATGACCATGCGCTCTTCGAATGATGGCTCTGGCAGCAACTCCCCGGTTGCCAGCAGATGTCGCGTCCGGCGAAAGATCCAGGGATCATAGAACGCCCCCCGGCCGGCGCTGACGCCGGCGCAGCCCGTCACCTGCATCATGTGGTGCGCTGCCTCGGGAGTGGTGACGTCTCCGTTACCGATCACCGGGATGCGCTGCACCGCCTGCACGACACTGCGAATGCCCGACAGGTTGACCTTGCCGGAGAACCCCTGCTCCCGCGTGCGACCATGAACGAAGACCGCTGCAATCCCCGCCTCTTCCAGAGCCGCCGCCAACTCCGGGGCTGTCAGATTCTGATCATCCCAGCCCAACCGCATCTTGGCGGTCACGGGGATTCGGACCGCCTCGATCATCCCGCGTACCAGATCCTGGGTTCGGGCGTGATCGGTCATCATCGCGGAACCACCGCCCACTCGAACCACTTTCTTCACCGGGCATCCCATGTTGATGTCGACCGAAAGTGCGCCCAGATCCTCGCACTTCTTTGCGGCATCCCGCATCTCCGACGGCACCGCCCCGAAAAGTTGGACCGCCAGAGGCCGATCCCGCCCGTTGGTTTCGACCAACTTCAATGCCTTGGGATTCTTCTCCAGCAAGGAGCGCGCGTTGACCAGATCGGTGGTGCACAGGTCCACACCGCCGATTTCCCGCACCACGATGCGGAACGGCAGATTCGTGTAGCCGGCCAGCGGCGACAGGAACAGGTTCGACTTCAGTTCAAGCGATCCAAACTGGATCATGGTTCGCAGCCTACCCACAAGCTGCGCTCGGAGCCACCCACGAACCGTGGTTCCCTCGCCGCCCAGGAGGACTCCGATCGGACAGAGCCGACCGCTCCGATGGATCCACGCGATCTCCGCTCTGGAAACCTGCCCAACCTCGGCCCAATACTTCGCGGATGCCCCCTTTCTCTCGCCGAGGATTCCTTGCCACCGGCCTGACTGCCGCTGGAGCCAACCTGCTTCCAAAGTGGTTCGAAGCCCGGGCAGCTGACACACCCAGAGCCCGGCGACTGCTCTCGGCCAATGACCGCCCTGCAATCGCGCTGATCGGCTGCGGTGGCATGGGGCAGTACGACGCCGAACTCATGTCCCGGCACGCCGACATCGTCGCGTTGTGCGACGTGGATTCCGCCCGACTCGACAAGGCTCACCAGAAGTATCCCCGCGCAAAGACTTACCCGGACTTCCGCCACTGCGTCGCGCACTCCGGACTGAACGGCATCATCAACGGGACGCCCGACCACTGGCATACCCTCATCAACCTCGCCGCCATCCAGGCCGGACTGGATGTCTACTCCGAAAAGCCGCTGACCCTCACCATCGACGAGGGGCGTCGGTTGGTCCGATCCGTCCGCAAAGCCGGCGCGGTTCTCCAAACCGGGAGCCAGCAACGAAGCGACAAACGATTTCGTCTGGCGGTGGAATTGGTCCGAAATGGGCGTCTCGGCCGACTCCGCCACGTCACGACCTCCCTGCCGTCCGGCCGCCATGGCGGCCCGTTCTCACCCTCCATCCCGCCGGCCTCACTCGACTGGAACTTCTGGCAGGGACAGACCCCTTCGATCGCCTACGTGGCCGAGCGATGCCACGGATCCTTCCGGTATTGGTGGGATTACTCCGCTGGAACGCTCACCGACTGGGGGGCGCACCATAACGACATCGCTCTCTGGGCCATGGGACTCCCCGACGGAGAGAACGGGCCGGTAGCGGTCGAAGCCCATGCGCTGCGAGAACCCGTGAAGGATGGGTTCTCGTTCCCCTCCACCTACCTGGTCCAGTACCGCCATGCCAATGGGGTCACCCACACCTGCCGGACGGTTCAGACCGAGGATCCCGCCGGCGGCGTGATCAGTCCCAGTACTCCCCCGGCCCAGATGTCCAACGGCGTGCTGTTCGAAGGGGATGACGGATGGTTGTTCGTTTCCCGAGGCCGCATTCAGGCCAGTGATCCTGCGCTGCTCGAAACCCCGCTCGACAACCCTGCCTGGCGGGCCGCCGAATCCAACGACCACACCGGCAACTTCGTGGATTGCATGCGCTCGCGAAACGATCCCGTCGCCCCCGTCGCGGTCGGTCATCGGAGCGTGAGTCTCTGTCACCTGGGTGCCATCGCGCTCCGTCTGGGACGTCCCCTGCGATGGGATCCCAAGGCCGAGGAATTCGTAGGTGATCGCGAGGCCAACCGCTGGATTGCACGGCCCATGCGTCGAGGGTTTGGCTACGACATGCTCTGAAAGCGGCATCCAATCCCGCCCGCCCATACCATCGACAACGGTCGCCCCAGCCGAATCATCCGCTCACCGACTCGCATGCCAAGTACCGCCACGCGCCTCAACGCCTTCACGGAGTCCGTCATCCGGGGAATGACCCGTCTCGCCAACCGGCACGGGGCCATCAACCTCTCGCAGGGATTCCCCGACTTCGATCCACCGGAGGTCCTGCTTGCGGCACTGGAGAACGCCGCCCGCGGACATTGCCACCAGTATGCGGTCACCTGGGGTGCTCCCAATTTCCGGCAGGCCCTTGCCCGAAAGATCCAGCGCTTCTCCGGAATGGAGATCGACCCGGACCAGCACCTGGTCGTCACTTGTGGGAGCACCGAAGCGATGATGGTGGCGATGATGACCGCCTGTAATCCAGGGGATCGCGTGGTGGTTTTCTCGCCCTTCTACGAGAACTACGCCGCGGACGCGATCCTCGCGGGGGCCCAGCCCATCTATGTTCCGCTCCGTGCGCCCGACTTTGATTTCGATCGAGAGGAACTGCGGAAGGCCTTCGAGCAAAAGCCAAAGGCGATCGTCGTCTGCAACCCATCCAATCCTACCGGAAAGGTATTCAGCCGGGAGGAACTGCTCTCCATCCTGGAACTGGCGGAGGAACACGATGTGTTTGTCATCACCGATGAACCGTACGAACACATCGTTTACGAACCCCGCCAGCATCTCCACTGCGCCGCGCTTCCAGGCGCTGGAGACCGGGTCATCACCTGCAACTCCCTTTCCAAGACGTATTCCATCA
Organism: Verrucomicrobiota bacterium; assembly: GCA_041688515.1. Lineage (GTDB taxonomy): Bacteria > Verrucomicrobiota > Verrucomicrobiia > Limisphaerales > UBA9464 > UBA6176. The sequence goes on from JBDNHZ010000215.1 coordinate 8,197, forward strand.
CCGGTTGGCGTCTGGGTTATGTCCAGGCGGCTCCACACGTGATCGCCCAGGCCAGAAAGGTGCACGACTTCCTGACCATCGGCGCGGCTGCGCCTTTGCAGGAAGCCGCGGTCGCGGCGTTGGAATTGCCTGATTCCTACTACACCGGGCTACGCGATCTTTACGCCGCCAAGCGGCGTGTCTTTCTCGGCTGCCTTCGTCGGACCGGGCTGCGCTTCACCGAACCCCAAGGCGCCTACTACGTCATGGTGGACATCTCGCCCTTCGGCTTCCGGACCGATACCGAGGCGGCGGAGTGGCTCGTCCGTGACATCGGAGTCGCCGGGGTCCCGGGTTCGAGCTTCTTCCGTGAACCGGAACACCGCTACATCCGGTTCCACTTCGCCCGGGGCGAGGAGACGTTGCTGGACGCGGGCGAACGATTGATCAAGGCCGCGCGGGCCGGAAGCTGAAGAACCCACATGAGCACCCTTCAACCCATCACCCGCCGTCAGTTTCTGGATACCACCGTCCTCGGAATTTCCGCGGCGGCGGTGGCTGGGACGACCGGTCTGCTGAGGGCCCAGTCCCCCGGTGACCGCCCCGGGAAGGCAGAAGGCGTGACCGTCGATCATCCGCGCAGTCGGGTGCCCGTCGGGCTCATCATCGACGACTCGACCTGCCTGGTGAACGTCAACCGGTTCGCCATGCCCCAGTTCGACGCCGCCTGGGGCGGCACAAACAAGGTGTTTCAGCGCGACTGGAAGAGTTGGCCGGTTGAAATCCCGGACGCCTTCGTCCGCAAGTTTGGCGAGTGGTGCGCCGCTCAGGGCGTGAAGGGCAAGTACAGTATCGTCCCCTACCCCGCCTGCGTCGGTCGTCTGGATCGCGAAGTGCCCGGTTGGTCCCGACGGGAGATTGAGGACAGCATCCGACTGGTGCGCGAGCTGATGATGCCCAACTGGGACATCCACCCGGAGATGGTCACCCACACCCGCGTCATCGACCTGAAGACTGGCCACCCCTACCCCGAGCTGTCAGTGAAGTTCATGGAGAACTGGGAATGGACCACAGGCCGCAGCGCCGACGAAATCGCTGCCTACATGGCCTATGCGCTGGGGATCCTGAAAAACATCGGGCTGCCGTGTGAAGGCATCACCACGCCGGGGGGCTTCGGCAATCGCGCGTTGCCCCAACTCGCACAGGCCACGTTTCAATCGGTGCGTGAGGTCTTTGACGCGGAGATTCCGCACTACTTCCGGCACGTCTTCGATTCCGGGTCCGAGAGCGTCGCGCCGCGCGTCGAGTACGCCGCCGATCTCTCAACCCATCATCCCCGCTGCGTGGTCAGCATCGTCGGATGCACGGGCGACTGGACCGGCGGATGGGACAATGTTGAACCCGTCGGAGCCGACCGCTTCATCAGCGCCGATGGCCAGACGGGGCGGGTAGTCGATGTCCTCCGCCGTGGTGAACCCGCGATGATGCTGGCCCACTGGACCGGGATCTACTGGTTGGGTCGCGAATTGGGTTTCGATGTGTTCAAAGAAGTCGTTCGACGCCTGGACGAACACCATCGTGACTCGATCCGGTGGATGAAGCTTTCGGAACTGTCGCGCTACTGGGCTGCCCGGGAACTGACCACCATCGAGCAACTCCCAGGGGCTTTCCGACTCTCGGCCCCGTTCGCCTGTCCCGATTTCACCCTGAGCATCCGTCCGCCAACGTCGGTAAGCCGGATCCAAGTTGGCACCTCGGGCCCAATCCTTCGGCGCATCAATTCCATCGCCCAACTCCGTGCCGGCACCTGGTGCGCGGCCCAAAACACGCTCAAGGTCTGTTTCGACCTGCCAAAGGGCATCTCTCAGCTGGTTCTGGGCTGACCAAGGCCTCCGCTGAAATGATCAGGGGCGAACCGGCGGACCGCCCATTCCCCCTTCACTGGCGGGATTGTCACGGCTCAGCGAGTCGCGATGGCCGCACGCATCTCCTCCAGCATCGTCGGCACCTTCTGATAGGGATCATCGGGCATTTCGTACTCCAAAACGAACCAGCCCTGATACCCGCCATCCCGAAGCAATTTCACGACTCGCGGCAGATCCGTGGCCACTGATTGCTTTGACCCACGCGAACGGATGAGCCCCTTGTACTGAACATTGACGGCATACGGCGCGCACCGCGCGAGATCCCCATAGGGATCGACCGTATTGAAGTTGCCGATGTCCAGGTTGATCCCCACCCAGGGACACTTCACGGCCCGCACGATCTCCAGCAGGTCATCCGCCTCCGCCACGATTCCGCCGTGATTCTCCACACCGAGGAAGATGCCGTGCTTCCCCGCCAACTGACCCATTTCCTCCAAGGCCTCGATGGTCCGTCGCTTGGCATCGGCCGGGGTCGCCCCCTTGAGTTCGCCGGCAAAAACCCGGATGTGCGGCGCGCCCAACACCGCGGCGCGGGCGATCCACTGGCGCGTGTGAGCCAATTCCTTCTCGCGCCCGGCACCCGGCGGCAGGGTGAAGCTGTTGCCGATCGCGGTTCCGCTGACACTGACCCCACGAAGGAACGCGTGCCGCTGGATCTGACGCAGGAGGTCGTCCGTTGGCGGATCCGGGAAGTAATAGCTCGTCAACTCGGCCCCGTCGCATCCGTGGGCGGCGCAGTAGTCCAGGAACTGGAACATGTCGATCCGGGGGGGCGTCCCGTCCTTCCCCTTCACGAACTGATCCCGGAATGAATACGCGGCCAACGAGAGGCGGAGCCGGGACGGTCCTTTGCGAACGAACGGTTCCACCGCGGACAGGGTAACCGGCAGCACAGCGGCGGCTCCGAGAAATGCGCGGCGCGAGACCAGACGGGGATTCATTGCCGAGGACGCTACCGCTCCGGATGAGCGGTTTGAACCCCAAAAAATGCGGCATTCCTCTTCTGAACGAGCACCCGGAAGCTGTGCCCGAGATGCTGAGGGTGGGTCAGCGTCTGGAACTGTCGCACCCGACCTGCAGTCCATTCGCCAAACGTTGCCCCCGGCTTCAACGTGGCGGCCATCAAACCGGTCAGGAAGCGACGCTGGGATTCCAGACCCTCCGTCACCAAGCCAGCCTCTTCGCCGACCGCTGCGATCCGCCCGAAATCCACATGGGCGGTCAGGTCGATCGATCCCGGTTGCTCCAACACATCGTCCACGTGCCGGTGCTCCCGGTATCCGCGCAGCGTGCCCCGCTCGCGTTCAGGTCGGAATCGATCCGAATCCTCATACCCGTAGTCAAAGGTCACCATCCACCCGCTTCGCAGCCGGGAGGCAGCGCTCCGCCACCACGCCTCAGCGGCGGGCGAACATTCCACGGTGAACCCGTCAGGCAGCACCCCGAGCAATTCGGCGGGCAACCCGTCCAGCGGTGTTCCGCCCAGGGGGCCGGCAGGCATCCGACACCATTCAAATGCTGCACCCCGGGGATCGACTCCCCATCGGAACCAGGACCCGGAAGCCCGTTCCCAGCCGAAGCGCTCGATCGGAAAGGCATCGAGCAATTCGTTCCCGAAAAAAACTCCTTCGAACACCGGCAGCGCCTCCCTCCATTCCACCCGATCCCCGAATTCCTCCAGCGTCGCCCGCTGCCACTCGCGGCGCCGACGGGACGGCTCAACAATCGTGTAACGGATGCGTTCGTAACGATCCGGCCGATGGCGGCGTAACCATCCCAGAAAATCGGCGGCGAAACGTCCTTCATGCGCACCCGCCTCCACCCAATGAAGAGGTCTGCCAATGTCGGCTCCCGCCGCCTCCAAACCGTCAAACCACAACGCTCCCTGAAGCGCCATCAACTCACCAAAAAGCGGTCCCACGGACACGCTGGTATAGAAGTCGCCGGCGCGGCCCACCCGGGCGTGCTCGTAGTAGCCCAGCTCCGGCTCATACAGTGACAACTCCATGAACCGCGAAAACGGCAATGCCCCGCCGTCCTGCGCCATGGCGAGGCGGATCCGATCCGCCAGTTCGGCAAGTCTGGGTTCGGCAGGCATGCAACGCCGTTGCACCTTACTTCTTCTTGTCCGGGTAGGACGGTGGCGACGGGATCCGCATCGGCTGATTAGCCATCAACTTTCGGATCTCTTCGATCGCCCGGGTGAGTTGGTCATCCTTGCCGACGAATTCGTCGGAGGGGTTGTTGACCACGGTGATGTCCGGTTCCACCCCGTTGCCTTCCATGATCCATTCGCGGGCCTCGAGATCGAATCGGCTGAACTCGGGACGATTGAGCAGGCCCCCGTCGAGGAACGGCAGGGTTCCCCGAATGCCTACCACGCCGCCCCAGGAACGCTGTCCGATGATCGGTCCAAGGCGATGCTTGCGGAAGCGGTACGCGACGATGTCGCCATCGCTGGCGCTGAACTGGTCGAGGAGCAGGACCTTCGGTCCGAGGACCTGTCCCGCCGGGTCCACGTTGACCGAGCCATTGCGGGCCACCGTCCACATGGCAGGCTCCCGCCGGAGTCGCTCGATGATCATCGGGGACACATTCCCACCGCCATTGCCCCGGCAATCGACGATCAGCGCCTCCTTGTGCAACTGCGGGTAGTAGAACTTGGTGAACTCATTGAGCCCCGGAACACCCATGTCCGGCACGTGCACATACCCAATCCTGCCATCGCTGGCCTTGTCGACCGCAGCGATGTTCTTCAGCACCCAGTCCAGATAGTAGAGCGGATGTTCGTCTGCCGTCGGGATGACGGTTTCCTCGTGCGCCCCTTCCTCCTTGGGCTCCGCATTCACTCGCAGGCGGACCTGTTTGCCCGCCAACCCCACCAGCGCCGCCTGGATGTCCTGAAAGCCGGCGAGTGGACGCCCGTTGATCGAGAGCAGGTAGTCACCCACCCGCACGTTTACGCCGATTTCCGTCAGGGGCGACCGATACTTCGCATCCCAATTCTGGCCCGGCAGGATCCGGGTCACGCGGTAAGCTCCCGAGGCATGGCGCTCGAACTGGGCACCGAGCAAACCCATCGGCACGCGATCGGCCTTCGGCATGTCGCCGCCCCCGACGTACGCATGCCCGGCGTTCAGTTCCCCGATCATTTCTCCAATGATGTAGGTCAGGTCGGCCCGGTGCTTCACATGCGCCACCAAGGGCAGGTAGCGCTGGCGCATGGCGGGCCAATCGACCTGATGCAGGTTCGGATCAAAGAAGAAATCCCGCATCTGACGCCAGGACTCGTTGAAGATCTGCGTCCATTCGGCCGAGCGGTCGAGCTCGACCTTCAGATCGGCGAGGGAAAGCTTCTTGTCACCCACATCGAGTTTGCCGGTAGGCGTCTCGACGATCGCGTAAGCCCCACCAGAACGAACCAGCATCTTCTTGGTGTCGGCAGTCAGGAGGTAGCCCTCGACCTCACCCACCTCGGTTTCCTTGTCCTTCTCGAGGTCGTACAGGTGAAGCTTTCCCTTCTTCGAATAGTAGAGCCGATCGCCCGCAGAACTGAGTCGACCGTAGGACGACGCTCCCGGCGGCAGCACTCCAATCCTTCCGGCCAATCCGTCGCGATCCACCTTTACGACCCCCTTCTTCACGTCCTTCTTCTTGGTCTTGTCATCGGGACGATCGGACGCCGCAGCCTCGGCGGGTTTGGTTTCATCGGGCTTCGAATCCGCCTTGGCTTCTCCCTTCACGTCCGGGAGACCCGTCGGCTTGGGTTCCTCGACCTTGGCCTCATCGGATTTGGGAGCGAGAGGCGATTTCGTGTCCTTCGCCAGCGTCACAAAGTAGATCCGCTCCATGTCGTTATAGACGTGGTTCCATTCCGTCGATCCGTAGGTCGGATTGAACGAACGTTCCGAGGTGAAGAACAGATACTTGCCGTCGGCACTGAACTCCGGCGAGCCCACATCGAACCAGCCGTCCGTCGCCGGAAAGGTCTCCTTCGAGGCAACCGAATAGAGCTGGATGTTGGCAAAGCGCCGTTCCTCGGGCTGGACGAACGCCAACCACTGGCTGTCAGGCGCCCACACAAAACCCCGGATCTCAGACGCGGTTGACTGGGCCACCTCGGTCACGGCCCCGTTGGTGACCTCCACAAACTGGAGTCGGTTCTTCTTGTCGGTCCAGGCGAGCTTGGATGAGTCCGGAGACCAGTCCACGCCGTATTTGTAGGTGTCCGCCCCCCGCGTGAGTTGACGGGCTTCTCCCTTTCCGTCCTGCGGACGGATCCAGACTTCGTCTTCACCGGTCTGGTCGCTGATATAGGCAATCCACCGTCCGTCCGGCGCCCAGACCGGGTCCCGTTCGTGAACGCCCGGGGTCTGGGTAAGATTGCGGGTCGGCCCATTCTTGGCCGGCACGGTAAACAGGTCGCCTCGGGCTCCGATGACCATGCGATTGCCCTCCGGGGAAACGGCGTATCCGGTGGTTTCCTTGGACACATCACGGAATGAACCTCGCCCAATCGCCAGGTCTTCGCGGATCTCGATCGCAATCTTCTCCACCTTTCCGCTGGCGAAGTCGTAGCGATGGATCCATCCGCCATTCTCGAAGACGATGCCCGTATCGCCCTGGCTAGGGAATTTCACGGCGAATTCCGTGTAGGTGGTCAACTGCCTGGCCGCCCCACCCGCCACGTCCTGCACCCAGAGATTGGCCTGACGATTCGTGTCGCGCTCCGAAACGAAGAACACCTGCTGCCCCCGCCACATTGGAAACAGGTCCTGGGCTGGATCCTGGGTCAGTTGCCGGCTTTGGCCGGCCTTGAAATCGTAAAACCAGAGATCGTCTGCCTGCCCGCCGCGGTACCGCTTCCAGGTGCGGAACTCCCGGAAAACGCGGTTGTAGATCATCTGGCCTCCATCCCGGGAAAAGCTGCACCAACCGCCCCGGGACACCGGCAACACTTCCGGGCTGCCGCCGCCGACCTTCACCTGCCACAACTCACCCTTGAAGGGATTGAACTGCCTTGAACGCGTCCGGAAGACAATCGTCTCCGGATCCCGCCAGCCGAGGACGATATTGTTGGGCCCCATCCGATCCGAGACTTCGTCCCGCTCCAGAGTCGGCGTATAGGAAAGTCGCCGGGGCTCACCGCCCTCGGAAGGCATGACGTAGACCTCCGTGTTGCCGTCATATTGGGCGGTATAGGCGAGCCACTTTCCATCCGGTGAGAACCGGGGAAACATCTCGTATCCTTCATGACTCGTCAGGCGCCGCGCCACGCCTCCCGTGGCAGCTACCGTATAAAGATCACCTGCGTAGCCAAAGCTCACCCGGCCGCCATTCAAGGTGGGGAATCGCAGCAACCGCGCCTCGTCGGCCTGGGCGCGCCACCCCGTCGTGATCAACGTCAACAAGAGCGTCCAAGTCTTCCATTGATGCATCCGCATGGGCTGAGACTATCAGCGGCCGCCGGGGCGCGGGAAGAGCGACACTTTTCAAAGTGTGATTCAGCCGCCCCTCCCTTGCCGCGATCTCATCCTGGAAAGGAGAAACCTGGCGGACTGTGGAAGTCCGCCAGGCCAGTTTGCATGAAGCATCGCGTCAGGCCTGTTCGCCCAGCGCGGTCGAGGATTGAGGCAGGAACGGTGCGCCAGGCCAAAGTGGAGGCGCGGGGGAGCCCAAGTCAGCTTGTTGCCAATCTGTCCTGGGAAGTTCCACGCCTCGGAAAAAGCATGGGGAATGCCAATGTCCGATTTGGTGCCGCCACCCGGTGCTGGCGCAGAAGCTCGGCCTCACGCCCGCCCATTTCGCGACACACTGCGCTTTTCGGGCCAGCCAATCGGATCGTTGTCATCCTGAGATGGAGCGGGGGCACTGGCGGCTCGCTCTGGAGAGCGCGGGCCGCCCTCCCTCGTTCCATCCGCACGCTCGGCTAGGATTTGGGGAACACCCTGCGCACTTCCACCTGCTCCATCTGGCCCCGGGTCACCCCAATCTGGTTCTGGAGCTTCAGTTCCTTCCACAGGGTTTCCCCGGTGATCTCACCTCGGAGCAGCGCCCGGTACCGCCCCAGCGTCCGCTCGACCTCAGCCGCCGGTTCATCCACGAACTCCACCCGGAAATGTCGTACCCCCAGCCCCAGCAGGCGTTGAGCGGCCTCCGCTCCGGTCTGAGCACGCGCATTGAACACGGTGTTCCGGCACCCGGCGTCCGCCTTGATCGGATGCTCCATGCCGACGCGATCGCGGAGGCGCACTTCGTGTTGATCACAGGGACGCCCGCAGTTGGTGTAATCCGTCCCCTTTGAGAGAAAGGCGCAGAACACGCAATGCTCCATATGGAAGAGCGGCATGTGCTGGTGAAGGGTGATCTCGAACCAACCCGCAGGGGCTTGGCGCAGCAACCCTTCCAACTGCGTCACGTTCAAATCATAGGACGGCGTCACCCGCTGCAACCCGGCGTGCCGAAGGTAGTGTTCTGCCGTCAATGGATTGGCCACGTTCAGCGAAAAATCTCCCCGCATCGGCTGCCCCGAGAACGCGCGGAGATGCTCGGCATTACGAACCAGAAATCCGTCCGGCTCCGCCGAACGGACGATCTTCAGCACCCAATCCTCCCCCGGCTTGAAGACGCGCGGAGGGGCCAACCAGACCTCCGTCGCCGGTTGGCGACACCCACAGGATTCCCGGACGATGCGAACCGCTTCCCGGTAACGCTTGGGATCCTCGAAATCGCAATAAACGGTGCGGACTCCGCAACGGAGCGCCGCCTCCAGTTGCGGAAGACTGCGGACCAAGGCGATCAGTTGGTCAGCAGCCGTTCGGGGATCGCTGGTCGGCGGCCCCTCGCCCTCTGCCGCATCGGGCTGGAGCCGGGTCACCGACGAATCCGTGGATGGGGTCATCGTCCACCGCCGCCCCTGGGCGAGGACCGCGCCAAGGGCGGCAACCGCCTCCCGACGGACCCGATTCAGCTCGCTGACAGGAAGAATGACCGGTCCTTCCAACCGGTTGTGCAGTTCCCCCAGATGGAATGGCGTCCCCCCGAGTCGCCCCAATTGTTCCTGGAGTCGCTCGGTGGTCATGGGCTGCCGATCGGCCACCGCCAGCGGAATCGAGGATTCGGCACGGACGACATGCCCATCCCGGTCCCGAAACATCAGGCTCATCGGAGCACCCGAATGGCCATGAACCTCGATCTCGATCGGACGGGTGTGCCGGATCTGGTCGCCCTCGAAAGTCCGCCGCACCTCGCGATCGAAGACCGGATCGTTGGTCTTCCACAGTCGTTGCCCGGGAGCAACCCGTGACCAATCAATATCGCCATGACCGAACTCCAGCATCTGGAGTCCATCGGGCCTCGGATGCACCCCGAAGACCCGCCCCCCCTCCTCATCCAGATCAGGACGACCGGCATCGAAGACGACTCCGTCCCCCGCCTGAACCGGACCCTCGGGCCGGAGCAGGATCCCGGCGCGTTCGACCCGGACAATCTCGCCGAGGTAGACCCCGCGTTTGGTCCCGAATCGCGCGTGTGCCAGTTCCTGGTTGTTCACGCCCCGGAACCATCCGGTGTACAAGCCGCGGGAAAACCCCATCTCCAGTTGATACCGCGAACGCCGGGCATCGAACCCAGGCAACGCGGCGATCTCCACAGGGCCCTCAGCCTCGGCGATCCGGTCGAGCGCCTGACGGTACACGCGGGTGACCGCGGCCACGTACTCGGGTGTCTTGAGGCGGCCCTCGATCTTGAGTGAGGCGACACCCACCCGGACCAATTCCGGGAGCACTTCGAGACCGGCGAGATCCTGCGGGGACAACAGGTATCGGCGATCTCCCAAATCCACCCGCTTGCCATCGGAGATCAGTTCATAGGGGAGCCGGCAGGCCTGCGCGCACTCACCCCGGTTGGCACTGCGGCCTCCCAGGGATTCGCTGGTCAGGCACTGTCCCGAGTAAGCGACACAGAGTGCGCCGTGCACGAAGACTTCAAGGGGGAGTGGGGGACGGATCGGAACGGATCCTTCCGCCGCCGCCAGTGCCCGTTGCGCCGTCTGGATGGCCTCGATCTCCCGAATCGAATTCTCACGGGCCAGAACCACCAGATTACAACCCAGGTCCCGTGCGAATTCTACGCCCGCCTGGCTGGTCACCGTCATCTGGGTGGATCCGTGGATCGGAAAATCCGGGGACAACCGTCGGATCAAACGGCAGATCCCCACGTCCTGGACGATGGCGGCATCCACCCCGGCGGCAATGATCGCACGGAGGTAGTCCACCGCCGCGTGAAGTTCCTCCGTGAAGACGAGAGTATTGAAGGTCACATAGCCGCGCACCCCGCGCCGATGCAGGAACTCCATCAACTTTGGGAGATCTGACTCGGTGAAATTGCGGGCCCGCATCCGCGCGTTGAATCGGTCGAGTCCGAAGTAAATCGCGTCGGCACCATTCTCCACCGCGGCCCGGGCGCATTCCCAATCGCCGGCAGGCGCGAGCAATTCAGGCAGGCGACGGCTTGGAACCACCGCCAGAGGGGGGACCGGATCGAGCGGAATGGACGATGGATTCACGGGGTGGTTTTCGATGGCTGGACGCAGGGAACGCGATTCGCGAAACGGCGGATCAGCGCCCCCTCCACGCTTGACCCTTGGTGGCCAAGCGCTCGGGCGCGGGCTTGTTGGTGGCGTTGAGCACGAGGTTCGTGGCCGCCCAAGCGACTTCCTTGAAGTCCACGAACAGCGTTCTGGGAACCATCTCCACCACGTGCCCGAAGCAGTTCACCGTCACCGTTCCCGGCAACACGGTGTTATCGACGAAGATCACCGGCCCGAACGGCATCGCGTTGGTAATGGGAACGCTGAACACCGCCGTGATCGGCAGATCCGTCCGCTCCGGTTTCTCACCCGGAAACGACAGGATGATGGGAAGGGGCCCGAGAATCCGGGGATGTTCAATCCGAAGTTCAGGAACCCCATTGCTCGCGATGGCATACGTCAGGTTCCACGGTCCGCCCCGTCGGCGGACCATCTGGCACCCCCCGTAAATCGTCACGTACCCAAACAAGGTTGCGATGAAGATCACGAACAGACGCTTCACCGAGGCCGGCAGTTCTTCTTGTGCACTTTCGCTCACGTGCCCGGACCCTAGCACTCGCCTGAAAAACTTTCAGTTCTTGGTTTTGCCCCTCGGAACATGGCATTGGGATCCTTGGACGGATCCCGGCATGTTCCCCGCATGAAATTGCCGCGCCCGCTGCGCATCGCCCTCTGGTCCCTGCTGGGAATCGTGACGACGATCCTCCTGACGGGAGGCGCGCTCTGGGTTTATTTCAATCCCGGGCACACCCGTGAGGACGGCGTGCAGTACGGATCCCGCCACGGAAAACCCCTGACCCTCGACGTCATCCGCCCCGCGAAGCCCAACGGAATCGGGGTTGCCTTCATGGTGTCGGGTGGATGGAAATCCGCCCCACCCGGATCGACGCCCGGTTGGATGTGCGCCCCCCTCCTGCGGAGCGGATACACAATCTTCGCCATCTCCCACGTGTCCCAACCCGAGGCGACCGTCCAGGAGATCTTTGAAGACGTGCAGCGCGGGGTACGATTCGTCCGGCATCACGCCTCCCGATACGGCATCGACCCCGACCGACTGGGCGTCACCGGAGGTTCCGCGGGCGGCCATCTCAGCCTGATGCTCGCGACCCGGGGCGGGCCCGGTCCGGCGGAGGCGGTGGACCCAGTCGACCGGGCCAGCAGCGCCGTGCAATGCGTCGCAATTTTTTATCCGGTCACGGATCTCCTGGACCTCGGTACGTCCACCGAAAACCTGCATGATGGAGGTCCGCCCAAGACCTTCGTGAAGGCCTTCGGACCGACCGTGACCAACCTGGTTGCATGGACCAACATCGGCCGAGCCCTCTCTCCGCTGTACCACGTGCGTCCGTCGCTGGCTCCCGTCCTGATTTATCAGGGGACAGCGGACACCCTGACGCCGCCGGAGCAATCCGAGCGCTTCCAGAAGCGCGCCCATGAACTCAGTGGGACGGTCGACATCGTCTATCACCCGGGGGGCAAACATGGCTGGCTCACGATGCCATGGGACATCCGGAGTTTTGCCGACTGGTTTGACCGGCATCTGAAGCCGGGCGAACCCGCCACCGCGAAGTAAGACGGGCGCTCAGCCTTGGAATCGACGGCCCAGGAGCACGGCATTGTGACCGCCGAAGCCGAAGGAATTGTTGAGGAACACATCGATCCGCCGTTCCTGCGGTGTGTGCGGCACGCAGTTCAACGGACAGTTCGGATCGGGATGGTCGAGGTTCAGGGTGGGCGGAGCGATCTGCGCTTCGACCGCCTTGCAACAGATCACACTTTCGACGCCGCCAGCCGCACCCAGCATGTGGCCGGTGGCCCCCTTGGTGGAGCTGACCGCCAGATTCATCGCGTGATCCCCAAAAACCCTCTGGATGGCGCGGACCTCGCACATGTCCCCGGCGGGGGTTGAGGTGCCGTGGGCATTGACGTAGTCCACCGCCGTGGCCGGGATGCCGGCATGACGCAGGGCCATCTGGATGGCCCGGGCGGCGCCGGAGCCTTCGGGGTCCGGCGAGGTCATATGATTGGCGTCGCAGGTGTTGCCGTAGCCGAGGATCTCGCAATAGATGCGCGCACCCCGCTGGAGGGCGTGATCCAGTTCCTCCAAAACCAGCACCCCTGCACCCTCGCCCATGACGAAGCCGTCGCGGTCGCGATCGAAGGGACGGCTGGCTTTGAGCGGTTCCTCGTTGCGGGTGCTCATGGCCCGCATGGCCGCGAACCCGCTCATTCCGAGAGGGACGATGGTCGCCTCGGTGCCGCCTGCGAACATGACGGAGGCATCACCCCGTTTGATCGTTGCCCAAGCCTCGCCGATGGCGTGGTTGCTGGTGGCGCAGGCGGAACAAGTGGCGAAGTTGGGGCCGCGCAGTCGGTGGTACAGCGCGAACAGACCCGAGGCCATGTTGAGGATCAGCATCGGGATCATGAACGGCGACACGCGCCCAGGCCCCTTTTCGAGCAGGATCTTGTGCTGCTCCTCGGTGGTATAGAGGCCGCCGATGCCCGAACCGATGTAGGCGCCCACCTCGTCCAGATTCTCCTTCTCGAGGTCCAGACCGGAGTCCTTCAGGGCACCCCAGCCTGCGTAGACCGCGAAGTGGGTGAAGTGATCCGTACGCCGAACTTCCTTCGCGTTGGGAAATGCGGGGGTGGGATCAAAATTGCGGACCTCTGCGGCGATCTGACAGTCGTAGCCACGGATGTCGAAGTGGGAAACGCGGTCGATGCCGCACTTTCCACCGAGGATGTTTCGCCAGAGCGTATCGGGGTCGGTACCGAGCGACGACACACAACCCACACCGGTAACAACCACTCGGCGGTCAGACCAATTGCTGCCCATATCGTCGGGGACAATGCCGTGGAAGTGGGGCCGGGAGCCAAATAAAACTGGAGGGAACAATGGGGCACCCGGCAAAAGCAAAAGGGCAGCCCGGTAAAACCGGGCTGCCCTTTCGTGAGGGGTACCGCTTACTTGCTCTGCACTTCTTCGATGTAGCGGTTGACGTCTCCGACGCTTGTCAGCTTTTCAGCCTCATCGTCGGGGATCTCGTGACCAAACTCCTCTTCAAGAGCCATGACGAGCTCCACGGTGTCGAGCGAATCGGCACCGAGGTCCTCGATGAACTTGGCTTCGGGAGTGACCTGGTCCGCATTTACGCCGAGTTGCTCGACGATGATGTCCTTGATGCGTTGCTCGATGGATTTCTCAGCCATGGTGCTTCCAGTTGTTATTTACGGGGCATGTCTAGTCGTGGGGGTGGATAGCGTCAAGCCCTCATCCAATTCAAAATTTTCCTTCCATCACATGACCATTCCCCCATCTACCACCAGGACCTGCCCAGTCACGTACCGTCCACCGGGTCCGGCGAGGTACAACGCCGCCTCCGCGATGTCCTCTCCGCAGCCGAATCCACCGAGCGGAATCTGCTTCAGCAGCGCCGTCCGCTGCTCCTCATTCAAGACCGAAGTCATGTCGGTCTCGATGAATCCCGGGGCGATCGCATTGCAGGTGATCCCGCGGGAACCAAGCTCCCGGGCGACGGACTTGGTGAAGCCGATCAACCCGGCCTTGCTCGCCGCGTAGTTGCACTGGCCGGCATTGCCCATGAGGCCGATCACCGAGGCGATGTTGATGATCCGCCCCGAACGTTGCTTCAGCAACGAGCGCGTGAATGCCTTCGTAAAGACAAAGGCTCCCCGGAGATTGGTGTTCAGGACCACATCCCAATCCGCCTCGCTCATCCGCATCAACAACCCGTCCCGCGTCACTCCCGCATTGTTTACCAGCACATCGACCCGGCCGGCTTCCGCCAGGATCTTTTCCGCTGCCGCCAAAACCTGGGCCGCGTCCGAGATGTCCACCGCCATGGCCCACGCCCGACGCCCCAGCGCACGTACCTCGGCCGCGACCTTCTCCGAGTTCTCCACCGTGCGCGAAATGCACACCACATCCGCACCCGCACCCGCCAGGCGCAAGGCGATGGCGCGACCGATTCCTCGTCCCGCACCTGTGACCACCGCAATCTGCTGAGCAAGCTGACTCATAAGCCCGCGATTGGGCGGAACCGAAGCACCGGGTGTCAAATGCGGAGTCAGGCCCATCCCTTCCATCGGTAGTACCACCAGCCCAGTTGCTCGTGCATCCACTGGGAGAATTGGCGGAATCGCTTGTTCTCCGGAAAGAATCCCCACGGCTCCCGCGCGCCGGATCGATCCGTCCGAGTAAATTCCGCGCCCACCGCGTACACGTCGGGCACACCCGCCTTGCGCAGGGCCGCCTCCCCACGACGGAGGTGAAATCCGCTGCTCACCAGCAGGACGCGACGCCAACCGTTCGAGCGGACCAATGCAGCCACCTGGACGGCTTCATCGCGCGTGTCCCGACTCGGGGCCAGAAGGACGACCCGCCCGGCAGGCAACCGCCACCCGCGAATCCAGACTTCCAGCAATTCGGAGTCCGGGCGCCGTTGGTTGCCCCATTCGTAGCCCGCTCCGCCCAGCACGAGAACGGGTGCACGTCCCTGGCGCATCAATTCAAGGGCCGCCAGCGGCCGGTCACCTGCATCTCCCAGATTGAACGGCAACAGTGTCGCCCCCGAGTAGACGTGTGAGCCACCCAGCATGACCACGGCGTCGGCCTGCGGTGCCTGACGACTGCCGGCGACATACGGACGCTCCAATCCAGCCAACAGCCAGGCGCTCAAAGGCGTGGAACCCACCCCCCACAATGCTCCCGCCAGAACCAACGTCGTCAGTGCCGTGCGGCGACGCCCCGCCCAGACACTCGTCACCAAAATACCCAGAAGTCCCATCAGCACCCAGGAAAGCGGCTGCAACAAGGCTTCGATCAAACCAGACAGCGTCCCCAACATCATGTCAGTCCTGCGGCTGGATCCGGAACCACCGCTCGTCCCGCCCCTGCAACGGCACCATCATCTCCGTCCAACCCACCCGCCCGGGAGTGTTGGTATACACCGCCGGGGTGCCACCCAGGGTATCCGCATAGTCCAGAAGGTAGCGTCGGCCGAACTGGGTCGGGAACGTCGCGCGCACCGCCAACCCATCCACGATGGCCATCTGCGCCGGGAACAGCGCGGGGCCATCCAACGGTGACAGATCCAGATGTTGCTCCCGCACCAGTTGCAACCCGTCTCCATCCACATCATCGGCCGGACCGCGATCCAGCCCACCAAACCAACGCCTCTCCCAGGCGTCGTCGAGCCCATCGGTGTCGGTGTCCTCGATCTTCACCCCGTCGATCAGCAATTCCGCACCGAGAATCGTGCCCGAATCGAACTGGCGAAGGTCGGCCACCTGAACCCGCCAGACGCCCGCGGACGGTTCCATCAGGTGATGGGTGCTCCAATAGGTCCAATCCTGTGGACCGACGGAGACATCGTAGTTGGGGTTCTGAAGGACCGAACGGGTCCCCTGAGGCGAAACCAACGTGATCCGAAGGTCGCCCCGGCTGGTATGGCTGGTACGCAGTCGGACCCCCACGTGCTCACACGCCACCGTATTGGTCACCGTCAGGTTCATGGAGGCGGTCGTCGTCGAGATCCGAGCCGTGACGTCCGTGCGCCCGGCGATCAGTCGCGACAGGGTGTCCCCTTCCGTCTGCCCCAGATAGACCGCCGGGATGGGAGCAAACAGGGTGCCGGACATGATCTCCAGATCGCTTCCGCCAGCAGCGCCGAAGATGACCGCGAGCGTCGCCCCGGCCCTTGCGGCGCGCTGGATCTTGTCAGCGTAGGTGTTGATTCCCCCTGCGATGATCACCGCATGGCCGGCGACACTCGCCGGCAGATTGGTGTGTCCCTTGCCCACAAAATCGAATTGCACCGCAGTCGTGCCGCCATCGGGATAGCGGCCCATGGAGGGCAAGACTCGAAGGTTCCTCAGGTTCGAGGGGATTCCGGTCCCCACCAGAACCAACCGGAAGGAGTCGTCTGGAATGGCCAACTGGCTGTTGCGGGTCACCCGCACCCGCTGCTTGGATGCCAGCGGCACCCAGTGCTTCGCCAGAGCCACCGCCAGTCCTGCGTCCGGCACGCCGAACCCCTGATTATGGCTCACCAGCAACCCGGCGCTGTTGGTCGTCAAATCCGGGTCCAGGAAGTCCGCGTGCCTCGCTGACAAAGCCAGCACCTGCTGCACGTCGCGGAACCCCAGCTCCGGACGCGCCGAAAGGATCAGGGCCACCACTCCCGAGACCAGCGGAGCCGAGCCGGACGTCCCATTGAACGCCGTCGTTCCCTGCACGTAGTCGCCGGCGTCGCCCGAAGTCGTGTTGTAACCGAGTGAACTCCGTCGATCGGTCGTCACCAGATTCGGCGCGGCCGGATCTTCAGTGCCATCGGTCCGGGGATCTCCACTGGGGCCCCCGACCAGAATCGATGCTCCGGCACTGCTGTAATTCGCGGCCCGCCCGTCCTGGCGGACTGCCGACACGGCAATCACCCGGGGATCCGAGGCGTAGCCGTCATCGCCCGCGTTGATCAACTCCTCACGGCCATTGCCAGCCGACCGGACAATCACTACGCCCTTGCCCTGTCGTCCGGTGGTCACTGCACTCTCGATCGCCGCGTCGGAGAGCGCGTCCACGTCGAGTTGAAAATCGCTCCCGTTGCCCCAGCTATGGTTCTGGACCGCCACGACATCGGTCTTGTACCGGAACATGTCGGCCAACGCATCGTCGGTCACGATTCGCTCCGAGCCTGTGCCATCGCCGGCAAAGATCACCCACGAAGCCAGGGACGCCGCCGGTGCCACACCGGTCACACCCCGGTTGTTGTCCCCGGTCGCCGCAATCAACCCCGCCACGCACGAACCATGATCGGCCGCACCGGTTCCCAATGCCGCCGCCGTCGCCGTTGCAAAATTGAAGTGGGGCTGGCCCGCAGCGCGCGCGGACAGGTCCGGATGCCCCACATCCACCCCGTTGTCCACCACCGCCACTGTCACCCCCGCACCCCGGGTGATGGGCCAGGCAGCCCGGGCATCAATGTCGATCCCCTTGGGGCGATAGTTGGCAGCACGGTTCTCCAAATGCCATTGGCGGAAAAAGAGGGTGTCCTTGGGCCGGGGAGCATAAGGGGTGTGCAACACCCACTCGCGCCGCATCACGGGATACGCCGCACGCACCCCTTCCACTTCCGACAATTCCGACGCTTGCTGGGCCGCAGCAATGGGATCCGATGCCTCCCAGATCCCGATTCCGGGGGCGAACTTCCGTACCCGCACCAGCGGACGTCCGGCGACCAACCCTTCCTCGCTGACGCCAGGATGCACCGCGAGGACGACCCGGCGACTCATCTCCAGTTTGCCGGTTCCCCCGCCGGCGCGACGGACCGTCATCCACTCCGCGGCCGCAGACGCAGGCGCGGCCCTCCGGTCGGGCAGATCAATCTCGTAAGCCGCCGCCGCGGGTTCCCGGAATCGGAACACCTCGCTCCCATGTGCACCCAGACCAAGGACCTGGCATACCAGCAACGCGGTGAGGGAAGATCGCAACCGGGGAAAGAGGCGCGAGGACATGCTGGCGGACAGTATCGCGGACCCAGCCGGAGTCCATCCCAAGTCCTTGTTGCCCGGGGCCCCCGGATGTCCTTTCCTGTCGCGACACCATGAATCTGATCCGACGGCTGATCACCCCGCTTCTGGCCGGCACCTGCCTGAGTCTTCTGGCCGACGGCCCGGCGGACAATCTCGTCGACAAGGTGCGGCCGGTCCCGCCTCCGGGGGTGGCCATCCCCGAGGACGTCCGGCAAGAACTCGAAGCCGACGCGTCGCGGTTCGGCGACGAACTCAAGTCACTCCTGGCCGGACTGTCAGGCAAGCCCGCCCTGCGTGGCCGTTGGGCCGATGTCGCGGTCTTCCACAAGTCCGTCGACTGGGCGCTGCGCTACAACGAATTCTTCCGGACCAACGAGATCGCCGCCGCCCGCGACCAACTCAAGCGAGGGCGAGCCCGTCTCGACGCCCTGGTGGCCGGGAGCACACCCTGGTCCACCGACGCCGGCCCCACGGTCCGCGGGTACGAATCACGCATCGACGGATCCGTTCAGCCCTATGGACTGGTGGTACCCGCCTCCTGGACGCCCAACAGCGGCCGGCGTTGGCGCCTCGATTTCTGGTTCCACGGTCGCGGAGAACAACTGAGCGAACTGGCCTTCATCCAGGATCGCACCCGCAACCTCGGCGAGTTCACTCCCCCGGACACCTTCGTCCTTCATCTCTACGGCCGATATTGCAACGGCTCCCGTTTCGCCGGGGAGACCGACTTCTGGGAGGCGCTTGCCGATGTCCGGAAGCTCTACCCCATCGATGAGGATCGCATGGTCATCCGCGGGTTCAGTCTCGGCGGGGCTTCCGCCTGGCATTTCACCGCCCACCACGCCTCGCTCTGGGCCGCTTCGGCACCGGGAGCCGGCTTCTCCGAGACCGCCGAGTTCCTCAATGTGTTTCAGAAGGAAAAGCTCCAACCCTTCCCCTGGGAACAGAAGCTGTGGCGCTTGCACGACGCGACCGCCAACGCCCTCAACCTCCGCATGGTCCCCACCGTCGCCTACAGCGGAGCCGATGACTCCCAGATCCAGGCCGCCCGCGCCGTCGAAAAGGCTATGGCCGACCTCGGCCTCCGGCTCACCCATCTGATCGGGCCCAAGACCGGACACAAATACGAGCCGACCACCAAACTGGAACTCAACCGACGCATCGATCTGCTCGCCCATCGCGGTCGCACCCGCACGCCCGCCGAGATCCATTTCGTCACCCATACCCTCCGTTACCCGAGCATGGCCTGGATCACCGTGGACGGAATGGGCGAGCACTGGGAACCCGCCAACGTCCACTTCACCACCGACCGCGGAGGCATCCGTTGGCTCAACACGACCAACGTGACCGCCTTCTCCCTCCATCTGGAGCCCGGGAGCTCCCTCTTCCCTCAGGACGCGCCCGTGGTTCTGACAGTCACCGGCAGCCTGCCCGGCTCACAGGTGCCGCAGCCCATCCAATTCGGTCGGGTCGGATCCGACGGTTCCCTCGATGCTTCCGTCCACTGGAATGGCACTACCTGGATCAACGGCTTGCATCCCACCGATGGCCTCCGCAAGAAGCACGGCCTGCAAGGGCCCATCGACGACGCGTTCATGGATCGTTTCGTCTTCGTCATGCCCACCGGCCAACCCCTCAACGAATCGGTCGGGAACTGGGTGAAATCCGAATCCGCCCGCGCACGCCAGCATTGGCGCAGCCATTACCGGGGAGACGCGCCGGTCGTCGATGCCAACGCGCTGTCCGACGAACAGATCGCCAATGCCAACCTCATCCTGTGGGGCGATCCCAAGAGCAATCAGGTCCTCGGGCGGATTCTGGACCGGCTGCCGGTGAAGTGGACCGCCGATTCCTTGGTCGTCAACGGCAAGACCTATCCCGCCGGCGAACACGCCCCCATTCTGGTGTTCCCAAACCCGCTCAACCCCGAGCGCTACGTCGTGATCAACAGCAGCTTCACCTTCCGCGAGTACGATTACCTCAACAACGCCCGGCAGACCCCAAAACTCCCCGACTGGGCGGTGGTCGATCTCCGCACCCCACCGACCTCCCGCACCCCGGGCAAGATCGTCGATGGCGGATTCTTCGGCGAACGGTGGGAATGGAAGTGAGGCACCGCCTGGATCTTCTCTGGGACGAGCTCCGCGAGTCCGTGACCGTGCCCGATCCGGTCGAACTCCCTCGTCCCTCCTGTTTGACGGGATGCTGGAAAGCTGGAAAGCTGGGAACCTGAAGCTGGCGCTTGAATTGCCCGAGGACGTGCTGCGTGGCCTTCGGCTGCGTGCCATCCTGGAAGACAAGACGTTCAAGGCACTGGTGGAAGAGGCGCTTCGAAAGGGGCTGGCGAACGTTGAACCGACCAGAAACCGCACCGCCAAGGCCAAGCCAAACGGTCCCCGCCACGCAAAATGAAAACCACCGTGGATCTGCCTGCGGACTTGGTGAAGGCCCTCAAGCTCCATGCGCTCAATCGACGGAGGAAACTGGGGGAGTCGGTCGTTGAACTCCTGCGGCTCGGCTCGGCCGCGGACGGCGGAGCTGGCCGCCCAGGAAATCAACGGCCGCATGAGGGCACAGGAATGTCCGGCAGCAAATCCTCCGGACCCACCCACCGGAGAAACAATCGGGTGCAACTGCCCTTGATCCACTGCGGGCACTGTCCGCCGCCCGATCAACAACTGACGCCAGATCAGATCGCGGGTCTGCTGCTCAACCAGGAAGCGGACTCCGTCAATGCACCTGCCCGACGTTAACGTCTGGTTGGCTCTCAGCCTCTCCGGGCATGTTCATCATGCGGCGGCGCGCGACTGGTTGGAAGGGATCCGGAAATCCGACAGCGTGTTTTTCTGTCGTGCTACCCAACAAGGATTGCTGAGACTTCTGACCACCAGTCAGGTCCTCGCGCCGTCCGGAAATCCTCCTCTCTCCAACCGCGAGGCTTGGGAGGTCTACGAACGCCTTCGAGCGGACGGGCGCATCGCCTTCGCCACTGAACCGTCCGGAGCGGAGACGGTCTGGCAGGCGCTGGCGAACCAGAACACCGCTTCCCCAAAACTGTGGATGGATGCCTGGTTGGCGGCGTTTGCTTTGAGCGCCGGGCTTCGACTGACGACGACCGACCGGGCTTTTTCTCAATTCCCAAAGCTGAATGCGGCCATTCTGGGGCTCCAGTGAGGGCGCTCGATCCGAAGTCTACACCTCGAAGAGCGTTACCTCGGGACGGCAGTTGAACCGGAAGTCGAACTCCAAACATCCGATGCCAGGATTGACGTACAACCGTCCCGCCGGCGTGTCGTACCAGCCCATCTCGTAGCGTCCGACTTCATTGGGCTTTACCAACGCGCCGTAGAAGGGGATGCGGACCTGTCCGCCGTGGCTGTGCCCCGCGAGCAATAGATCGGCCCGGTACGGCAGGCGATCGGCCCAGACCGGGTAATGCATCAGCGCGAGGTTGAACACGCCGTCTTCCGGCCGGGCGACCGCTGGCAGACGATCCAACGCCAGCAATCGCACCCGCCCGTTCGCGACCCGAAGGGCTTCGTCCTTCAACCAGGCACCCCCGGTTCGCGCCAACGCCTTTCGAGCCAACCCGAAATCCACCCGCGCCCAGTAATCATGATTTCCTGCGATGCCGTAGAGCGGGCATCTGAGCGTCGAGAGGATGTCCAGCGCCGGGGCGAACATCCGCGCCTCCTCCACCAGATCCCCCGTGAACACGACGAAGTCCGGTTTCAACCCTTCCACCGTCCGGACCACATCGCGTAACCGCCCTTCATCTCCGCGATGATGAATGTCGGTGAAGTGGGCGATCCGAAGTGTGGGCTGGGGTCGAAG
Source organism: Verrucomicrobiota bacterium (assembly GCA_041688515.1). Classification (GTDB taxonomy): domain Bacteria; phylum Verrucomicrobiota; class Verrucomicrobiia; order Limisphaerales; family UBA9464; genus UBA6176. The sequence goes on from JBDNHZ010000215.1 coordinate 30,082, forward strand.
GCGATAAGTCCGCACGGCCAGCCAATCGGGCTCAATCCAGCGGGCATGGACCGCGGAAGTCATGGGCAGAGCCCAGGACAGGTTCCAGAGCCAGCGCCGCCGCGAGACCCTGGACCGACCGACCGCAGGGGGAAGTTCACTCATCGTCCGGACTTCGACCTCGCTCTGGACCTCCGGGTTCAACCTGGGTCAAAGCCCCGGGCCTTCGGCGTGTTCGCCATCCATCTGGTAGATCCCGAGGAGATACCCGTTCTCGCTGAACTCGCCCACCTTGAGCGTCCCCACCAGCGTCACCGCCTGGTCCATCACCGCCTTGGTGCCGTCCCCGATCATCTTCACTGTCAGGAACTCATTGATCTTGGGCACCGCCCCGAAGCAGCACATGGATTGGTCCCGCATGAGCAGCATCTCGGTCACCTTCCCCTCCTTCACCTTGAGCGGGAGCATGAACCCCTTGATCGCCACTTTCCTCCCATCGAATCCCTTGATCGCCGCCGGAATCTGGTTGGTATCGGGCGACGGTGGAGGAGTTATCCCGGTGTACTCGGGAACGACGTAGTTGAAGCCGGCAAGCCGATCGAATCCCAGTTCCAGCGCCCCGCCCTTGGTGGTCGATTCCACCGCAGCGACGGCGTTGGTCGCCTTCTCGATGGCCTTGGCCGGCTGGATCGGTTCGCCACGAGGTGCCAGGGGCTTGATGGGTTCACCCCTCGGTGCCTTTGCCGCGGGTGCCTGCGCGAAGAGGATCGACCCCAGGACAGCGGCCCCCACAAATCCGCCCCCTGCCTGCGCCCACGTTTTCCAGAATGCTCGTTCCATG
>JBDNHZ010000216.1:0-7970 GCA_041688515.1 Verrucomicrobiota bacterium
AATCGAGGGGCGCGGCCTGGGGAAGGGGACCTTGAAATACAACGTTCCCGAGGTGCACACCGACTTCATCCTGCCGGCGGTGGGAGAAGAACTCGGATTGACCTTCACCCTCTCGATCGTCGCCGCCTACCTCGTCATCCTCGTGTGTGGCCTGACGGTGGCCATGCGCGCCTCCGACACCTTCGGGCTCCTGCTGGCGGTCGGGATCACCCTGCTGATCTGTTCGCAGGCGATCATCAACATCGGCGTGGTCACGGCCGTCCTTCCCAACAAGGGCATGCCGCTTCCCTTTGTCAGCCGCGGCGGTTCCAACATGGCGATCCTGATGACCCTCGTCGGGATGCTGGTGGCGGTCGCCCGGGATCCCGCACCGGCACGGGAAGTCCCTCAACCCCGTGGCAAACCGCGCGGCCGCAGGGCCAATCATCCGCACCCGGGCGAACCCGAGCTCTCCGAGGCGTCATGAGCTTTCATCGACCCATCCACGTTGCCATCGCCTGCGGGGGAACGGGCGGACACCTGTTTCCCGGCCTGGCCGTGGGTCGGGCGCTCCGACGTCGGGGAGCACGGGTGACCTTGTTGGTCTCGCCCAAGGAAGTCGATCAACAGGCCGTCCGCGGAGTCTCCGACCTTCAGGTGGCCTCGCTGCCGGCGGTCGGGTTGCAGGGCGGGAACCACCTCGGGTTCGGCTGGGCCTTTTGCCGCTCGTTCTTCGCGGCCCGCGCCCTCTTCGCCCGGGGCACCCCCGAGATCGTCCTGGCGATGGGCGGATTCACCAGCGCTCCGCCAATCCTGGCCGGACGCGCGTCCGGTGCCGCCACCGCCCTCCACGAATCCAACACGATTCCAGGGCGGGCGAATCGGATCCTCTCCCGCGTGGTCTCCACGGCTTTCGTTGGCTTTGCCGAGGCGATTCCCCGGTTGTCCCACGTCCGCACCGAAGTCACCGGCACCCCCGTCCGAGAAACTTTTTTTGCACGGGATCCGGAGGCGGCCCGCCAGACGTTCGGACTGGCTGCCGATCGACCGGTCCTCGCCATCCTCGGTGGCAGTCAGGGTGCGGCCGGTCTGAATGAGGTGGTGAAGGCCGCCTTGCCCGCTCTGGCCCGACGTTGGCCCGGGCTGCAATTCATCCACCTGGCCGGGCCCCGGGATGTCGCCGCACTCCAGGGTGCCTATGCCAGTGCTGGGTTGCAGGCGGTGGTCCTCTCTTTCTCCGATCGGGTCGACGAGGTGCTCGCGGCTTCCACGGTGGCGATCGCGCGCTCGGGTGCTTCGACCCTGGCCGAGTTCGCCGCCATGTCCGTTCCTTCGGTCCTCGTTCCTCTTCCGACCGCGGTCGAAGACCATCAGCGGCACAATGCCGAGGCTTTTGTCCGGGCGGGCGCGGCCCGCTGCCTGGCTCAACGGGATGCCCAGCCCCGGGTGCTGGTGGATCAGTTGGGGGATCTGCTCGAGGGCGGTCCCGCCCACGGATTGATGGCGGCCGCCGCCGGTCGGTTGCACCGGTCGGATGCCGCCGATCGGATCGCCGACCGGTTGCTCTCGCTGGCCTCGGGTCCGTTCGGGGTCCGGGCCGAGACCCCGACGCGGGCCCGCCGGGAGGAACCCCCGGTCCGCCGGGTGACGCTCCCGGTCTCCAGCGCCTTTGCCGCGAAACCGAGCACGCCCCGGGATCCCGTCCACACCCCATGACTTCCCTCAAACTCAGTGGAGTTGCCCTGCCGGCGGCGCAAGCGGGAGCCATCGATCTGGCCCTGCGGGTCTCCGATCTCCATGCCGATCTGCGCGAGGAACTCGCCAAGGACACCGTCCTGCGGCGCGACGAATCGCTCGCCCGTCGAACCACCCTGCGCGTCGGCGGGCCGGCGGAACTGTATGTCGAACCGGCTTCCGAGACGGACCTGACGGCGACCCTCCAGTTCGCCCGTCTTCATGATGTGCCGGTGTTCTTCCTCGGGCGCGGATCCAACCTGCTGATTCGCGACGGCGGCATTCGAGGGCTGGTGATCTGCCTCGCGCATCCGCAGTTCAGTCGCATCGAGGTCGCCGGCGAATTCCTCACGGTCGGTGCGGGAGCGGCGCTCAAGTCAGTGGCAAATGCGGCGCGGGACGCCGGACTGACCGGCCTCGAATTCCTTGAAGGGATTCCGGGAAGCGTCGGCGGAGCCCTCCGGATGAACGCCGGGGCCATGGGCGGCTGGATCTTCGATCGGGTATCGCTCCTGCGCTGCATGGATGGGCGCGGCGAAGTTCACGAGATCCCCGGTGCCGAGGCCGGCGCGCGCTATCGCGGCTGTCCGCTCCTGGTGCATCAAGTCGCCCTGGGCGCGGTCCTGCAAGGCGTGCCGGCCGCCCGGGAGGAAATCATGGAACGGATGACCGCCAGCAATCGGAAGCGCTGGTCCAGCCAACCCCGGCAGCCCAGCGCCGGGTGTACCTTCAAGAATCCCGCTCCGGATCTTCCGGCCGGTCGGCTCATCGATGAGTTGGGTCTCAAGAGCACGCGCGTGGGCGACGCCATGGTCTCCGATGTCCATGCGAATTTCTTCGTCAACCTGGGCGGCGCGACGGCCACCGACGTGCTCCGCCTGCTCGAACTGGTCCGTCAGCGCGTGCGCGAGGCTCGCGGGATCGAACTGGAGCCCGAAGTGGAAATCGTCGGGGAAGATCTGAATCCAACGTGAGCAAACGAATCATCATCACGGTCCTGCGGGGCGGACCTTCGGCGGAGCGCGAGGTGTCACTCCGTTCCGGCGCGGCCGTCGCGCGGGCGTTGGTCGCGATGGGGCACGAAGTTTACGAGCTGGATCCGCAGCCCGGCCGACTTCACCTGCCCGCCGGTACCGAAGTGGCGTTCCTCGCCCTGCACGGGACCTACGGCGAGGATGGTCAGGTGCAGGCCGAACTGGAGGCGCTCGGCGTCCCGTACACCGGTTGTGGCGTGGAGGCTTCCCGCATCAGTTTCGACAAGGTCCTCACCAAGCAACGATGTCGGGCGGCCGACGTTCCCACCGCCCGTTCCCACGTGTTTTTTCAGGCGGACGAACCGTTTCCCTCCGGCTGGCAGTTTCCGGTGGTGCTCAAGCCCGTCCGGCAGGGCAGCAGCGTGGGTCTCGAATTTGTGGATTCCATCGGCGCCTTTCCCGCGGCCCTGGCGGCGTCCTGCGCCCACGGTTCCGAGGTCCTCATGGAAGAGCGGATTGTCGGACGCGAAACCACGGTGGGGATCCTGGAAGGCCGGGCCCTGCCGGTGGTGGAAGTGCGGCCCCGCGAAGGTACCTACGACTACCGGAACAAGTACACGGCCGGAGCCACCGAATACTTTTGTCCGGCAGACTTCCCGTCGTCCGTGACGGCGGCGATCCAGTCCGCGGCCCTAGGAGCATTCCAGGCGGTGGGAGGACGGGACTATGCGCGGGTGGATGTGATGGTGCGCGGCGACGGCAGTCCGGTGGTGTTGGAGGTGAACACCCTTCCCGGAATGACCGAGACGAGCCTGCTGCCCAAGGCGGCCGCCGCGGATGGAATGGATTTCGGTCAACTTTGTGAGCGACTGGCCTTGCTGGCGCTCGAACACCGGAGCTGAGCCATGTTTGGAATCTTCAAGACCCATCGGAATCGGCGACAGGAACGGGGTTTCCGTCTCGACGTGAAGCTGCGGACCGAAGACGCCCAACGGGGGGCGCGCCGGACCTGGCTCCGCGGGTTGATCAAGTTGGGCCTGGTGGTCCTCGCGATCGGTACCGTCGCGGGCGTTGCCACCCTCGCACGTTACCATTGGTTGCATCGGGTGGAGGCGCTCGCCCTGCGGAAGTTGCCGGTCCAGACCGACGGCGTGCTTTCGGATGCGGAGATCATCTCCCAGGCCGGCCTCCGGCCCGGGCTCAACACCTTCGCCATCGACCTGCCGACGGTGCGGCTTCGTCTGTTGCGCCATCCCCGCATTGCTTCGGCCGAAGTTCATCGGGAATTGCCGGACACCATCCGCTTGCAGGTGCGCGAACGCTTCCCCGTTGCGCGGGTGAAGGCGGTCAGCCAGCCCGGATTTGAACTGGCCTATCTGCTGGATGAGACCGGCCACGTCATGATGCCGTTCACGCGGGGTCAGGTCCCGGCCGATGCCATGGACGCCGAGGCATCGTTGCCGTTGCTCGTGGGCTGGCCGCAGGTGCCATTCGTTGTGGGCCGCGCCCTGGTTGAATCGCAGGTGATCGCGGGCCTCCGCTTTCTGGCCTCCTTTGAAAGCTCCACCATGGCCGGCCTCACCGACATCGTGAGTGTCGATGTAGGACGCCCCCAGGAGCTCGACGTTCAGACGGTGCTCGGAAGCCGGGTGACCTTCGGCGTCCGCGATGCCGATGCGGATTTCGATACCCAGTTGCTGCATTGGTTCGCGGTTCATCAGGATTCTTCCAGCCGCGGACGGATGATTGGCACGCTCGATCTTTCGGTGACCAATCACGCGCCCCTGCGTTGGTTGGATGCCGCGACGGCGCCCGTCGAAACCCCGCGTCCGGTGAAGCCGAAACGCAAACCCAGCCGCCGCCATGTTTGACCCGGATTCCATCGTCGTCGGACTCGAGATCGGCACCAGCAAGGTGTGTGCGGCCGTCGGCGAAATCACCGCCAATGGCGGGTTCAAGGTTCTGGGATTGGGCCAGTGTCGTTCCCGCGGGGTCCGGAAAGGCGAGATCACCGACCCACAGAAATCGTCCGAGGACATCCGTCAGGCGATTGCCGACGCCGAACAGATGGCGGACGTGGAGATCCGTTCGGTGTTTCTGGGAGTGACCGGGGCCCACATCCGGGGCTTCAACAATCGCGGCATCCATCCGGTGGTCAGCTCCGATCGGGAGATCACCCAGGACGATGTCGACGACGCCATCCGCAACGCCAAGGCCGTCAATCTTCCCCACGACCACTCGGTCCTGCACACCATCCGGCAGGACTTCGTCGTCGATGACCACGATGGGGTCGAGAATCCGGTGGGCATGGTGGGGGCCCGCGTCGAGGCCCGGGTGCACGTGATCCATGGTCAGGGAAACCGTCTGCAAAACAGCATCCGCGCCGTGCAGGCCTTGCAGATCTCGGTCGAACAGGTGGTGTTCAGCGGCTTCGCCTCGGCCCTGGCCGTCCTGGGAAAGGAAGACAAGGAGATGGGCGCGCTGGTCATCGACTTCGGCGCCGGCGCAACCGAGTACGCGCTCTACACCGATTCCCTCCTGCGTCACAGCGGAGTCATCGCCGTCGGGGGGGATCATGTGTCCAACGACCTGGCCATCGGACTCAAGATCCCGCTGGGCCGCGCGGAGCAACTCAAGATCGAGCACGGGGGCGCTTCGGTTGGCTCCGATCTGAAGGCCATCCTGGTGTCGCTTTCAAACGAGCCCGGCCTGCCGGATCGTCAGGTCAACCTGGAGCATCTGCGCCGGATTCAGTCTGCCCGACTCGAAGAAACCCTGGAGGTCATCGCCCGCGATGTCGGCCCGCTCCTCTCCCACGCGCGCGCCGGGGTCTTCCTCGGCGGCGGTGGTTCCCGCACGCCCGACCTCGTGCCGCTGGCCGAGCGGGTCTTCGGGCTCCACGCCCAGTTGGCCCGCGCCCGGGATGTCTCCGGATCGGTCGCGTCCCTCGATTATCCCGAGTTCGCCACCCCGATCGGACTCGCCCGATTCGGCGCTCTGCGCCTGCGCCAGCAACGCCCCGGTGGGGGCTGGCGCTCGACCTTTGGAAACTGGTTTCGCCGGTGAGCCTGCAACGCCAATCCTGCAACTGACTCCCCCCCATGGAAGACCTCGCATCGCCCCTCGCACCGGTGGCCCCTGCAGTGACCCCGAGCCATGATTTCCGCGTCGTCGCCGTCGGCCGTGCCGGCATCGCGGCCATGGAACAACTGTGCGGCGAAGGCACCCTCGCCGGCGTTGATCTCATCGCCATCCACACCGACGCGACGGTCGTGGAAAGGTCCCGGGCACCCTTTCGTCTGGTCCTGCATTCCGGCCAACCACGCGGGCTCGGGGCAGGGGGCGATCCCAGCCTGGGCGAAGCCGCGGCGGAGCGGGAGGCGGCCGTTATCCGCCCGCTGTTCCAGGGCGCGCGCCTCGTCTTCCTGATCACCGGCCTGGGGGCAGGGACCGGAACCGGCGCGGCACCGGTCGTGGCACGGTTGGCGCGCGAAACCGGGGCGTTGGTCCTGGGCGTCGCCACGCTTCCATTCCATTGCGAGGGGCGCCTGCGGATCGGGCATGCCCAGAACGGACTCCAATCGCTCAAGGCATCGGCGGATGCCGTCATCACCGTTCCCAACCAACGGGTGCTGACGACTCTGGATCGCGCCACTCCGGCGCTCGAAGTCTTTGCGGCCGCCAACCGTCTGCTGGTGGATGGCGTCCGCGGACTGTGGTACGCCCTGAGCCGGCCCGGCCTGATCCAACTGGATTTCGCCAGCCTCGAACGTCTGTTGCGCGGCCGACATTCAGAAAGCGTCTTTGTCTCGGTCGATGCCCACGGGGAGCATTGGGTCCGCGAGATCCTCGAACGTTTTCAGGCGAGCCCTTTCATCGGCGACGATCAGTTCCTGGCCTCCACCGATGCCGTGCTCGTTGCGGTCTCCGCCGGGCCCGATGTTCCGTTCTCCGAGATCGAGGCCGTTCTCGCCCACCTCCAACGACAGGCGGATCAGGCGCAGGTCGTGACCGGCACCAGCATTGATCCCGCCCTCAACGGAACGCTGGTGCTCACCCTCGTGGCGTCCGTCGGCGGATCCGCCCCGCTGCCGGAGCCATCTCCGCGCCGGGATGCCGGAGCCGCTTCCATGCCCCTCGAAAGCACCGGCCGAGGGACCGAGGAACGGTCGATCGGGGATTTCCCCGGGACGCCTCCCATGGCAGCGGGTCGTTCCACCGGCGGACTGATTCCTCCGGCCCCGGAACTGACGGCGGAACAGCGCGAGCACCTGGGTTCCGGCGGCATGCTGCGGGGCGCGCTCCGGGGTGCTTCCCGCAAGAAGAAGGTCGTCCAATCGACCTTCAATTTCGATCTGCTCAGCCGCGGTCGTTTCGAAAAGACCGAGGCCACCATCCTCCACGGCCAGGACCTCGACGTCCCCACCTTCCTCCGTCGCGGCATCGCCCTGAACTGAGGCTTTGGCTTGCCCCCGTCTTTCGGGGGCAGCCGGGATCTGCTCTCCCGGGACCGCGGGCGTCCCCTCCCGCTTCGAGCCAGCAAACCGCCCCAGGCGGCCGGGTGCCCGAAGCCATCGCTTCTACGCCGGAGGCGTTTCAGCAGAAGCAATTGGGTCGGTCCCGTAGGGGTGACTCCAATTGCGATAGGCTTGCCACCTTCATGCCCCTTCGGCAGGCGGGCAGATTGCGCGGATCAGCGCGGATGAGGGACTCCGGCACAACGTCCGACCGGTGCCGCACGCTCACCTGGGAAGTGCGGGGGCGGGAACGGGGTTCACCGCAGAGACCGCAGGGACCGCAGGGGACGCAGAGTTCCGCAGAGCAGGATCGGGACGATGGCTCTGCGATCTCCGCTTCGCTGCGGTAAAATCTCTGGGCCGAAACCAGCGCAACTGGCCGAAAGGAACGAAAGGCGACGAAAGAAGGGGAAGCCGAAGGGGTGCGGTTGCAGGCGTTGGGACGATGCGGTCGCAGCCGTCCTCTTCTTTTGATTCTGCGCTTCTTTCGGCCAACCGGCTTCTGCGGTCGCGCCGGCATTGGGGAAGGGAACGGGGTTCACCGCAGAGATCGCAGGGGCCGCAGAATTCCGCGGAGCAGTACCGCTACGATGGCTCTGCGCTCTCCGCTTCGCTGAGGTGAAATATCTGGGTCGAAACCAAGGGAACTGGCCGAAAGGATCGAAAGGCTGCGAAAGAAGGGGAAGCCGAATGGGTGCGGATCCCGGCGTTGGGACGATGCGGTCGCTGCCGTCCTCTTCTTTTGATTCTGCGTTTCTTTCGGCCA
>JBDNHZ010000217.1:0-3763 GCA_041688515.1 Verrucomicrobiota bacterium
CCGGAACCCCCGAACCATCGGGACCGACCCCGAGCCCCACTACCCTTCGACTGATCGATAACCTTGGGCGCGTCCCCTCCAACGGACGGAGGTCCACGTCCCAATTGTGATACCCGCAAACCATGTTCGCGGATTTGAGTGCGACGACGCCCGGCTCAGGAGGTCCGCGGTGCGCCGCCATCCATCCAGGTTCGTCTGCGGACCCGCATGCGACAGAATGACGGTGCGACTGCCCAGGATCTGGTTCAACTCGATCACGCGCGGCAGATGCTCCTCCGAGAAGTGCTTTGTGCCGGTATGATTGGAGAAGCAGCGCAATCCGAGGTCATCCATCTGCTTCCGCACCTCTTTGGCGCGGTCCGGGGTCCAGTCCGAATAAGGCGCCCAGAATTCAACGCACTCATATCGCATTCCGCGCAGCGCCTGGCGTGTCCCCATCAAGTCCCGCTTCTCGTCGTCGCGCACCGAATACATCTGAAGCCCGATGGGAACCCGTCGGGCCGACGGCTTCTCGGCGGTCAGTGCACGGGCCGCGAAGGGAGTCGCGCCCAGCAGGGCACAGAACGAACGCCGGGAGAGGATGGGAGTATGCATGGCGACGGGAGGAACGCTGCGTTTGGGCTTCTGCCATCGGCAAGGAGGAAGCCCATGGCATGCACCTGGAGTTGGCAGGATCACCCAAAGAGTTGGAAGGGGTTAACCGCAAAGGCGGGGAAGCATCACCGCCGATTGGCCGAAAAGGACGCAGATTCAAAAGAAGGGAACCGCCGCCACTGCCTTCTCCCGACGACCGGAATCGCGCCAACTCGGCCTCCCCTTCTTTCGTCTCCTTTTGTTTCCTTCGGCCAATTCCCCGGCCGTTGTCGGCCGTCGGCACGGGAATTTGACCGCAGAGACGCGGAGAACGCAGAGCCATCGAGGGGGCAAGCCGTCCTGCTCTCTCCGGAACTCCGCGGTCACTGCGTCCTCTGCGGTGAATCCGCTCCCACCGCCTCCAAGCGCGGGCCGACGGGCCGCCGGGCACCCCCGATCTGGGAGGGCTACGGTTTCGGCTTGGCTTTGTCGAAGGCGTCGGCCAGGGCGCTGAGGCCGCCGGCGTTCTCCCATCCGGCACGGGCCGGTGGACGCGCTGGTGGAGTTCCACCGGGTCGGGGTCCCGGTCCGCGGGGTGCGGCGGGGGCCGTCCGGTTGTTTTCGCGGGGTGCGGCTGTGGGATTCGCCTTCATCGACAGGGCGATGCGTTTCCGTTCCAGATCCACCTCGACGACGAACACCTGAACCTTCTGTCCCACCTTCACCACCTCGGCCGGGTCCTTGATGAATCGATCGGCGATCTGGCTGACATGGACCAGTCCGTCCTGGTGGACGCCGATGTCCACAAAGGCACCGAAGGCCGTGACATTGGTGACGATGCCGGGCAGGCGCATGCCGGGTTTGAGATCCTGGATCTTGTGGACGCTCTCGTTGAAAGCGAAGGCCTCGAACTTCTCGCGCGGATCCCGGCCGGGGCGGGCCAGTTCGGCAAGGATGTCCTGAAGCGTGGGCAGACCCAGGTCCTGCTGGACGTATTTCTCGGGCTGGATGCGCGCGCGCAGGGTTCCATCCTTGAGCAGATCGGCCACCCCACAGCCCAAGTCCCGCGCCATGGCATCGACGACGGTGTAGCGCTCCGGATGGACGCCCGACGCGTCGAGCGGTTGATCCCCGCCGCGAACGCGAAGAAATCCGGCGGCCTGCTCGAAGGCCTTGGGTCCGAGCCGCGGCACATTCAACAGGTCGCGTCGGGACTTGAATGGGCCGTTGGCATCGCGGTGGGCGACGATGTTGGCGGCGAGCGACGGGCCGAGGCCGGCGACATAGGAGAGCAACTGGCGGCTGGCGGTGTTGAGTTCCACGCCCACCCGGTTCACGCACGAGACCACCACGTCATCCAGGCCATGCTTCAATTGGTTCTGATCGACGTCGTGCTGGTACTGACCGACGCCGATCGACTTGGGATCCAGCTTCACCAACTCGGCGAGGGGATCCATCAGGCGACGTCCGATGCTCACCGCGCCGCGCACGGTGACGTCGTGGTTGGGGAACTCCTCGCGGGCCACATCGGAAGCGGAGTAAATGGACGCACCGGATTCATTGACCAGAACAACGGCCACCGAGGGCGGAAGCTTGAGTGCGCGCACGAACTGTTCCGTCTCCCGACTGGCCGTGCCGTTGCCGATGGCAATGGCCTCGATGTCGAACTTCTGGACCAGGGCCCGGATGACTTCGCCTGCCTCGCGGGCTTCGCCGGCGGAATGGGTGAGATGAACGACGCCGTTGTGGACGAGCTTCCCCTGTCGATCGAGGCAGACCATCTTGCAGCCGGTTCGGAAGCCGGGGTCGAGGGCGAGCACGTTCTTGCTGCCCAGAGCCGACGCCAGCAGCAGCTCGCGCAGGTTCTCGGCGAACACCCGGATGGCCTCGGCATCGGCCCGCTTCTTGGATTCGAGTCGGGTCTCCGCCTCCATGGAAAAGGCCAGCAGCCGCTTGTATCCGTCCTGGACCGCCAGGCGCACCTGTTCCCCGCCCGGACGTCCAGCCGCCTTGACGAACATTCCTTCGAGAAGGTTCAACGCGCCTTCTTCCGGCGGCGTGATCCGGACCAGCAGAAATCCCTCGGTCTCACCGCGTCGGATGGCCAGCATGCGGTGGCTGGGGATCTTCCCGACCGGCTCGGTCCAGTCGAAGTAATCCTTGAACTTGGCACCCTCCGTTTCCTTGCCGGTGAGGACCTTGGACCGGACCGGGGCCTCCGCCCAGAACAGCTCCCGCAATCGGGCCCGGGCGGTGGAATCCTCGCTCACCCGCTCCGCCACGATGTCACGCGCCCCGGCCAGGGCGGCGGCGACATCGGCGACGCCCTTGCCGGCGTCCACGAAGGCGACGGCCTCCGCCTGTGGATCGAGGGTGGCCTGCTCGCCGAAGAGCCGTTCGGCGAGGGGTTCTAGTCCGGCTTCGCGGGCGATGGTGGCGCGGGTCCGGCGTTTCGGGCGGTAGGGCGCGTACAGATCCTCCAGAGCCGCGAGCGAATCGGCTTCCCGAACGGCCTTGGCCAGCGCGTCCGACAGGAGATTCCGTTCGGCGAGACTCTTGACGATGGCTTCCCGGCGCTGGTCGAGCTCGGCCAGTTGCAGCAACCGATCCCGGATCGAGGTGATGGCCACCTCATCGAGGCTTCCGGTCGCCTCCTTGCGATAACGCGAGATGAAGGGGACTGTGCCGCCCTCGGCGATCAGCTTGGCCGTGGCGGCAACCTGCCGCGGGGCAATGTTCAATTCGACGGCAATGCGGGCAACGTGACTCTCGTTCATCGGTAAGGGAGGCGGTCTGTAACGGTTCATCCCCGGACACGCAAGCGCGGCCGTGGGGAGGGAAGTCAGAGTCTCCTTACGTCGTCGCCTACGTAGGCGACGAGGTCACGAGGCTCATCCTGGTCGGGCGAGGAACGCGTGTGGGCCGTGGGCACGTCCGGAGGGAAGTCAGAGTCTCCTTACGTCGTCGCCTACGTAGAGCCTGTCCCCAAACCCCCTGTTTTTGAGTTGGCCCCGGTTCGGCGCCGTGGAGGGCCACTGCAAATTACCTGATAGTTGGGTTCCGAATGGCTGTTTTCTCCACCAAACAGCCCGCCGGGGCTGTGGCGGGCGACACTTCTTCCAGGGTTGGTTGGTTTCCGGATTTCCTTCGGCGTTCCTACGCCGCTTTCTGTTTCGCCTTGGGCCGCTTC
>JBDNHZ010000218.1:0-2837 GCA_041688515.1 Verrucomicrobiota bacterium
CGGCCTGATTGAAGTGAGCCTCGTGACCTCGTCGCCTACGGAGGAGGCGACGTCAGGAGACTCTGACTTCCAGCCGGGTGTGCCACGGCCTTCGCACGTTCCCGGCCTGATTGAAGTGAGTCTCGTGACCTCGTCGCCTACGGAGGAGGCGACGTCGGGAGACTCTGACTTCGTGGACGGACGAGCCCCGCGAGTCCGAATCTCCCTCTGGTGGAAATGGGGATTGGTGGAACTCGTCCGAAGCGGGCGAGGACGCCCGCGGTCCCAGGACGGGCAGCCTCAAGATGCGCCCTCGCCCGCCTTCCCGGTTGAAAGCCACGCCTGCCCGGGCCCATTCTGCGTCGTGCTCCACCTTCGTCTCCTCGCGGGTCTTGCGATTCCCTGTGCCGCTGCGCTGGCGGCTCCGTTCACGGCCAAGGACCGGCAGCCGACACCGGCAGAGCTGATCGGCATGCCCGCCGTGGCTTCGGCGGAAAAGGCCGCGTCGCTGCTCCGCGAGGTCAAGGTGCCCGAGGGCTTTGAAGCTTCGATCTTCGCCACACCGCCCGCCGTCAATTACCCGGTGTTCGTCGCGGCCGCTCCGGATGGCACCGTTTACGTCTCTTCCGACGGCAACGGTTCCCTGGATCGCAAGGCGCATCTGGGCCGGATCCTGAGGGTCCGAGACACCAATGGAGACGGTCAGGCGGACGAGGTCCGTGCGCTGGTGCCGGACCTCGATTCACCGCGTGGACTCGTCTGGGATCACGATCGGCTGTACGTGCTGCATCCGCCCGACATCAGCGTCTTCTTCGATCGCGACGGCGATGGAGTGGCCGAGGAACGCAAGACCCTGGTCAAGGGGATCGCCTTCGGTTTCAAGGATCGGCCGGCGGATCATTCCTCGAACGGACTGGAACTGGGCGTCGACGGCTGGTTGTACGCGGCGATCGGCGATTTTGGATTCATGGAGGCCGAGGGCACCGACGGAAAGAAGCTCCAGCTTCGCGGCGGCGGCGTGGTTCGGGTGCGTCCCGATGGCTCCGGTCTGGAGATCTGGGCCGATGGCACCCGCAACATCCTGGAAGTGGCGGTCAGCCCATTGCTGGACGGATTCGCCCGCGACAACACCAATGATGGCGGCGGATGGGATGTACGCCTTCACCACTTCAGCGGCATGACCCAGCACGGGTATCCGCGCCTGTTCAAGAACTTCGGCGACGAGATCATCCCGCCCTTGGCCGACTACGGCGGTGGCTCCGGATGCGGAGGGGCCTGGATTGATGAACCGGGAATGCCCGAGGGCTGGAACAACGCTCCCTACACGGCGGACTGGGGCCGCGAATGGGTTTATCACCACGGCCTGACCGAGAACGGTGCCACCTTCGCGGCCGGCCAGAAGGAGTTCATCCGGCTTCCCCGCGTCACCGATCTCGACGTGGACGCGCACTCGGCCGTTTACGCCGCGAGCTGGAAGGGGGCGTCGTTCACATGGGTCGGCCCGGAGGTGGGGTTCCTCGTCCGGGTCACGCCCAAGGGTTACCAATCCGAACCGCTGCCGAAGTACGAAGCGCTTTCCGAAACGGCGCTGGTGGCAGAACTCGGCTCGAAGTCGCATCGGCGCCGGCTCGAAGCCCAACGCACCCTCGTCCGCCGCGGCCTGAACAACACCACGGCCGCGGCCGTGGCGAAGTTCGCCGCAGACACCACCCGTTCGCTGTCGTCGCGGGTTGCCGCGGTGTTCGCGCTCAAGCAGGCGCGGGGCGCTGCCAGTCACGAGGCGCTGCTGCCGCTGCTGTCGGATGCCACGATCGCCCCCTGGATCCTGCGCGCCCTGGGCGATCGTCCGGAGGAAGGCGGGCAGATTCCTTTGGCACCCGTCGTTGATGCACTGAGATCGACTCATCCTCGCACCCGCAAGGAAGCCCTCATCACGCTGGCCCGACTGCACCAGACCAAGTCGGCGAATGCGGTCATGGCGCTGCTGGCAGATCCGGATCCGATCGTGGCGCAGACGGCGGTGCAGGTACTGGCGTCGCTCAGGGTCATCCCCGCCACCTTCCTGGCCTTGGACCAGACCGCCACCCGCCCGGCCGTCCGCCGCGGACTCCTCCGCGCACTGCAATCGTGGCACGAAGACGAGGTGGTGGACGGATTGATCCGGCGCTTGGAACGTGAGCAGGACGCCGCCCGCCGCCAGGGTCTGCTGACCGCGCTCTGCCGGCTCTACTTCGTCGATGGACCGTGGAAGGGCGATTCCTGGGGCACCCGTCCTGACACCCGCGGACCCTACTATCAGCCGGAAGAATGGTCGGCCTCGCCACGGGTCCTCGCCGCCCTTCAGGCCGCGGTGGAATCTGCCGGCAGCGAGGAAGCGGCCTACCTCGGACGCGAACTGTCGCGGCACCGCATCCAGGCCGGAGCCGCGCTGCGCAAACTCGTGCGTCTGGCGGATCAGGATCCCGCGCTGTTGCCAGCGGTGGCGGCGCAACTGGCGTCCGCGGACTTCATCCCGGCCGACGCCATCCCCGCGCTGGGCCGGGCCGCGACCGGGAAATCGATTCCCGATGCGGCCCGGGCGCAGGCGATCCAGGCCCTGGCCAAGTCCGATTCCGCCGAGGGCTGGCGTTCGTTGCTCAAGGGACTTCCCTCGGTGCTGGCGACGCGCACTGAGAATCATCAGGCGGAAAAGGCGCGTTCGGCCTTTCTGAATTCGCCCCACCTTGAAACACGTTACGACGTCCTCGCGTCTGAGGCGGCGAAGGTCGAGGGCGAAAGTTCGCAATGGGCGGACGTGGGGCTTCTCAAGGTGGCGGGCCGTAAGAACGCCTCTCCTGAACCCCGCGCCGCCGCCGCCA
>JBDNHZ010000219.1:0-2310 GCA_041688515.1 Verrucomicrobiota bacterium
ATTCGAGAAGGCGTGGAAACGTCAGGCGCTCGCCGGAGTGGCCCTGCTGGTCGTCGCCTCCCTGATTATTCGAGGTTATCGCGACCGGGTGATCGAAGCTCCGTCGAAACCGTCCGGGGAAGGGGTCGTCCGCCGGGGAAGCCTGATCGGCTACCGGCACCTGCACTGGGGCGAGGTCCTCGATCGCCAGCCTTACGCGTGGTTCCAGTTGGTGATGCGACCGGTGCCCCTGGAATTCCATCTCGCCTATTACGGACTGGCCGGGGCGGTCGTGGTGGCATTGGGAATCTCGATGGCTTTGCACGGCACTCCGGGGGCGCTCTGGGCGGTGGCAGGCGCCTTCTTCCTGCTCTGGACCATGCACCTGCTGCTCAAGGTCCAGATCACCCTCGCTGCGACCCGTGGCATCGCCGAGGATCGAGCCACCGGGGCCCTGGAATTGCTCGTGGTGGCGGGCCAGGGTCGGGATCAGATCATTCAGGGTCACCGACGCTCCCTCTTCCTCCAACATCGCACCGCAGTCCTGGTGCTCGCGGGGTTGCAGTTCATCCCGCTGCTCCGGGTGTCGATGTCCGATCTCCCCCTGGGTGCGTCCGCCGCGCTGAGCGCGGGACTGATCTACGGGGCAGGGGTCCTCTGGTTGGATCTGGAGACCCTGGCTCAGGTGGGGTTGCGACATGGACTCAAGGAGACGAACCCACTGGCGGCCTTCCGGGCAACGTTCCTGCGGGTGATGCTTCCCGGATGGCTGGGGCTGCTGCCCCTGGCGGTCCTGCTCTTCTCCGGCGCGGGTTACGGAACGACACTGGTGGTTTTCCACGTCTGGCTCCTGTGGGCGGCCTACACCGTTTACCGGGTCCGAAAGCGATCTCGGATTGATCTGGAACACGGCTTCCAGGCCTTGGTAACGGGGTTGGACTTCGACACCGATGACTGGGAACTGCGCGATGATTTCCGTCGCGCGGCCGGTGCCCAGTATCCGGCGGGAGAGGCCACCCGATGGTAATCCCCCCGGTGCTCGACCGTGAACTGCGCAGTGCCTCCCGCTTCTGGGCCACCTACTGGCTGCGCGTCCTGGCGGGCCTGACGATGACCCTGTTGCTGACGGGATCCGCCGTGGGCGAATCCTTCCGATGGGGCGGAGCGGGGTCGTTGCCCTCCTCGCTCCTCGGCAGTCTGTTGCTCTCGGCGTTTCACGGCGGCCTGACGGTCTTCTTCATGTTCGCCTGCCCGATGGCGACCGCGGATACGCTCGCGAAAGAGCGGCGTGACGGAACCATTGGATTGCTCTTCCTCACCCCGCTGACCCCGCGCGAGGTGGTGATCGGAAAGACGGCGGCCCAGGTGGTCCGAACGTTGGCCCTATGGCTGGCCGTGGTGCCTTTCCTCGCGATTCCTTTTCTGTTGGGTGGGGTGGGCTGGCCGGACTTCGGACGTGCCCTGACGGTTGAACTCAGCGTGGTGCTCACGGGCCTGGCGGCGGGGTTTCTGGCGACCAGTCGGGCCCGGACCTGGATGGGGGCGGTGGGATCCGCCGGGGTTTGGATGGTCTTCCTGTTGCTGTTGCAGGCCGGATTGTGCATCGCCGTTTTTCTGCGGAGCGCCGCCGTGCTCGCCCCTGGTACGACGATTCCCTGGGAAGCCTGGCCAGCCATCCCCTTCGGCGTGGCTTTCGCTTCCGCCGCCTACGGGGGAGTCACCGGGACGACCGGGCTCGGGATCGGCGGAGTCCCGAAGTGGGTGATCGATTCGGCCCAGCAAAGTCTGCTCGCGATGCTGGCCTTCGGAGGAGTGCTGTTCGTGGGGGCGGTGGTGATCTCAGCATCGCTGCTGGACCGGGAGCGACGGCATGAGCGGTTGGGTTCCGAGGCGGGCGGAGTTGGCCCCAGAACGCCGCGTCAGGCGATGGCACGGAAGCGCCAGCGTCGATGGCTGTCGATCAATCCCGTGGTGTGGCTCGAGTCGATGTCCCCCGGATTGCGACGGGGCCGATGGGGGTGGCTGGCACTTGTTGTTGTTTGTCATCTGGCCGCGTTGCCCCTCCGCGGATACGACCGCGACGTCGAGTACGTGGTGCTGTGGGTGGGTCCGGTCATCCTGGTGTTCGAGGCCCTCATGGCGGCAGGCAGTTTTCGCCGCGAAGTCGAGGAGGGGACACTCGAGATCCTACTGGTGACCCCGCTGCGTCCGACGGAATTGGTGAGCGGTCGAAGGCTGGCCATGCTGGTCGGGTTCGGTCCGGGGATTGCGGCGTCAGTGGTGCTTCCGTTCCTGGCCGCGAACCAGTTGCAGTGGGCAGATTGGATCCCC
>JBDNHZ010000220.1:0-22899 GCA_041688515.1 Verrucomicrobiota bacterium
GCACAGCGGCTTCTCGCGGTGCAGGGCCAGCATCTCCCGCAGCGGGACGCTCCGTCCCTGAATCGCCTTGGCCGCATCCTCCAGCGGAGTGATGTCGGGAGGCGGCGGCGGCGGCGGCGTGCCGAGGATATTGTCGAGGATGAACACGCCCCGTTTGACCGGCGAGGTGCGGGTGGGGTTCGACGTCACCGCGAGCACGGTGCCCTGGGTCAGGATGCCGCCGCGCGGGCTGTCGGCCGGCAGGTCGACCCGACGGAGTTCGTCCCCGATGACGTTGAGGTCGGTCAGCCCGTAGTGCTTGGCGAGCCGTTCGTTCAGGAAGGTATAATCGCCGTCGAGCAACTCCCGCAGCGAACGATCCTCGCGCACCACGTACCGGAAGGTCTTCTCCGTCTCCTGACGCATGGCCCGACGCAGGTCGCCGTTCAACTCCGCCCGCAGCGGCTGGGAGAATCGCCGGGAAACCATCGGTCCGAGTTCTTCCCGTTCCTTCTTCTCCTCCGGAGTGATCCGGTCGTCCGGAAGATCGCGCAACGCGCGGTAACGCCTGCGCTGTTTCTCAAAGACCGGATCGGGAGCCACATCCCGCGCCAACACCTGACGGGCATCAATAATCACCGTCTCGATGTCCCGCGCCTGCAACCACTGGCCAACGAAGTTCCGGATGAAACCGTCGAATCGCGCATCGGCCATCATCCGTTGCACCTGAGCCTCCAGATGGGTGCGCAACTGCTTCTCCCCCGCCAGACGGAACAACTCCGCGTCGGGCAGGGTGGACCACAGGAAATAGGAGAGGCGCGAAGCCAGGGTGAACTCGTCTACCAGCGGGTACGACCCACCCGGCACCGCGGGCTCAGACCCCTCCTCGCGGAACAGGAACCGGGGGGACGCCAGCACGGCGACCATCGCCTGGCTGATTCCGGCCTCGAAGGCCTTGCCGGGCTGGGCATAGGTGGCCTCGGCCAAGGCCACAAGCCGGTCCGCCGTCGTATCGTCCACCGGACGCCGGTAGGCAGTGCGGGCGAAGGGCACCAGGATTTCGCGAGCGTAGGCGCGACGTTCGTCGAGCCCGCCGGGTGCTTCGCGGGGGAAGAAGCGCGCATGGTTCTTTGGGCGCACCCAGTGTTGCTTCTCCAACGGCCCGCGGAGGGTCACCGATTCCAGACGCATCGCCAGGGAGCGCACGCGCTTTTCGTCCGGCGTGAGCGGTTCCACTTCGAAGACCAGCTCGTGTTCACCGGCCTTGAGGTGCCGCTCGAACTCGTATTTGAAGGGGCGGTTTCCTTCCCGTGTGAATTCCTTCTGGAACAACGTTTCGCCATCGAGCCGGAAGGTGACCCGGCATCGATGGTAATCGAACTGGTTATCGACGAACCGTTCGCTGGCCGCCAGATCGAGGACGAACTGATAGCTGCCGTCGTGGTCCATCTGGATCCGGTTCGTCGCGGAAGCAGGCTCGTAATAGGACAACGACAGGGCCGCACCCGACGGGCCGACGTTGTTGGTCGAACCCGTCGCGGTCAACTCGCTCCGACGGAACTCGCGACCGACAATCCCCTTCTCCGCCGGCACGGATCCCACCGACGGAACGGCCTGGCCGACGATCACCTGGGCCGCCGCGATGTACTTCTCCAACAGCAGCGGCGAGAGCGTGAGCGCGTCCCCGATGTTGTCGAAACCGTGGCCGGTATCGTCGGCAGGAAACTCGGCCTGCGTATCGAACTCCACGCCGAGCAGGTCGCGAACGGTGTTGCGGTATTCGACCCGGTTGAGTCGCCGCACCGTGACCCGACCGGGGTCGGGGTCCTGCGGGTTGGCGAGGAACACGGCCGACTTGATCCATTGCTCGATGTGCCGTTTCTGTTCGGCGGTGGGCTGGGGCTTCCGGGGCGGCGGCATGAGGCCGGCGCGGAGGTTCTTCAGCGCCGCCAGCCACAGTTCACGCTTCTCCAGCAGGGCCTGATCCGACGGAAACTCATCGAGGGCCACTCCCCCTTTTCTCGCGCCGTCCGCGTGGCAGTCGGAACAGAACTCGGTCAGCACCGGCTGAATCCTCTGATGGAACCGGGCCGCACCGTCGCCCTCCGCGGCCAGCAGGGATCCGGCCGCCAGAAGCGCCACCGAAGCGACCCGCGTTGGGAAAAGGCAGGCGAGGACGCCCGCGGCCCCAGACTGGCCAGCGTCCAGAGGTGCCGCGCTCGCGCGGGGGAGTTTCGATGGCGGGATCCGGGGCGTCATCTTGATTTGAACCAGAGAGAGATTTGCCGACGAACATAGACCCGTCGCCGTCCGTGGATACAGCGATTCCACGGGGGGCTTGAGACTTGCCGCACCCCGGTGGGTCACCCCAACCTCCATCGCTCTTCCGACCCTTCCATGGATTCCTCGTTTCCACCGCTTCTTCCCCTCGGCTTCTGGCAGGACCGGGTCGCCTTCGAGGTTCGGGATCGGTCGCGAACCTTCATGGATGTCGTCCGCAGCGCGGCAATCCGGGGAGACCTCGCGCCGCTGCTGGCGCGATCAGAACGGATTCGGCAATGCGAGTTCCACGCCTCCCGCGAGGGACTGGATCCGGACATGGACGCCGTCGATTCGAGCCTGGAGGAATTCCGCTACGCGCGGGATCTGGTGACCATCGAGGAGACGGAGCGTTGGCTGGAGGAACGGGGACTGAGCGTCGATGATCTCACCGGACATTTCCTTCGACGGCACTGGTTCAATCTCCTCCGGGGAACGGCGCCGTCGGAGACGATGGAATCGACCGGGGACGAACCCCCGACTTGGCCGACGGACCTGATGTGCTTCGGCGATTTCACCCGCTTCGCACGTCAATTGGCGGCGGAGTCAGCCTCGGCTGCGGATCATCCAGTGCCTGGCCCGACCGAAGCTGCAGTCATGATCGAAGGCTTTCAGGCCCGTCACGCGCTGACCGGTCCGGCGTATGCCGCCTGGCTGGCAGCTTCGGAAATGGACGAGGCGCAGTTGGTGGAGTTCCTGCATGGACAGGAACGGGAGGCGATGGACCGGCGGCAGCGCTTGAGCGACGAGGCCCGCGGCCGGGCCCTCACAGAACTGCGGAGCCAGCTCGTGCAGGCGGAGTTGGAATGGGTTGAATTCGACCGCGAATGCGCTGCCCGGGAAGCGTATCTCTGCGCCACCACGGACCGGATCGAACTGGCCCAGGTCGCCCAGGACTCCGGCTACGCACTCCGCTGTCGGACAAGCTTCCTGCGGGATCTGCCGGAGTCCTGGCAATGGGCCATCCTCTCGGTGCCACCGGGGCGCATCCTCGCGCCGCTGGCGGGTGCGGAGACGGTCTCCGTCGTCCGGCTCATCGGTCGCCGGGAACCGACGCTCACCGATCCGGCGATTGCTGCCGAAATCGATCAGGTGTTGCTCCAGCGACATTTCGGGGAGCGGGAGCTCCGGGAGATCCGATGGCAGTTGAGCGGAGGGAATGCACCATGACACAGCGCGCAGAGCAGATCCTCCGGGCGGCCTCGCTGGCCCGTTTCGTCCCGCCGGAACATTTCGACCGGCTGCGCGACGAGTTCGAAGAAGTGCACCACGACTTCGGCGACCTGATCATCCGGGAGGGAGAGGAAGCGGACGCCTTCTACGTGCTGGTTGCCGGGCGGGCCCGTGTGTTGAAGCACCAGCCGAACGGGGAGGAACTCACCCTGTTCCGGTTGCAACCCGGCGAAGAGTTCGGTGAAAGCGCGCTCCTCGACGACCAACCGCGCACCTCCTCCATCCGGTGCAGCACGGCGGTGGACGTCCTCCGCCTACGCCGCGACCGGTTCCTCCGGTTGGTGGCGGATTATCCGGAACTGTTGCATTCGTTGGAACTGCTGTCGCGATGGCGGACGCTCCACGGATTCCTCTACACGTTCAGCCACTTCGGCCGACTCCCGGCGGAAGCGCTCCGTGGCCTGATGACCCGGCTCGATCCGGCGGATTTCAAGAAGGGCGATCGGATCATCCGGGAAGGCGATCCGTCGGGCCCCATGTACATCGTGCGCGAGGGGCGGGTACGGATCTCCACCGGGACGTCGTCTGCCGCCGTCAATCGCGCGTTCCTTCGGGAAGGCGAGTACTTCGGCGAACTGTCGGCCCTGACGGGTGAACCCAGATCGGCAACGGTGGAGGCGGTGACGGACTGCCGGTTGCTGGCTCTGGATCCGCACGAGGTCGAGGAACTGCAAAGCCAGTTTCCCGAGTTCAAGACGCTGCTGGAGGAGCGGCGGGCCCTTTACCAGGCCCAGACAGCCACCCGCATCCCGCTGGATTTCTCCCAGGAACTGCTCCCCGCAGCGATCGATTCCAAGCCTCTGCCGGAGGCCTCCACGGACGAGGAGACCGACGATCCCTTTGCCGATGAACGGGGATTCTTTCGCAGCCGGAAGCAACGGTTCCGGAGGATTCCCTTCGTCCAGCAGATCGATGAAATGGACTGCGGGGCCGCCTGCCTCGCCATGGTCTGCCGGCACTTCGGACGTCGCGTGAACCTCTCGCGGATCCGGGAGCTCTGTCATGTGTCATCCGATGGCACCAGTCTGGACGGCCTCTGTTCCGCGGCCAGCAGCCTGGGACTGGCGGCGCGGTCGGTGAAGGCCTCGTTGCGCAACCTGCCGCGGATGCCGCTGCCCGCCATTGCCCATTGGGAGGCGCGGCATTGGGTGGTGGTGTACCGGATCTCTGAAACCCTTGTCTGGATGGCCGACCCGGCGACCGGCTACCGGAAGGTTTCGCGCGCCGCGTTCGAGGAAAAGTGGTCCGGGTACGCCGCTCTCTTCGACTACACCGACGCCTTCGAACAGGCACCGGAAGCCCGGGCATCGGCGGCGTGGGTGCTGCCGTTTTTCGCGCGTCACCAAGGACTGTTCCTGCAGGCCTTCCTCCTGGCCGTGGTTGCCAGTCTCCTCCAACTGCTCCTGCCGATCGCAACCCAGGTGGTCGTCGACCAGGTCATTGTGAATCGGGAACCGGACCTGCTTCGACAGGTGTTCCTCGGAATGGGGGCGGCCCTGGTGGGATTGGTCGCCTCCAATCTGCTCCAGCAATACCTGCTGAGCTTCGCCACGGTGAGGGTGGACACCGCGATCCTGGATTTTCTGACCCGCCGGCTGCTCGACCTGCCGATGTCGTATTTCCACAGTCGTCGGACCGGCGACATCCAGCGACGGCTGCAAGGGGCGCGGGAGATCCGTCAATTCGTGGTCCAACACGGCATCGGCAGCCTGATGGCGTTACTGCAATTCACCGGGTGCGTGGCACTGATGACGATGTACAGCTTCCGGCTGAGCCTGGTGTTCGCCGCGGTCCTGCCGCTGTACTTCGGGCTCATGTGGTTTTCGCGTCGGGTGCTCCGTCCCTTGTTCGCCGAGGTGGAGGAGGGGCTCGCCCGATACAGTTCGTTCCAGATCGACGCCATCAAGGGGATCGAGGCGGTCAAGGCCGCCGCCGCCGAACCCGCCTTTCGCGAGGCATTGCTGAACCAATTCCTGCGCGCTTCGCGCGGTCTGCTCCGGGGCAATTTCATCGTCATGTCCTATCAGAGCGCAATCCAGACGATCGGCTTGGTCTCGAGCGGACTGTTCCTCTGGTTCGGTGCCACGCTCGTCCTCGACGGCAGCCTCACCGTCGGCCAGTTCGTCGCCTTCAACACGCTGTTGGCAATGGCGTCCGCAGCCTTGGTGCGGGCGCTGGGGTCCTGGGACCACTTCCAGATGGTGACCGTCCTCCTCAATCGCCTGGATGACATCTTCGAGGCGCGGCCGGAACAGGATACGGCCAGCGGCCAACTCAAGCCCGTCCGTTCCCTTGAGGGCCAAGTCGAGTTCCGCGACGTGGGATTCCGCTACGGCGGACCGGAGGCTCCGGCGATCCTCAGCCAGATCCAACTGAGGGTCGCCCCCGGCAAGACGGTGGCCATCGTGGGGCGCAGCGGCTCCGGCAAGACCACCCTGATCAAGCTGCTCGCCGGTCTGATCGAGCCGACGTCGGGAAGCATCCTCTACGACAACGTGGATCTGCGCACGGTCTGTTACCGGGACCTGCGTCGTCACATTGGAATCGTCCTTCAGGAGAACCACATCTTCGACGACACGATCATGGGCAACATCGCGTTCGGCGACCGGGAGCCGGACTTCGAACGGGTGTTGCGTGCGGCGCAGTTGGCCAATGCCCACGAGTTCATCGCCCGCCTGCCGCTCGGGTATGAAACCCGGATCTGCGAAACGGGACTGGCCCTGTCCGGCGGACAACGCCAGCGCATCGCCATCGCCCGCGCCCTTTACCACGATCCGCCCGTGCTGATCTTCGACGAGGCCACCAGCGCCCTCGATACGGAGTCGGAACGTGCAATCGAACAGAACCTCCGCCAACTGCTCCAGGACCGGACCAGCTTTGTCATCGCCCACCGACTGAGCACCGTCCGCGATGCGGATCTGATCGTCGTGCTTGAACGCGGCCGGATCGTCGAGAGCGGCACCCACGACGAACTGATGAAGATCCGCGGCCTCTACTTCCACCTGTGCAGCCAGCAACTGGCGCTGTGAACCCCGGAGCCTCCCGTGACCCCACCGAAGAACCAGCACCCCACCGAGGCACCCGACCATGACTGGCTGCCGCAGGAACCGCCGCGTTCGATTGCCCTGCTCACCGGCTGGCTGATCATCGCGGTGTTCGCCGGCGCGCTCGTCGCTTCCGTGACCGTCCAACTGCCTGAGACCGTCCGCTGTCGGTTCCGCCTGATCCCCGCTTCCGGCACCGACCCCATGCAATCTCCGGTGCGGGGAACCCTTCACCGCATCCTGGCAGCCGAAGGAGCCGAGGTGGAGGCCGGCGCGCCGCTGTTCGAGATCCGCTCGGAAGAGATCCTCGCCTGGCAGACTGACCTCACCGCCGCCCTGGAAGACCTGCGCGCCGGCGGGGAAAGCACCGCCCGCACCGAGGATGCACACCGGTCGCTCCTTCGCATGAAGGAGGCGGAACGGATCCAGGTGGATCAGGAACGCCTGTTTCGCGAACGCCATCGCGGCACGGTTTCCAACCTCGTCGGGCGCACCCGCGAGCTCAAAGACGCCAAACTGGTTTCCGAGGTGGAAATGCTGAGGGCCGAGCTGGAGCTGGCCAACGCCGACAAAGACATCAACGTCGCCGGTCAGGCCCTCCAGCGACTCGCCTCCGAACTTGCCCGCATGGAGAGCGAACGATCCCGCCAACGATCCGATGAACAGGCGTCGGCCGAGAAACTCCGCAACTCCATCGCCAGCCTCCGACTCCGGCTGGTCGGCACCGAGGGTCCCTTGCTCACCATCCGCGCACCCCATCGCGGCGCCGTGCTTTCCGTCGCCCAGCACTCGCCTGGCAGCGTGGTGCAAACCGGACAGGAACTTTGCCAGCTTGCCCGCACCGGCGATCGCCCGCTGGCAGAACTGATGTTGCGCCAGGAAGGGCTCGACCGCATCTCTCAGGGTTTGGAGGCCAAACTTTTCTTCGACGCCTTTCCCTACCAGCGGTACGGCACCATCGCTTCGCAGATCGACTGGCTTAGTCCCTCCGCCGTCCTCGTCGAAGGTCAGTCCACCTTCCGTGCCCGGGCATCGTTGAACCGCCTGCAATTCGAACTCGACGGCCAGCATCTCCCCGTCCGCGCTGGTCTGGTGGGTGAAGCCCGGATCCGGATCGGCCGTCGCACCCTGATCGAATCGGTGTTCGAACCGCTCCGCGCTCTCCGCGAGCAGGCGCGGTGAAGAGAACTCGGATCCATGCACGTTTCGCAGCTCCGACCATTCAACGCCCATCAGCCGTCCGGTACAACCCGGAAGCCCCGCACCACGACCGGCAACGCCCGCATCCGAGCCCGGCGTTCCCGAAGATTTGTCATGGATTCGTCAGATGCACGGACTCGCACACCGTCCGGAAGGGGCCGGGCGCATCGTGACACTGCCCCCGACCGCGGTCCTGCATGACGGGACCGCGCTCCGAGGAGGGCCGCCGCAGGTTACTGCTCCCGGACTGGACGCACCCGATATAGTCCCATCTCCGTGGACTGCGGACTGAACCGTGCCTCATAGGCGCCTGGGCCCACTTCACGGACGATGGCATTCTCCACGTCCCAGAGACGCAGATTCGTCGAACTCTCAATCCGGTACTCGGTTCCGGGCTCCGCCTCCCATCGCAACAGGATGTCCCAGGCCGGCACCCCTTCACCGGCGATGCGCGCACCCCGGGGTCTTTCGACCAAGGCGATCCGGATCTCGCCTCCGGGTCCAGGCAACCCGATGACCACCGGCGCGTTCCCCGTGATGGCGTCCGGTCCGGCAAGATTGATGAACTCACCCACCCGGAGCGTACCGGGATTGTTGATCGTGCCGCCGGGCTGGAGGGTGAGAGTGCGGCTGATGGTGAACGTCGTGCCGGCTCCCACCACTTCAAGTTGCCCGTTCATCACGATGGACCCGGCGAAGGTCGTCGTCTTCTGGACGCGCAATGAACCTGAGGCACCGAAGGTCAACGTGAAGTTGCCGTTCAACGAACCGCCGTCGCGCAACACCAGGTCCACCCCGGCGAGGTTCAGGTCGGCGGCCAGGTTCAGCGGGACGACGAGGTCGAGGGTGCCCTCGCCCGAGACGGTGGCGGTCGGGGTCAGGACATGGGTCGAATTGCCGGTAAGCCTCAGGGTGGCCCCGCTGGCAATGAGGAAGCTCCCGGGATGATTGGCCGCGGTATTGAAGGCGAGCAATTCGAGCGTCCCCTCCTGCACCTCGACCACGCCGCGGTTCTCCACCACCCGCACGAACGATCCGCAGTTTTGCTGGGCCAATCGCGTCGTCCCTGGCCCCACCTTCCGGATCAACCCGTCGTTCTCCACCCGCACCACCTCATTGCAACTATCGCGGAACACCGATCCGGAGACCTCCCACACTCCGCCCGGCAACACCGCCACCGTCGCCGCGATTCCCGACGCGATGATCTCCCCGCCCGTCCACTGCACCACCCCGCCAATCTCAAAACGATGGCCGCCGCCGATGAACTTCGTGGCCCCACCGTTCATCACGCCGAACGCACCCGCCTCCACGCGGGTCTTCCCGGCGCCGATCATCGACCCACTGCTCCACACCAGGTTGCTGCGCACCGTCAGGATCCCGTCGCCACCGGTAGAACCCCCGTTCACCGTCAGGTCATCCGTCGTCGCAGTGCCGTTGAGCCTCAATGATCCAGCCAACGTTCCCAGTCGTTTCGCCTGCACCGATCCATTGATCACCAGCGTCCCGCCACTGGTGTTCACATCCGACATCGTCACATCACCCGCCACGGTCACCGTCGATCCCAGCAACTCCAATCGACCGGGCTGCACCAGTGAACCGCTGATGTTCTGCGTGCCATTGCCGTCGAAGGCCAGGACTGCGTTCTCGCCAATCACGAACGCTCCCGTGTGATTCGCCGTCGCGTTGAGCGCACTCAAAATCAGGCGGCCCTCGGCCACCTCCACGACGCCACGGTTCTCCACCACCCGCACGAACGATCCGCAGTTTTGCTGGGCCAATCGCGTCGTCCCTGGCCCCACCTTCCGGATCAACCCATCGTTCTCCACCCGCACCACCTCATTGCAACTATCGCGGAACTGGGCCCCGGAGACCTCCCACACCCCGCCTGGCAACACCGCCACCGTCGCCGCGATTCCCGACGCGATGATCTCCCCGCCCGTCCACTGGATCGTTCCGCCAATCTCGAACCGATGGCCGCCGCCGATGAACTTCGTTGCCCCGCCGCTCATCGTGCCCACGGCACCCTGCTTGACCCGGGTCACGCCACTGCCGGTGATCAAGCCCGAGGTCCAGTTCAACGTCCCAGTGATCTCGACCGTTCCCGATCCACCGACCGCTCCGCTGGTGATCTCCAGATCACCCACAGACACCGTCAGATCCGATACCGATAGGAACCCTCCATCAACCACCACTCGTGCGATCGACTGCGGTGCTGCGCAGGCCAGTGTTCCCTGGCTCACCCGCACGGTTCCCGGGCCGGTGATCGCCCCGGTGACGCGGTGCGTCCCATTCCCCGCGAACTGCAACGTGGCTCCCAAGGCGACGTTGAACCCGCCGGAATCCTCGGCCGTCGTCGCTAGTGCGAACACCGAAAGCGTTCCCTCGTTCACTTCGACCATCCCGCGATTGCGGAACACCCGTACGTTGGATCCGCAGATTTCTGCAGCCAACCGGGTGTTGCCGGGACCCACCTTCCGGATCAACCCGTCGTTTTCCACCACCACCACCTCGTTGCAAGTGTCGCGGAACACCGGTCCGGAGACCTCCCACACCCCGCCCGGCAACACCGCCACCGTTCCGGCGGTCCCGGGCACGATCATCTCCCCGCCCGTCCACTGGATCGTTCCGCCAATCTCGAACCGATGGCCGCCGCCGATGAACTTCGGGGCCCCGCCGCTCATGCTCCCGGTTCCTCCGGTCTTCACCCGCGTCGTTCCAGTCCCCGACAACGAACCTGCGGTCCACTTGAACTCACCGCCGACCTCAATGGTCCCCGTGCCACCCACCGCTCCGCTGGAGATCTCCAGATCACCCACCCCCACCACTGCATCGGATGCTGCAAAGAACCCTCCATCAACCACCACTCGTGCGATTGCCTGCGGTGCTGCGCACGCCAGTGTTCCCTGGCTCACCCGCACGGTTCCCGGGCCGGTGATCGCCCCGGTGACACGGTGCGTCCCATCCCCCGCGAACTGCAACGTGGCTCCCAAGGCGACCTTGAACCCGCCGGAATCCTCGGCCGTCGTCGCTAGTGCGAACACCGAAAGCATTCCCTCGTTCACTTCGACCGTTCCGCGATTGCGGAAGGCGCGGACGAAGCTTCCGCAATTCTGCGCGGCCAACCGGGTATTCCCGGGACCCACCTTTCGGATCAACCCGTCGTTTTCCACCACCACCTCGTTGCAGGAATCCCGGTAGGCCGGACCGGACACGTCCCACTGACCGCCGACGAGCACAGAGAGGGTGGCGGAGCCGCCCGACGCGATGATCTCGCCCTGGGTCCATTGCACCGTTCCGGCGATCTCCAGACGCACCCCGTCACCGACGCTCCTGGCCCCGGTTCCATCGATCAGACCGGTGCCCCCGACGGCGACCAGGAGGCTGCCTGCACCGCTGAGGCGACCCGTGGTGAATCCGAGGAAACCCTCGACCATGACCCGACCGGCCGGATTCAACGTCCCGCCCGCGACCCGCAACTGCGAACCCGCGAGCACGGAAGAATGTCCATCGAGCGTCAGGGTTGCCGACGGCAGGAGCAGGGTGGCCTCAACACCCACTCCGCCTACGGTCAAGGACGACGCACGGGCATTCGCTCCGACCGTCACCGTATAGACTCCGGGCACATCCACGACAGCCACCTTGGTTGCATCCGGCACCCCGGCGCTCCAGCGCTGGGGATCCGACCAGTTGCCACTGACTGCCGAAAGCCACCGGGTCAGCGACGGCGCGACCGTGGGCACCGGGACTTCCACACGCACCGTGACACTCCCGGACGAACCGTCGGCGGCGGCGGCACGGACCACGACGTCGTTGGTGCCGACGTCCACCAAACCCGGCGTGAGCGTGAGCGTCAGGGTGGAACGCCCATTGGTGGAGGTATTGAGGTCCACCCGATTTGCCAGGGTTGCGAACGCGGGCGGCGGGTTGGTTGGAACCGTGCCGAAGACCACGACTGGCGACGTCTGCGAGATCACGCCGACGTTGGTCGTCACGGTGGAACCCACTTCCAGACGCAGCACCCCCGGCGCCTCGAACGCCAGGCCGCCTCCCACGCCCAACGGATTCGGATCGATCCCGTCCGGTAATCCGTCTCCGTCGGTATCGGCGTTGGTCGGATTGGTTCCCGCCAGGAACTCGACGCCGTCATTCAAACCGTCGTCATCGGTATCGGCATCGCGGGGCTTCGTGCCGGCAACGGCCTCCTGTGCGTTGGTGCGACCGTCGCCGTCCGGATCCTGCGCCGCATCATTCACCAAGGGATCGAGACCGCCGGCAACCTCGAAGACGTCGAGCATCCCGTCGCCGTCGGTGTCGGCGAGGGCGTTGGCCGTGATGGAGCCTTGGAAGAACGCCGGAGGTGAATCGAGTTCGCCGTCGTTGGCGAGGTAGGCGAACCGATCAATCCCCACGAACAACGGGTTGGGCTGGTACCGCACCCGTCGGGCCGGATCGGTGATCCCCGCGGGGAAGGCGGTGATGAGGGTTCCATCCGCCTGGAACAGCCGTCCGTGGGCGGGAGCGGCCACGATGCGGACCGTCAGCGGATCGCCGTTGGGATCGCGAACGGTCAGCGGCAGGAGGACCGTCGCGCCGGAAGCCACGGTGAACGCTTCCAGATCGGTATTCGCAGGCGAGGCATCGCTGTTCCACTGGGGAACGAAGGCTGCGGTGCCACCGCCCAGGATTCCGGCAGCGTCGTTGGGCGATGCATCGGCGGTCTGCAATCCAACCCCTTCATCAAGCGGCCAGTAACCCACCAACCCGGGCTCGGTTCCCGTGAGACGCGATCCGCGGGAGGCATCAAGGGTCGCCGCGTCCAGCGCCCGATCCCACAACCGCACTTCGTCGATGCGCCCCTTCCAGAAGGCGGAACCGGCACTGCTGGTATCGGCGCGTCCGATGAGGAATGGCCGGTTGTTGGTGGCGATCAGGCCAGTCATTGCCGACGAGGCCACTTCGACCCCGTTGACGATCAACCGGAGACGGGAGCCATCGTAGGTGCCGGCCACGTGAACCCATTCATTGAGCGGAAAGAGCGTGGGAGCCGTGGCCCGGAACGATCCCAAGGTATTATTGACGGCGAAATCCAACCGACCGTCCAGCATCCACAATACATAGGTGCGCGCCACCGTGGTGACATCATCCGAGGTGCCGGCGATACCAATCTGGCTGGCACTGCGATCGGTCAGGAACACCCAGGATTCCAATGTCACCGCGTTACGTGGGTTCAAGGCCGGCGTGCTCTCGATCCGAACAAAATCGTTCCCGTCGAAATCGAGCGCGAAGGCGCCACCGGTGCCCGCGCCAGCCACAGGCGGCAGGTTGGTCGCGATCACCACCGCCACCCGACCCGTCGAGGTCAATCCGTGCACATCGCGGACGACGTAACCGAACACATCATTGCCCGCCGACAACGATCCCGGAGTATAGCGCCCGGTCACCGAACCCGTCGAAACCACGGTGCCGGTCGCGGCCGGTGTGAACCCGACAAATGCGATGCCCTCGTTCTCCGGGTCCGAATCGTTGGCCAGCAACGAAGCCACCGTGAAATTCACCGGCACCCCCGTCCGGGTCTGGATCGCGTCCGCCACAGCGGTTGGAGGCTGATTGGGAATCAGCGGGAACTTGTCCGCGCCATCGCGGATGCCGTCGGCGTCCGTGTCCGGGTTGGTGGCCGCGGTTCCCAGTTCCCGTTCACGGCCATCACTGAGGCCGTCGCCATCGGTGTCCGCCCGATTGGCCCGGGTTCCTGCCGCCAGTTCGTCCCGATTGCTGATGCCGTCGCCATCGAGGTCGGTGGTGGCATCCGCGGGATTCTCCGGGTCCAGCCCGTTGGCCAACTCAACGGCATCGTCCATGCCGTCGGCATCAACATCGCGTCCCACGAAATCCGAGCGCCGGAGGGCGAAGCCGCGGAGGGCATCGACGCGCAGACCGGTGGGGCCGCCGCCGTTGTTGAGGCGGAAGACCAGTCGATTGGTGCCGCTGACGAGGACATTGGTGAAGGCAAACGTCCGATAGACGGTGAAGCTGCTGCTCGGGAATCCGAGCGACACGCCATTGGCGAGGATCTCGTCGCCGGCATTGTCCGTGGCCCACTGCCCTTCCACCTCGGCCGTCTCGCCGATGAGATCTTCGAGCACCACTTCGATCGCGTACTGGAATTCTCCAGCAGGGCTTCCGCTCGTGTCCAACCGCGGCCCGATCCACTTGGACGTCGCCGTGTTCGCAAGCCAGGGCCCGCTCGCGATGGGGAAGATCGTCGAGGAATGAACGACCGCGTTCGTTGAACCGCCGTCGGGATTGACCAAAAACCGGTAATGCGGATCCACCGCACCATCGGGCAGCGCAGCCCCATTGGCATCCACGCCGGTGTTGAACAGCCCGGCAATCGGCACCCAGGCCGGGTCCCGAATCTCCGCGGAAACAGGAGCGGCCTCTGAGAACAGGGCCCCGTCCGTCACGCGGAACTGGAACGACGCCGTCCCCCTGAACCGACGCCCCGCCCGCACCAGCACCCGGCCCTGAGCATCCGTGACCAGGGTCCCGACCGCGGTGATCTCAGCGCCGGGAGTGGTGCCGTCCACGGTCTGGAACAGCCGGACGCCCGCTGGCAGGGACAACACCTCCGCCGAAAGCTTGTCGGTGTCGGGATCGCTTCCACCGAGCGTGGCGATCGCGAGATCGGGAGCCAGGAGTATGACCGTCGCCAACGCAATGGGCGCCCTGTTCACCTTGCGCCAGGTCAGCGTGAACTCGTTGGTCCCGGTCTGGCCCGCGGTATCCACCGCGATCGTCATTACCGTCACACTGCCGGTCTCCGGAGCACTGTTGGGGATCGTCAGGGTGAGATCCGTCCGATCCGTCGGATTAGACGGATCGCCGCGATGGACGTTGGTTGAAAGGGTGAGCGGTGCGGGCGCGGTCACGCGCAGTGCGCTCAGGCCGAGGTCATCGGTGGCGGAAACCCGGAGCGTGAACGGCAGCCCACGGGTCACTGGCAGGGACCCGGGCGGAACCAACCCAATCGTCGGGACCGGCGGTTGATCCGGCTGGATCTCGACCACGAGGCGTCGCGCCTGGCCATCGTTGCCGAACCGATCCTGGGCGATGGCGGTGAAAACCACGCTGCCGCTCGCGGGCAGGGTGAACGGCACCCGGAACGGCGGGATGACTGCGGTTCCCAGAGGATTGGTCAGACCGGAGAAGTACCGGATCTTCACCGCGCCTTCGTTGACGGCGAGAACCGATTCAAGTTCGATCCGGCGCCCCCCGATCGGCGCAAGGCCGCCGCGGATGCGCAGGTCCGACAGTTCCGGTCCGACGTCATCGAGGGTGTCGAAGGTGGAGACGAACGGTTGTCCCAGGGCCGCGTTGCCGGCGAGATCCACGACGTTGCTCACGGTGAGCGTGTAGCGGGTGTTGGAACGGAGCAGGCGCTCGGTCAGGAAACGCGCCACCAGTCCACCCGCCGCAACCTCGGCCCGACCCGCCACCGGACCCTCAGGACCAGTGAGCGACAGGGCGACGCCTTCCCTCACCAGTTCATTGAAGGTCACCCGCGGAGTGAGGGCGTTGGTGAGCGAACCGATGTTGACGTTGATCTCGCCCGGGGAGGGGAAGATCGAGACCAACCGCGGGGGATCGTTGTCGGCGGTCACAAAGCTGAAACTGGAGGTCCGGTCGATCAACCGCCCCGCGAGATCCCGCGGCCCGGTGTCGGAACCCCCTCCGCCGGGACGCGGCAGAGTTGGGAGGATCAGCAGACTGTACCGGGTCTCCGATCGCAGCGGCGCGAGCGGTTGCACCCGGACCAGACTGCCGGAGAGTCCACCTGCTGGAGTCCGCACTTCGGCGGCAAAGGCGATGTTGGCTCCGGAGTTCGCCTCGACCAGGCGGAGTCCGCCGTCGTCCAGCGAGGCCGGGTCGATTGCCTCGCTGAAGAACAGGTCGATGGGAGCCCGGGTTGAAATCCCGGAATCGCCATCCTTCGGATCGCTGCCGACGAAGCGCGGGGCGGCTTCGTCGAGGCGCAGATCGCCGGTGTCCACCACCTGGCCGTTTGAAGCCAGCGTGACCCGCGTCTCCAGAATTCCGTCAAAGGTTTCCCCGGAAATCCGCAGGAGCAGGTTGGTTCCGAGCGGGATCTCCGACAGCGTGAACACTCCGTCCAGATCGGTGCGGAAGCTGGCGCGGTCGGTGAACCCGCCGCGCGACCCGAAGAAAAGCGTCGCGACCGTTTGCGCGGCGGGATCGCCATTGGACCGGAGCACGCGACCCACGACCGTGCCCGCTTCGCTCAGGATCAAATTCTGTTCCGCCGTCCCACCGGCGAGGAGGGTCAGGACCGCAGAAGCCGACAGCGCACCGGCGCGGACCACCAGACGGCTGTCGCCTGTAGCGACTCCATTGAAGGTGAAGCGACCGGACGCATCGGTGACGGCCCGCATCTGCGGTTCGCCCTGGAGATCCGGGGCAAGTGCGGTCAACTCCACTTCTGTCCCCAACGGGGCGGCAGTCACGCCATCCCCGAGAAAGACCCGGCCGGTCGCCGTTCCAACCCCACGCAGGCGCACTTCAGCGCTGCCTTCACCAGGAGCGGTCAGGCGGGCCTCCGCCGAACCCACGTCCCGCGATCCGGGTGCCGCCAGAGATCGGGCAAAAAGACGGATGGAAGTCACCGGCAGATTTCCGAACACGACAACCCCTTCTTGACTGCTGTCAGCCTCGATCCGGCCACCGGCGAAAGCCGCCTGAACCCGGGCTGCCGCCGGCGAACCGTCGGCATGCAGGACGACGACGCGCAGGTTGGCGCGGGGTTCGACCAGCATGGGAATGTCCACGGAGGGAACGGTGGTGCTGATGGTGCCGCGGGCCGTCGCGGACAGACCGGTTACGGGATCCCGGGCGTCGAGACGGAAGCCTCCTTCGGGCACGCCGACGAAGCGGAAGCGACCCGACGCATCGGTCGTCGCCCGCCGGGCCGGATACAGGGCCAGATCATGAACCAGAGTTACCTCGGCACCGGTCAACGTGCCGGTGCGGAAGCTGTCCACCACCGTGCCGCTCACCTCGCCCAGGAACGGTTCCAGCAATTCCACCCGCGCCACCGCCCCATCGGATGGGATGCTGGTGGTGCCCTGCACGCCGAGACCCGAAACCGGATCCTCGCTCCGCACGACATAAGCCCCGAGCGGTAGTCCGCCGAGGGTGAACCCGCCGGTGACATCGGTCACCGTGAGGAATTCATTCAGGCGTATCTGTGCGCCGATCACCGGACTTCCATCGCGCCGGCGGTATTGACCGGCAATTGAACCGGAGCCGGCGAGGCGCATGACGATCTCGGGGGACGCGCCCAACCCGAGTTCCACCACCGCCCGCGCCTGAAGACGGCTGGCACCGGCAATCGCTGTGGCGAACGTCTCGTATTGGTTCTCGAACAACCCGTCGAAACGCACCCGCCCCGCCAGATCCGTCGGGCCAGTGAACCGTCCAAAAGGGAACCCCGAAGCCTGCACGGTCACGTCCGCGCCCGGGACACTGGCGCCCGCAGCATTGACCACGCGCACGATCAGGTTGCCCTGCCCCAGCAACCGGACCTCGACGCGATTGGTCCGGCCCGGTTCAACGCTCACCCGGGAACGCCCGGGCCGGCCGTTCACCGGGTCAAACGCATAGACTTCATAAGACGCTGGTGCCGGCAACAGGACCGTCGGGGGAAACTCCGGCGGAACCGCCTTCCCCGCGGCTCCCATGTCGGCACCCACCTGCTGGGTGATCGGGTTGCGGATGTCGTCCGGTTGGAACCCGCGCAACTGCACCTCCGCATTGGCGGAGAAGGAACCCTCGAACGGAACCAGCACCCGCACGCCCTCGGCCGCGGCGCTGCCGTCGGGATTGAACACCCGTCCGGCAATCCGGCCCTGGCTTTCCCGCGGTGCAGGAAACTGAAAGAGAATGTCGCGGATCTCGCGGCGCAACTCGGTCAACTGGCCGCCCTGCGAGAGCACGACGGGGAAGAAGGGCGAGGCGCAGAAAAGCGTGAACTCGCCCGGCACCGGTTGCCCCGGAAGGACCCGGACCGAGCCTCCGCCGAACGGCACGGCGCCTTCAAACCCGAAGGTTCCCGCGGCCGCATCCGAATCCACTTCACTCCCCACCCGCATGGCGGGGCTCCCATTGGGCCGTGGCCGGATGATCCCCAACTGCACGCGGGCCCCGATCAGCACGCCCTGGCCGTTCTTCACCAACCCGGAGACGGACCCGCGCTTGAAATGCTGGAGGTCCACCGTCACCTCCTGATCGTCGCCATCGAGTCGGCCGGTGTTGAATCCCCATCTCGTCGGATTGAAGGCAGCACCTTCGCCGTTCAACAGGGGATCCGACGCGCCGGAAAAGATCGCGAACGCCTTGTTGATCGCCAGTTCCAACGCGGCTTCATCCGGACCGTTCCGCAACGTGTCGAGGATTCCGCTCACGTCGGTGTCGGCCACCGGCGGCGCCGGCGAACTGAAGGTGTGCTCGCCCAATTCCAGACCTTCGAACCGGAAGAACCCGCGCTCGTCGGCGTCCACCCAAAGGAATCCGTTCTCGACCGGCTTGGCGACCCGGGCGAAGGGCACGGGATCACCGTTGGCATTACGGACGGTTCCCTTCACCACCCCGGCCTGGCCCAGGATGATGTCGGCCACGTTGACCACGCCCGGCAGCACCTGGACCTCGCGACCGCCCCGGCGCGCCACCCGGAAGGCCGGGTTCCGCTCCGGCGTGATCGCCGCCGAGATCGTCCTGTTCCCCGGAGGAATATCGACGATCTCGAACCGTCCCAACTCGTCAGTGGTCGTCAAGCGCAGGCCGCCGGCCACCAGCGCGTTCGCCACCGGCACCCCCGACGACGTCAACACGCGGCCGTTCAACCGCCCAAACGATTCCAGATCCACCGCCACCGTCGTGAGCAGATTGCCCGACACCCGCACCCGCGTTCGCGAGCCCAGTCGGGATCCGTCTGGCGAAAACGCCACCACATCCCAGGTCCCCTCCGGAATCCGACCGAACCGGAACACGCCATCGGCGTCGGCAGTGGTTGTCGCCACCACATTGTTGAGGGTCCGGTTGTTCAACTCACCCACGTACACGGTCGCACCGGGCACCGTGGTCTGGAGATCGGCCTCGGTGACCCGTCCCTGCATCGTGCCCACCCGGATCAGAACTTCGTTCAGGGGAAGGTCGATCCCAACCGTCTCGCCCGGACGCGCCAGGAAGCCGGACACCACCCGCGTGTGCCCGGCACCGTCATCGGCCTCGAGGGTGAAAGTTCCCAATGGAACTCCGAAGAAGGCGAAGCGTCCCGCCCGATCGGTGAACAGCCCGCGGCCCAGTTCACGCGAAC
Source organism: Verrucomicrobiota bacterium (assembly GCA_041688515.1). Classification (GTDB taxonomy): domain Bacteria; phylum Verrucomicrobiota; class Verrucomicrobiia; order Limisphaerales; family UBA9464; genus UBA6176. Next base: position 19,165 of record JBDNHZ010000220.1, read on the forward strand.
CCGGATCCGCGAAGAGATTCACCGCCGCGTTCGCCGCCGGATTCGTCGAGCCCGGCTGATACACGGTGCCGAACACGGTCCCGCGGCCGCGGAACTGGAGCCCGATGAAGTTGGTGTTGCCCTGGCGGGCGGCGGACGAGACCTGATCCCGCACCAGGGCGCGATCGAGTCCCTCCACCATGGCAATGGCCTCGGGCAGCGATCCGAGGGCGAACGCTTGCAGGAGCGAGTTCTGGTTGTTCGCTGCCAGATCGAGCAACTGCTCCCGTCTCGCGTCCGTGGCACCGGCGGCCACCAGCGCCTGCAACTGCTCCGAGCTCAACCCGGTGGTGTCGGTCGCGCTGATCGCGTAGGCCGGCCCCGCCAGGACGAAATCGAAGGTGAATTCGCCCCGTTCATCCGCGAAGACCTGGCTCACGCGGAAGATGTGGTCGAAGCAATCAGATAGCCCCTCCACCTTGTCTTCCATCGTCAGCGTCACCGGCACTCCCACCGCGGGCGAACCGTCCGCTCGCAGCACCCGCCCGTTTACCGCCACCCCTTCCTTCCACACCGCCCCACGAAACTCATGCACCACGTCCACCGTCTGCAAGGGCAGCAGGTTGCCCCGTGCATCCGAGACGCCCGAGAGCGTCAACTGCCGCGGGCGGATGGCGGAGACGCCCCGACGCAGGTTCACCAGAGCCAACCGGCCGCCAGCCTGGATCTGCACCGACTGCGCCCGATTGCCACCGGTCACCACGAAATTGTCCGGGCGATCCACTCCGGCCTGGGTCATCGCCTTCGAGAACAACACGCCCACCACCGTGCCGTAGTTCAGCACATCGCTGGGAGGCGAGCACGGCCGCCCGGGACGCCCCGCCAACACGGTCGGATCCTGCATCACCTTCACCACCCGCGGCGGCAGTTCCCTCACCGCCACCTTGGTGAACCCCGTCACCGCCCCGTCGGCATCGCCGTCACAGTCGGGATCCGCTCCCAACCCCGCCGCGGTCATCACCGCGCATGTCCCCGCCGTCAGGGCGCCCAGGGACGCCTCGCCCTGCTCTCCGGTGCCGTCGGTTCCCACCCGGAGTCGCGTCACCCGCAAGCCGGGAACCGCGTTGGTCAACCGCCACCGCACCGTCGGCTCCACTTTCCCCGCCAGCACCACCCAACGCCCGATGGAGCCCGGGTACTGAAGCCCGCGAACCACGGACGACCGTTCGACTCCCACCACCGCATCCACCCCAACCTCGGCCTCGGCACCCGCCGCGCCCGGGGGAAGGTCATCGGCAATGAAGGTCCAGGCTTCACCGCGCCCGGCGAGATCCGGAGCCAGTCGCGTCAGCAACGAAGCAAAATCCACTCCGGCACCGGCGACGTCCGCGAGTGCTGCTGCCAAGGCCTCACGCCACTGAAGTCCCGCCTCGGTCTCGCGCAGGATCTGGTCAAAGCCCGCGTCAAAGCGGCGTCCGCCCTGCCAATCGAGCAACAGGTCGGCGAACACCCGGTCGGGGGCATCGCCGAAGCGCAGGCGTTGGCCCGCCTCGTTCAATTCCAGGACGCGGCTGCGGATCACATCGCGCGCGGGACGCGTCACGCCCAGCGGCACCAGCGGGGCAGTGGCCGCACTGAGGGCCTGGCCCAGCACCCGATCCGCCGCGGCGAGCAACCGCTCGGGCAGGCGGCGGACATCGTCGGGCATCGCGAGCGAATCCGGCGAGAGTTCCACCCCGCGTTCGTCCACACCCATCGAAAGCCGGAACTGCCCGGCGGTGACTTCTTCGCCAAAGGACAGGTTCGAGAACCGCACACTGCCGGTGCGCAGCGCCTTCAGACGGAACCGCGCCGTGCCGCTCTGTCCGGGCAGGATCGTCCCGAGACGCACCGTGGGTTCCGACAGCAACTCGGCTCCGGAGACCGCCGCCGACGGCAAGGTGATGCTGACCTCGTTGGCCGGGACCTCGGAGGTGTTGAGGATCGTGACGCTGGCAAAGTACGGCTCCTGCGAACGCACCGTCCGGGGCGCACTGAAGGCCAGCGAGAACCGCGGATTGCGCACGAGCACCGAGCCGGCCGCCTTGCCGGTCACCTGGATCAACCCGGCCGCCAATCCTTCAAGGTCCGCCGTCAGGTCGAGATCCAGCACGTGCAATCCCTCCTGCAAGCCTTCCACCAGAAACTCACACTGCCCGCCCTGCCCCGGCTGCAATCGGCTGATGTCGTCCGCCGTTCCCGCCTTGCCGTCCGGCCCGAGGCCCAGCAGCGGCAACTGCGACTGGATCGCCTGGGCGGTCCCGACCCGCGCGAATCGCAACGGATCATCCGAGGTCCCGGCAATGCGATCGGTGCCCGTGGGCAGGACGAGCTTCGCCCGCAGGTTGAGCACGCTCAGTCCGGAATCGGACGGTGCCGCGTTCTCGGTGAAGACCTGGACGGAGAAGAACTGGTTCAGGAAACCGATGTTCCCCGGGATTACCAGCAGCGCCGGGATGGGAGGAATGCTGAGCCCGACCCCGTCCTCGGAGTCTTCGGCGAACTGAAAGGCGATACCCTTGATCTGGATTCCGGCGACCTGCGCCTCAGGAGGCAGCGGGAGGGACTCGGCGATCTGCTGGTTCAATAGATCCGCCGCCGCCAGTCGTTCCAGCAACTCCGCCACCGGAATGATCTCCGTGGATTGACGGGCCCGCGGCGACACCACCGGTGCCCGTACCTGAATCGTCTTGCCGTCGAGAACCAGCCCGACCTCGAACTCGGTGACCCGGAAATTCTGTTCATCAATGAAGATTCCCTTCTCGCGGATCTCGTCTGAACTGAGCGGACGCGACGTGACCCGGGAGACCAGGACCTCGTCGAACACGCGGACCGGGATCGAACGCGGCGTCGCCTCCAGCAGCACCACCCGGGTGGGACCGTCATCACGCACCAACTGGATCGCGTCCAACTGGTAGTCGCCGACCACATTGAGCGCCGGCAGAAGCAGCGGTTGCCCTGGCAGGCCCAGCAGTTCCCGCGCGGGACTTCCCCCGCCGCGCAAGGTCCCCACCAGGTACGCACCCTGGAGCAACGCCGGGTCCCCGGTGTAACGGGTGGCGATGGAACCCGGGATGCCCTTCGGCACGGACAACACCGCGGGCGAGACATCCAGTGCAGAACCGCTGATGCGGTACTCGAGTGAGGTCAACGGCGTCGCCGCACCGCACTGCGCTGCGAACAGCAGGCAGGCCAACAGAAGAAATCGTTTCACGGTAACACCTCCGCTTCCATCCCGCGGCCCGTTCGGGCATCGAGGATCAGTTCCACCCATTCACCCACCGCACGTCCCGTGGCATCCGCCCCGGTCATCCGGAAACACCACGCCGGCACCAACCGCACCGCGCCGTCCGCGGCACGCGCCGGGGCCCACACCAACTCACCCCGCGACACCCGTCGCGGGTCCGGCGGTCCCTCGTCCCGCCACCATCGTTCCAGACACCAACCCATCGGTTGCATCCCCACGACCGGTCCGGCTTCTTCCGCCGGAGTCCACGACCGGACCGAAGATCCGCGAGACACGCCCGCAGCCCGGATCTCGATGCTCGCTCGGCTGCCGTGAACCGGGATGCCATCCAACTGACGGCGGAAATGGAATTGTCGGGCCACCAGCCTCTCCTCGGTCCGGCCCGTCACCTCGCTCCGACTGGCCAGGATCCGACCCGACCGATCCAACCGCCACGCGGCCGTCTCGGTGGGACTGTGGGATTGGAGGAA
>JBDNHZ010000221.1:0-9553 GCA_041688515.1 Verrucomicrobiota bacterium
CTGCACGCGGAAGGCGACGACCTCGGGATCCAGGGAGGCCTGCCATTCGATGGTGGGAAAGGCTCCACCGTTGCCCCGGAGGTACCAGTCGAACCAGTGTTTCGCGAGGGAATCGCCGGACTCGGTACCCGTGCCGCCCGGGACGGCGAGGCGATGGTCGGAATTGGGCGCGAACAAATGAGCCGCGTCGGCGGGAATCGCTGCCAGGGTCCGTTCCACCGCAGGCGGATGGAAGAACGTGTCGTTGGCCGGGGCGGCAATGAAGAAGGGTGCCGTGATCCCCGGCGCGCGCCGGCCGGCGTCGAGACTTTCCAGCCAGACCGAGCGCTGGGCGGGCGGTATCCAGTCAAGGTAGTTGCGGAACCAGGTCCATTCATAAAAGCCCGATCCGTACATCGAGAACCCGGCTTGAACCCGATCGCCCATGAGCCCGCACACCATGGTGGAAAGGTACCCGCCCCAGGACCAACCCATCACGCCGAGCCGCATCGGGTCCACGGTCGGTTGAGATCGCAACAGATCGAAGCCTTGCAATCCCGCCACCACCGCCTGGTGAACGACAGATTTTTCAGCGGTGGGGAATGTCGTCCAGAAGAAGGCGCCATAGGGGCGATACCGCCAGGTGCCCGTGGAGTGCACTGCCCGGAGCGGATCCGCGACGCCCGGAATGTCGACCGCCAGCGCCACATAGCCTCGGCGCGCCCAGCGCACCGCCTCGGTCTCATTGGCGATGCCGGTCCCGCCATGGAAAAGGAGGATGCCCGGAAACGGCCCAGGCACCGACGGCCGGGCGATGATCGCATAGACGCCATTGGTTTCGCCCTCGACCACATGAGAGGCGAAGACCAGACGACGGACCTGGACGTCCGGGCCCGCCGCCAGATCCAGGTCCGGAGCGGGCACCTCGCGAAGCACGACCGGTGCTTCGCCCCGGAGATACGGCTGGAATAATTCGTCGGCCCAGGCGTGGCTCAACCCGGCGAAGACGAGTGCCAGGATTGCCAGACCAATGCGGAATTGGAACATCAGCTCAATCCAGATAGCGCCGGGTCAAGTCACCGTACGCGTCGATGCGGCGGTCGCGAAGGAAGGGCCAGTGGGTGCGGGTGACGTCGACCTTTTCCAGATCGATTTCCACGAGGAGATTCTCGGGCTTGGCGACCGAGGCCTTGGCGAGGATCTGTCCGGAGGTTCCGGCGACAAAGGATTGACCCCAAAACTCGATCCCGTCGCCGCCCTCGGGCGTCTCGGTTCCGATGCGGTTGACGGCGGCGACGTAGCACCCGTTGGCGACCGCGTGGGAACGCTGGATGGTCTCCCAGGCGCCGTGCTGGTTCACCCCGTACTCGGCCTTCTCCGACGGATGCCATCCGATGGCGGTCGGGTAGAACAGGATCTCGGCACCGCGGAGGGCCGTGAGACGGGCGGCTTCGGGATACCATTGATCCCAGCAGACGAGGACACCGAGGCGGCCATAGCGGGTGTCCCAGGCACGGAATCCCGTGTCGCCCGGCGTGAAATAGAATTTCTCGTAGTAAGAGGGATCGTCGGGGATGTGCATCTTGCGATAGATGCCCAGGAACGAACCGTCGGCGTCGATGACGACGGCGGTGTTGTGGTAAAGGCCCTCGGCTCGTTTCTCAAAGAGCGACCCGATGACGACCGCCTTGTGCTTGCGGGCGATCTTCTGGAACGCCTCGACCGACGGACCGGGGATCTTCTCGGCGAGCTTGAAGTATTCGTGTTTCTCGGCCTGACAGAAGTACTGCGAACGAAACAGCTCCTGGGTGCAGATGATCTGGGCACCGTCCTTGCCGGCCCGATCGGCGGCGGCAAGGCAGGTGGCGAGGTTCTCACGCGGATCCGGCGAACAGGCATGCTGCAGGAGACCGAGGGTGACCTGGCGGGATTTCTTGGCGGTACTGCGACTCATCGGAGCTTTTGTTTGATTTGTTCGAAAAGGGAGGAGCCCCGGACGGCAACCGGAGCCGGGGTCCGCGTGGTGGTGCCGGGGGATTTCTTGCGCGTGGATCCACGGGAACCGGCGCGCATCTGGATGGTTCCGCCGTGGGCAGCGGCGTTGGTACGGGAAGGAGCGTCGTCGGTGAACAGTTCCCGGATGAATTTGCCGAGCGTCTCGTTGGTGGGGCCGTAACCCTTGTGATAGATGAAGTACTCCAGTTCGTAGAGGAGTTCCTCGGCAGTCTGGAAGCGGTCCACCGGCAGGCGGGCCATGGCCTTGTGCAGCATCTGATTCAACCGCCCATCAATGTCCGGGTTCAGTTGGGTGAAATCCGGAAGGACACACTGGACCACCCGTCGGCGGGATTCCTCGGCGGAAGCCTGCTTGAAGACGTTCTGTCCGATGAGCAGGACCGAGAGGACAATGCCGACGGAGAAGATGTCGGAACGCTTGTCAGTGATCTGGAAGTCCGCCTGTTCCGGGCTCATGTACTCAGGCTTGCCGGCCACCTCTTCGCCTTCCTTGTCCTTGAGGAATCCACGGGCCTTGGCGATGCCGAAGTCGGTCAGCTTTACGTCGCCTTCGAAGGCGATCATCACGTTCTTTGGACTCACATCCCGGTGGACGATCCCGAGGAGGTTGTTGTCGCGATCGGTCTTGGCGTGGGCGTAGGCGAGGCCGCGGGCGACCCGTGACACGATGAACACGGCGAGTTCGATGGGAAGCTTGCGCCGGCGTTGGTGGAGACGTTCGGTGAACTGCTCCAGATTGACCCCGCGGATCAACTCCATGCAGATGTAGCAGGAATCGTCGAAGTCCCCGAGATGATAGGTCTGGACGATATTGGTGTGGATCAGGTCGGCCACGAGCTTGGCTTCGCCAATGAAGTTCTCGATGAACTCGGGTTGGCGCGCGTACTTCTCCCGGATGACCTTGATCGCAACCCGCTTCACAAACCCACGCGCGCCCTGCTGCTGGGCCTCGTAGACGATGCCCATGCCTCCCTCGTAGATCTTGCGCACAATTTCATAGCGCAGCCCGCCGTCGATCGAGGTCAGTTCAGCCACATGCCGATGGTGCGGGGACGACCGACCAAGTCAAGGCAGGCACCGGCTCACCAGCGCCTGGGTGCTGACGTCGCCGCCCAGGGCGATCGTGGAACCTGCATCCGCTTGAATCTTGAAACTGAAATCTTCGATCCGCCCTCGGCACACACACAGTCCAAGTCGGCTGCCCAAGGAAAAAACTTCGATTTTTGCCCAGATTTTCGGAGTTTTTCCTTGCCGATGAAGGGGGCATTGTTTGAATCCCGGTGCAGTTGGCAAACCACGCCAACATCAATCGTAAAATCTACTCCACGTCATATCATGGCCAAAGCACTTACCAAGTCCCAGCTGGCTGCCGCCATCGCCGAGCAATCGGAGATTCCCAAGAAGAAGGCGACCGAGATCCTCGATCTCATCGCGACCCTCGCGTACAAACACGCCAAGAACACCTTCACCCTTCCCGGCCTCGGCAAGCTGGTACTTGTGAACCGCAAGGCCCGTCTCGGCCGAAACCCTGCGACCGGCGCCGAGATCAAGATCCCGGCCAAGAAGGTCGTGAAGTTCCGGGTGGCCAAGGCCGCCAAGGAAGCCATCCTGGGCACCAAGTAAGCCCTTCCGGCCTTTTGGGCCTGACATCGGCACCCGGCTTGTTCGGGTGCCGTTTTTCTTTTCACCTCCCATTTTTCCCCGCTTTCGCCCGATTCCAACGGGATCTCCCCAATGAAGATCGCCATCGTGGGCTGTGGTGCCCTGGGCTCCTACTACGGTGCCTGCCTGGCTCGCGCCGGGCATGACGTCCACTTCCTGCTCCGTTCCGATCTCGAGACCGTGCGTCACCGCGGCGTCGAGGTCCTCAGCCCAAACGGGGATTTCCATGTCCACCCCAACGCCGCCGCCACCCCCGAGGAGATCGGGCCCTGCGATCTGGTGGTCATCGGACTGAAGACCACCGCCAACCATGAGTTTCCCCGACTTCTCCCGCCGCTCGTCGAAATCGGAACCGCGGTACTGACGCTTCAGAATGGGCTGGGGAACGAAGAGGCGCTTTCGACCGTCCTGCGCGAGGACCAAATCCTGGGCGGCCTTTGCTTCGTCTGCATCAACCGCGTCGCCCCGGGAATCATCCGCCATATCGCCCATGGCCGGATCCTCCTGGGCGAGTATGGACGTCCGGCAGGGGATCGGACCCGGCTGATTGCCGCTACGTTCGAAGCGGCAGGGGTGCCGTGCGACGTGACGGATACCCTCGCGGAGGCGCACTGGTTGAAGCTGGTCTGGAACATTCCCTTCAACGGTTTGGGCGTGGCCAGTGCGGCCGGCCTGGAAGCAGTGGAGGCAGGTCGACTCGCCGATGGTCTGCCGTTGTCCGAGTGCTGGTCCTCCGATCGACTTCTGGAAAATCCCGCCTGGGAATGGTGGGTCCGACGGCTCATGGGCGAAGTGATCGCCACCACCCGCGCCCTGGGTCACGCCGTTCCCAAGGACTACGTCCAGTATCAGATCGATCGAACGCGCGAGATGGGGCCCTACTTCGCCTCGACAATCGTGGACTTCATGGAACGACGCCCGCTGGAACTGGACAGCCTCTTCCTCGAACCCTGGCGGCAGGCGCAGGAATGCGGTGTCTCAACTCCGGCTCTGGCGTCGCTGTGCGGGGTCTTGAGCGATCTCGCCCGTTTGATGGACAAGAAGGTCGGGCGCTGAGCCGGATTCCCGTCCAGGGGGCGGAACAACGGGAAGATCAGCCCGCAAGGATCCACTCCTTGCGGTGGCCGATCGACCGTGAGACAACCCACGGCACTGCTATGACTCGTCGCGATTTCGTCGCCACCGTGGCCGCCGCCGGCGCTGCCACCCTCGCCAGCACCCCTACCCTTCACGCCGCGGCCCCGCTGTTGGATGCCAAGGGACAGAAGATCAAGCTGGGGATGGACAACTTCGCGATCCGCGCCTTCGGCTGGAAGGGTCGCGAACTGGTCGACTACGCCGCCGAACAGAAGCTCGACACCCTGTTCATTACCGATCTGGCAGCGTTGGGGACCGACAATGACGCCGGCGGGGCAGAGTTGAAGAAGTATGCGACCGACAAGGGCATCGAGATCCTGCTCGGCTCCTGGAGCATCTGCCCAACCTCGAAATCCTTCAAAAAGGACTGGGGAACAGCCGAGGAACATCTGGCGCGGGGCCTGCGCCTGAGCCGCGCGGTGGGCTCGCCGGTCTTTCGCGTCGTGCTGGGCGCCCGTGAGGATCGCAAAACCCCCGGAGGCATCGAAGCCCGGATCGCCGACACGGTGCAGGTGTTGAAGTCTCAGAAGTCACTGGCCGCGGATCTCGGAGTGAAGGTGGCCATCGAGAACCACGCCGGCGACATGACCGCCACCGAGTTGGTTTCGCTCATCGAAGCCGCGGGCCGCGACTGGGTGGGTGCCAACATGGATTCCGGCAACGCCGTGTGGACCCTGGAAGATCCCTACGATTCTCTCACCATCCTGGGGCCCTACGCGTTCACGACCAGCCTTCGCGATTCGGCCATCTGGGAAACCGAGAAAGGGTGCAAGGTCCAGTGGACTGCCTTCGGCGAGGGCGGTTGCATCGACTGGAACCGCTACTTCGCCACCTTCGCCAAGCTCTGCCCCGGGGTGGCGGTCAACATCGAGACCATCGGCGGATTTCAGGTCGAGTTTCCCTACCTGGAAGCCGGCTTCTGGGATGCCTTCCCCAAGAAGCCCGCCCGCGAATTCGCCCGCTTCCTGGCGGTGGCGAAACGCGGGAAGGCGGCGACCGGCTTCGATGCCAACGACCGCGAAAAGCAGCGCGGTGAACTGGAACGGTCCATCCGGTTCCTGCGGGAACAAATTGGCCTGGGCACCCGGGCCTGAGGAAGAGGCTCCAGCAGCCAAGCCCCAACGCAAAGCCGCCTGTCCCAGCGAACCGGGACAGGCGGCACAACCCAGAACCAAACCCAACGTCTGCCCCACCGCAAACGGACGGTGGGGAAGATTGGCCGGGAATGAGCATCCCCCGACCTGGGAGATCCGCGCGACGCGGACCGACCGAGGAAACGGTCTGCCAACAAATGAGAAAGGGGCAGTTCGGATGCCAACCGCAGATTCGCAGAATTGAGATACTCTCGCGCAGGCACGAACTCCGCGAGTCCCTCCGAGGAACTCTTCCGTCCGGAGCGGCGGATCAGTTGGCGGCCGAGTTGGTACGCCAGCGCTCGGTCACGGCCCAAAAGTTGAGGGGGGCGATGGATTTGCCGTGCCTGAGGTAGCGGGTGCTCCCGTCGGCAAACGCATAGTTGGATCCGCCTCCGGCGCCACCCGTCGCGGAGCGGACGGAGCTATTGTGGACACTGTGATTGAGGACTTCGATGTCGTTGCCGAGGCGCCCTTCGAGGAAGTCCATGAAGAAGTGCTCAATCATGTAGAGCTTCTCGCCGTAGACGATGGTGTCGGACGGTTCCCGGATGGCGGACTCGTTGATGGTCTTTCCAACGATGGAGTTCATGTTGAATTCAGATCCCATGCTCTGCTCGAAGTAGTCGTTCCAACCATTGATGATATAGGACCGGGGAGCGGAATCACCGATGAGGTTCGTCTGACCCGTGATCGAGTGGGGGCGATTCTTGTTGTCGGGGCCGATGTCCGACGGACAGGCGAGGATGCGCACATCACGAAAGTTGGAGCGCAACCGCTCCGGCCATCGGGGACCCATATTCCGTTCGGGAAAGTTTCCGTTGTTGTCGGCCAGGTAAACGGTGGTGGAGAGTCCCAACTGCCGGAGTTGATTGACGCAGGCGATGCGCTTGGCGGCTTCCTTGGCCTTGCCAAGGCTGGGCAGCAACATGCCCGCGAGGATGGCGATGATGGCGATCACCACCAGGAGTTCGATCAGGGTGAACGCCCGTGCGCATTCGATCTGCGCCTTGTTTGCCGAAGTTTGTTTCATGCCCACTTGATTCCGTTCGCGGTTCCGTTTTCCGACCTTCATCCGCGCCCATCGGCGCGGTTCAATCGCCTCCAAAACCACGCCCCAATCCGGTCGAATCCTTCCGGTTGGAGCACCGTCAGCCAACAACACGAGATGACACGCAAGAACTGGATCCTGATCGCAACCCTCATCCTGTTGGGCGGAGGCTACCTCTATCGGTTCACCGACTTGCTGGCCCCACCACAAATTCAAATCGATGTTTCGACCCGCCCGAGTGGACGCGGTGCAGCGGATGCGACGGTGCTGCCCACCCTGTTCATGTTGGATCGGGAGTATGCCCTGCAGACCCTGCGGGTGATTGCCGTCAGCAATGTGCCCGCCACGCAGTTGGGACAATCGGTGTGGCACCTGGCGGCCCAGGGCAAGGGCGAACCCCAGCGCGGTCTCGTCTATGGCGAACTGCTCAAGGGATACCGGGTGTTGCAAGCGCCCTCCGAGTTGATCCCAGGAGGCACCTACCGGATTGAGCTCCAGGCAGGCCGTGCCAAGGGTTCCAGGGAATTCAAGGCCTTGGCTCCTGCGGTCGTGCCAGCAGACTAGGCAGGAACTGCGGGATCAACTCCACGCGCCCCAATCGACTCCGGTTCCGGGACCTGTTCCCCTCAGGTCAGGCTGTGCAACCCGACGGCGTTGCCCTCGGTGTCCATGAAGATCCCGATGAAGCCGTGTTCCCCAATGGAGAATTTGGGACACCAGATCTTCCCCCCAGCCGACTCGATCCGGGGCAGAACGGCATCCAGTCCTCCGTTCACATTCAGATAGACCATCGTTCCGCCGACTCCGGGCGGCATCCCGTCCATCAGGACGATGGCGCCACCAACGCCGTTCCGTGGGTCACAGGGAAACATCGCCATCTGACAGCCCGGCATCTGGGCGTCGATGAGGCTGAGGCCCAGAATCGTTTCGTAGAATTTCTTCGCCCGCGGCATGTCGGCGACGGCGATTTCGAACCAGCGGATTGCGTCTTTCTTCACGGGGATCACGGGAATCGTTGGTTTTGAGGTTTCGTTTATGCCAAACCTCGCGGGCAATTCCAGCGGCAAAAGGGGAACGGAGGGTGGAGCTCTGCGAGTCCGAAACTTCGGAGTGCAGGAATGGGAACTCGTAGAACTCGTCCCTCCGAACCCTCAATGCGGCCGGGGACGGCCGCGGTCCCAGGATCGGGCATTGCGCATCTGCGCTCTTGGAGTCCCAACCGGAATCGGGGCATCGTGACCCGGCCTTGGATCAGGGACTTCATTTCAACCCGGGGCCGAGTTCACCTGTTTTCCCATGAACCCATCCGGAGCCCCCATTCTGGAGGTCGAAAACCTGGTCCGGCTTTTCGGCGATCGTAAGGCGGTGGCTGGCGTCAGCTTCACGGTCGCCGCCGGGGAATCCGTCGGGCTCCTGGGCCCCAACGGAGCGGGCAAGACCACCACTCTCAGCATCGTCTGCGGCCTCCTGCGCGCCACCTCGGGCAGTGTGCGAATCCTGGGCCATTCCCTCCGCGCGGATGACGATCCTGCCAAGGCGCGTTTCGGACTCGTTCCACAGGAACTGGCGTTGATCGAGGCGCTCTCAGCCCGCGATAATCTGGCGCTCTGCGGAGCGCTCTACCAGATGCGGGGGGAGCGTCTGGAAGAAGCCCTCCTCCGCGCACTGGAGTTTGTTGGACTGTCCGATCGCGGGGCAGACCGGGTCTCGACCTTCAGCGGCGGAATGAAACGGCGAGTCAATCTTGCCGCAGCCTTGTTGCACGACCCGGACATCCTCTTCCTGGATGAACCGACGGTCGGTGTCGATCCGCAGAGCCGAAACGCCATCTTTGAAAACGTCGAGGAACTCCGGCGTCGCGGGAAGACCGTGGTCTATACCACGCACTATATGGAAGAGGTGGAACGACTCTGCGATCGCGTGATCATCCTCGATCATGGGCAGGTCGTGTCAGACGACTCGATCAAGGCGCTGAAATCGCGGGTGAGCGCCGGCTTTGAACTGCGATTCGAACTGGACGGTGCAGAACCGAGGGATCTGTCGTCGCTGAAGGGCCTCGCCGGGGTGCGGCAGGTGAGCTGGACCGCCAACGAACTGCGGGTCCAGGTCGATTCCATGGAGGACGGTTTGGAACGGGTCCTGGCGGAACTTCGGCGAGCGGACGTTCACTTCCATCATCTCGACAGTCGCCGGCCGTCACTCGAGAACATCTTCCTCCAATTGACCGGCCGAAATCTTCGGGACGGCTGACCCCGGGAGAGCACAACATGTGGATCCAGATTCGAGCCTTGATGCGAGCCGAGCTGAAACTGTTCTTCAGCGACCGCAGGTCCGTCCTCCTCTACCTCGCGGTGCCGATCTTCATCGCTTCCTTCATCGGCTCCCTGACCGGTGGGGGCTCCGGCTCCCGGCAGGTCAGCATGGCGCTGTGGATCGCCGATCTGGATGGCTCAGCCCTCTCGCGCGGGGTGATCTCAAATTTCACCTCGGACATCGCCTTCCGGGTCACCGTGACCAACGAGGCGGCCGTCCGAGCCCAAGTCCTCGCGGGCCGGATTCCGGTGGGCCTCATCCC